>JAKEIB010000094.1 GCA_022614705.1 Planctomycetota bacterium | reverse complement strand
CGTCGAATAGGCGCCTACGCTCATGGCGCGCGCCTTGTCCCATGATATTATGTACTTGTCCAGGCCAATGTTGCAGATTTATTGCGATGGGCCATATCGTCCAAAATTCGTCAGGATCGGAGAGATTGACGCTGAGTCGCGCTGTCAGCGGACCGCCCACGGTAATCGTGCCTTCGAACGAAGCATTCGGCGCCGTCCCGACTTCGATCCGGTCGGTGTTGATCGTTGCCGTGGCGTTGACGGTCCAAATGGTCCCGCCGGTGCCATCCATGTCGAAAATCTCCGCGTCGATAACGGTGTTGGCGGCGATGGTCGCATCGCCCACTTGCCGCGCATGGCCGGCGAATGTCACCTCGCCGCGGTAGACGGTGTTGCCATTCAGCACGACGCTGGGATCAAATGCGTGCGTGATTTCCGACTCGAACGTGCCTCCTCGGATGGTGGTCGGCCCGTCGAACTCGATGACGGAGTTTTCCGCGATCGTAAACATGCCACCTTCAACGTCGGCGTCGCCAGTCAACTGCAATCGGGTATCTTCACGCAGCTCCGCATCGATCGACGGCGCGAGTGTGGCATTGGATACGATCCGAAGATAGCCATCGGGACCGGTGATGAACACGCGGCCGCCGATCGACACATCGGCGCCGGTGATCCGCGCCGGGCTGGTGATTCCATCCACGATGCGGATGAGGCCGTTTGGACCTACTGACCACGGATCGTCGAGGTTCATGGCGAGAAGCGCCCCCGTGGCCATGCGGATTTCGCCGTCGAATGGATCGAGCAAGGTCCCGCCGTCGATCGTTAGAGTGGGAAAAGCGGTGCCATCCAAGTTTGAAGTAGTAAGGTCCAGCAGACCGTTGCCAGTGACACCGTCCAAGTCGAGCTGACCGACGCCAAAAAATTCAAACGCATCGAGGGTCATGCCCCCTACTGTCGGCTGAATCGTGCCGTTGTTGGCGAGTACGGTTCCGCTACTGATAAACTGCACGACGCCCTCGCCGAAGAGGCCGGAATCGGAGTCGATGCTAAACAGGTCGTCGATCCGCAGGATTCCGCCGTCGAATAGCTGGACGGCGCCGCCGTCAGCCACGGTCAGGTTATCGGTTACGTAGTCATGTATCAAAGTGCCGCGATCCACAAACAGCCGCGACGGGAACCGTTGATCCGAAACCAAGTTTGATCCGGAGACCAGTGTGTCGCCCAGGACGGTGAGAGCATTGCCGGCCGTATTGAGAGTCATGCCATCGGTGAGCTGAACCTCGGCGACGGTGTCATGTATGTCCAAAGTGACGACGTCATTCTCGGCGGCCGGCAGATTACCGATCCGCGCGGAGTCGTTCGACTGGGGAACCCCAATCGGCGACCAATTGCTGTCAGCCGACCAAACGCCGTTGCCCGTGTTCCACGAGCGGGCGATTTGTGCGCTGCCGACCGCTGGGATGAACAACGCGGCGGTGACGGCAAGCGCGAAGAATGCCCGGCGGCCCGCATAAAACAGACGTTGGTCGCGAAGGAACCCAGTGGTGATCGACAACGCAGCAATTGCGTTCACCGAACTAGCGCTCGCTGCGCCTGCGGCGTCTAGCCGGCCGCATCGGTTCCGACGGTGGCGCAAGTATCCCAAAGCGATCAAGCCGCTCGTCGCGAGCGCGACGCCGTTCGGCTCCGGCACCAGCGTGAAATGAACCGTCGTGTTGCTCACGATCACCTCCCCATTGAATCCGGGCAGCGAATCCACTTCGCGGACAAACGCTTCAAGGTCTCGAGCGCTCGACTCATCAACGAGTCGGATGCCCGGCCATTCGGGAAAGATGCCATTCGTAATTGTGAAGCGCTGACCCGGCGTGAGCGCAAGGGGCGGGGACATCAGCACACCGAAATCGACGCCCACCGATTCATTCGCCAGCGCATTGATGAACAGCGGAACCGATGCGCGGCTAACGCCGTTGCTCGTAAAGTCCCAGATATCACAGCCAGGAATGTGGCCGGCCGCGGGAGTAACACCCAGCGCCAGGCGTCCGGGAACGGGTCCGCGCGGCAGTTCGACGAGACCATCGCCGTCGTCGTCCGCGAGCGTTGCGAACGAGAATCCGCTCCCATCATCCACACCCACGGTCAGCGGCAGGCCAGGCACCGGCTGCTCCAAAATAACGTGATATGTGAGCAGTCCTTGAGCGGCCGCACTGGTGGGGAGAGCTCCCAGAATTCCTACAGCGGCGAATGCCACAACGAAATCGGCAAGATGTTTCATGGGTCGGTCCTCCTCGATACGCATCGCCTGCGGCGAGCGATTACACCAATGTTGATCATTGCGAGCAGGATGAGCGGCCGGCAGACGGCTCGGAAATCGCCTGGATGGGCATTCGCTCGACGTCTTCCGCCTCACCTGTGAACGTGGAATAGGTTCATCGGGCAGCTCCATTGATCAAACGGACGGATGGAGCCGGGAACCACTCGACGCTCGCGTGGATTCGCATTGTAGCATGTCGCAATGTACTATTGGCTCAACGTCGCGGAATCTTCACGAGAATTCACCGGATCACGACTTCTTGTCGCGGAAACCGCCCGCCGATTGTAGTGGCACCCAATTCCATAGCAGGTACTTATGCCGAATCGCGGTCTGCGAACAGAATCAGCGCGAAGAGCGTGGTGCCGGTCGAGTGGGGGGCACTGGAGAACAGCGCGCAGGCTGGTTAGTCCGACGAGGGACGATGCAGTGCACCGATGCAATCAGCAGCAGCGCAAGCGACGTTGGTTCGGGCGCGGCGGCCTGAAAGGGCGAAGCTGCACCCGAGCCGCTGCCGATTGATTCGCCGAAGTTCGCGCGCCATACGTTGTAGTTTTCTGGTGTCGATGCGACGCCTACTCCCTTGCGCCACACGACGTAGTCGGCCGCGTCGACCGTGCCGTCGCCGTTGTAGTCGCCGGCCAGCACGACGCTCAGCACGCCGGCTGTGTAGAGTTGCGATGCATTCCACATCAGGTCGACGCCTTGCGCCGGCCCAAGCGCGGGCAATTGCAGGGTGTCGAATGTTCCAGAGAGACTGGTCCAATCGAGGATGTCGAACGTGTTGCCTGCCGCGGGCAGGAAGCCGTTGATGAACGTCACCTGCAACGTACCATCCAGCAGGACTGTGCCCGTCGCGGCGAGCATGTCGTGTTCGAGGCCGGAAATCAATCCACCGAGTTCGATCGAGAGCATGGCCTGGCCGCCTAGACTTACATGCTCGAACGAGACGGCGGCGGGGCTGCTGCCGGGCGAGAACGAATCGAGGATGCGAACATTGCCAGTGAACGATCCGGCGCCGCTGACCGGACCGGCAAACGTCAGCGCCGCGGGCGTCGTGGGGCCGGCTACGGCGCCATTATTGACAAATGGGCCATTCACTGTGCCGTCGCCACCGAATGTGCCGCTGAGCTTGAGCCCACTGAGCGTGGTGAGGGAACCGCCGGCGATCGTCCCGCCGCCGAGGTCCGCCAGATCGGCGTCGAGAAGCACGACACTGTGGTTCCCGACGTTTACTGTGCCGCTGAAATCGAAGCCGCTGCCGCTGGTGAGATCGCCGACGAGCAGATTGCCGGTCGCCGTCAGCGTGCCGTCGCCGATGATCGCCCGCTGGACAATGCCATTGGCCTCGAGCGTGCCGGCCGACTCAATCGTGATCGCGCCGCCGGGCGTGTTTGGCGTATTGTGCAGTGCCAGCGTGCCTTCGGCGACAGTAGTTGCGAGGGTGAACGTGGCAGGCGTGGCGATCGTCAACCGACCAGGTCCCGTCTTGATGAGGCTACCCGTCCCACTGATCACCCCGTTGTATGTGCCATCGGTCGTTTGGTCGAATTCGACGATCGACTGATTGACTATGTCGCCTTGCAGTCCGCCGGCAGGCCCGCGCAGCCGGCCAGCGACGACCGTCGTACCGCCACTGTAGGAATTCGCACCGTCGAGTGTGAGCGTGCCATTGCCGATCTTCACGAGGGAGCCGCTACCAGAGATGCTGCCGCTGAAGTCGCCGGACGCATCGGCCGCGCCGAGGGTGAGCTCCCCCGTGCCGAGCGTAACCTGTCCCGTACCGGTGATCGACGACAAGGTCTTGTCGAGACTGTTGACATCAAGCGTTCCACCGCCAGCGACGTTGACCGCGTTGGTGTTGGGCAGGCAGGTCACTGTGCCAAGCCGCAGTGTACCTTGCTGCACATCCGTTAGCCCGGAGTAAGTGTTGTTGCCGGCGAGTGTGAAAATGCCGGCGCCCGTTTTCATCAGACCGCCGGCGCCGTTAATCGCGCCGGCAAAAGTCGTCGAGCTGTTGTCGCCGCCGGTGGTTAGCGTGGCGGTTCCCAGTGCAACGTTGCCGCCCGTCACACCCCCGCCCGCCAGCGAGCCGATCGTCTCGTCCGTGCCGTCCAGGTCGAGCAGCACGCCATTCGTGTTGCTGAGCGTAACCGCTGAGCCATCGGGAATGGCGTTGCCGCCCTCGGTGCGAAGTGTGCCGAAGTTGATGGTCGTCGCGCCGCCATAGTTGTTGTTGGCTGACAACACAAGTGCGCCGGCTCCGATCTTATTCAGACCGCCTGCTCCTGAAATATTGCCTGTGATCGTCATCGTCCCGATAGAGTTCAAGGTGGTGTTGCCCGTCAGCGTTACATTGCCGGACCAAGTAAGGGATGATGCGCTGACAAGTGCCCCTGCTGCCCCCAGGGGGTTGTTAGTGCTGCCGGCACCGATGATTTCGAGCGGGCGGTTGATCGTGTACCCGTCGCCTCCACCGCCCTGGAACATAATCGCGCCGCCGTCCAAGATGGTGGTAGGCGCCGCAGGAGGAAGATCCGCCGCCGTCGCCACGAACAGCGTCCCAAGCGCGACCGTCACGCCGCCCGACAGATTGACGGTGAGGTTGTTATCGAGTAGGAGCGTACCGAAACCGGTCTTTGTCAATGTCGGGCTGCTGCCGTTATCAGTGAGTTGGCCGCTCAAATTTATTGAAGAACCGCAATCAATAATTGCGTTGTTGGTAAGTGTGAGCAGGCCGGAAACTTCATTGCCGCCAATAGACTCTGACTTTAATGTGCCACCAAGCTCGATCGGATTCGCGAGGTTTAAAAAGGCGCTGATGGGGGCGAAGCTGAGGGTGGCACCTGGGTTGACACGCACCGCGCCGCTGCCGAATCCTTGAGGGTCGTCGAATAAACGGT
>JAKEIB010000093.1 GCA_022614705.1 Planctomycetota bacterium | reverse complement strand
TTACGGTGTTGGCAAGCTTCTTCGTACGCTGGAAATGTCGCGAGACCGGATTGAACTGCCGGCTCCACTGCAAGCGACTAGCGCTCCCCACATGCCGATTCGCGGTCACCAACTTGGCTATCGGCCCAAAACTAATTCGTACGACGCCTGGACCCTGGCCCAATGGGAACAGTACATCTGCGATCTAGCCGTCTTCGGCTGCAACTCAATCGAGCTAATTCCGCCTCGTTCGGATGATGACGCGGACAGCCCGCATTTTCCGCTGCCGCAGATCGAGACCATGATCGGGATGTCGCAGCTTGCCGACGACTACGGCCTTGACGTCTGGATTTGGTATCCGGCAATGGAGCCGCGATACGCGACGCCCGCGGCCATCGATGCGGCAGTCAAGGAGTGGGGCGCGGTTCTGTCGAAGCTGCCGCGGGTCAACGCCCTGTTTGTGCCGACAGGCGACCCGGGCGATGCTCCACCAGGCGAGTTCATGGCCATGCTTGCGGCGCAGGCCGAACAATTGAAGCGGCTTCATCCCGATGCTCGGATATGGATCTCGATGCAGAGTTTCACGCAGCGGCAGTTCGACGAGATGCTCGAAATCCTCGAGAAGCAACCGGAGTGGCTGGGGGGAATTGTGCACGGGCCGCAGACACGGGTCAGCGTTGCCAGGCTGCGCGAACTCGTGCCGCGCCGATATCCAATCCGGGGTTATCCGGATATCACGCACAGCCTGCGGTGCGAATACCCGGTTCCCGATTGGGACCTGGCTTACGCACTCACCGAAGGACGCGAGGTCATCAATCCACGCCCGCTCGATGAGACTACTATTTTTCAGCTCTACAAAGACCACACCCGCGGAGTGATTACCTACTCCGAAGGTTGCAACGACGATGTCAACAAGATGATTTGGAGCGCCCTGTGTTGGGATCCCAACGCACAGCCCATCGACACGCTTCGCGAATACAGCCGGTATTTTATCGGGCCTGGATTTACCGAGGGCTTCGCTCAAGGTTTGCTGGCCCTCGAACGGAACTGGCGCGGCCCGCTGCTTGCGAACGACGCTGTGACTACTACCTTAGAGACGTTTCGAACGCTGGAAAGGAACGCGGAACCTAGGACGCTGCGCAACTGGAGAATTCAACACGCTCTTTACCGAGCGAACTACGATGCCTATCAGCGGCAGCGATTGTTGAAGGAAACCGCGCAAGAAGCCGAGGCCATGAAAATCCTGGCGACGGCACACAAGATCGGTGCATTCAAAGCAATCGATGATGCGGAAGCGGTACTCGATCGGGCCGATGCGTCGGAAGATTCCGACCAGCTCGAGCGCCGCGTGAACGAGCTGGCCGAAGCGCTGTTTCAAAGCATCGGCATGCAGCTTTCGGTCGACAAGTATCAAGCCATCGACGTGGGCCGGGGAGCGAATCTTGATGAGTTGAATGTACCGCTGAATAACCGCCTGTGGCTGAAGGATCGCTTCGCCGAGTTGCGAACACTCGACAGTGAGGCCGCAGCACTCGATGGCATCCAGAAAATCGTTCACTGGACCGATCCGGGGCCGGGCGGATTCTACGACGATCTGGGGAATCCTTCGCTCCAGCCTCATCTTGTTCCCGCAAACTCGTACGCCAAGGATCCTGGATTCCTCAACACGCCTTTCACGGGGTTCAGCTCGTTGCCCGCGTGGCGACGCTCGTGGTGCACCCATGTAGACGGGCGTTACCAAACTCCCGTCACGCTGCACTATTCCGACCTCGATCCAACTGCTCGTTACAAGCTTCGCGTCGTTTACGCGGGAGATAACTTTGAGGTGAGAGTAAGGCTTGTCGCCACCGCCACATCGGCAGCGACCAACCGCGAAGTAGAAATTCACCCATTTCAATTAAAACCGCAGCCCGTTGCGCCACTCGAATTTGAGATCCCGCCGCAGGCCACGTCCGGCGGCGAATTGACTCTCACATGGCTAACCGATCCACAGCGCGGCAAGGCCGGTCGCGGCTGCCAGATCGCCGAAGTATGGCTCATCAAACTGCGCGAGAATTAGGCTCGGTCTTATTGCGAGCAGTCCATAGCAAGCTACTCGATAATTTTGTGATACCGACCCATCCAGTACGGCAACAGCCAGATCGTTGGATCGCCTTCGCCCAGGTCGCTTCCGCCGTCGAGCACGTAAGGATTCTTATCCCATTTGTGAATGACCCGTTCGGTCCAGGACAATGGAGCGACCAATTGTTTGATCCCTTGGCGTTGCAAGACAGGGTCGAACTTCAGGTCGGCGCGGTGCGAATTGCGGATCTTCCAAATAATCAAATCGAGTGGCATCTCCCGCAACGACTCCACGGCGGCCTCCGCGTCGCACGGCTCGCGGGTCGAGGCGCCATAGATAAAATTCCAAAGGGGATTGCCTTCCACTCGTTCAGGCTGCCAGGTTCGCTTCAGGCTGGACGTGAAGATGGCGCGCAGGCCCGGCTCCTTTTCCAGTTGCAGCAGGGGATAGTAGGACAGAAACAACAGCTGATCGTCGTGACTCACGGCGCCGGGAACTTTCGCGTGGAGCGTGTTGATTGCATAGTTGTGCTTCTGAATCAGCTCGTTGTAGGCGCGTTCATAACGGGGATCCGCCACGATGTGGTGGGCCACCTTTAGATGAGAAAGTATCTCTAATGAGTTCAGCCCTCGCTCCGGCCACCAAATCGGATCATCGTTCAACTTCTCCGGCGCCCAGACACCCCACGTAGTTGGCTTGCCATCGATGTCAACTAAGTAGTAGCCGTGATCGAGGATGTGGTCGGTCACTCGCTTGACGACGGCGCGGACGGCAAGTTTCTCATCGTCGTTGGCAGCCAGCTCGTAGAAGACGTACCAGCCAAAGTAATGACCGTCGAGCTCATCGGACGAAGTCTCCCCTTTCCAGTACCAGTCCTTCTCGACGGGCGACTCATGCCATTCAGACGAGGAACGCAGCGAGCGCTGCGCAAATTGCGGCTCGTCAACATGGCAAATTGCCCGGGCAGGAAAGCCGGAAATGCCGGTGATGGTTTCCAGCCGGAGAAGCGACTGCATCGATCGCCAGGCCTGGGCCTTGGCTTCCGGCGCTGCGGTCACCGCGTAACGATACGACTGCGCGGCAATGTAAAGGGCGGTCCGAAGCCCATCGTTGTCGCTAATCTCCTGTTGGGCGCCTTCCAGAACGCCCGCCTCAGCAAGCTGCATTTCGCCTACGTAACCGTGGCGCCGGCTCCGGCTCTCAAACTGCTCCTGGTAGTGCGCCGCTTTCTCTTCCAAGGTCAGTTTGCGATGGTTCAGATGCGCAAGGCCAGCCTGAGTTCCCACCCAGATCGATCCGTCGCGAGCCGGGGCCATCGCGGTCACACGGTTATCTGGCAACCATCGTTGACCAGCCAGGTAAGTCCATCGGGTTCCAGTCCAGTGGATTATCCCTTCGTCAGAACCGAGCCACACGCTGCCGTCCGGCGCGACAGCAACGCCGGTGAGGTCCAGGATCGGCAACCCTTCCTTACCGGAGAACGAATGCCAGCCGCGCTTTCCGTTGGACAGGTTGAGCCCCTTATCTGTGACAACGAGAAAATGGTCTCGATCCAACCGCTCCACCGCCTGTGTACTGGCGCTCAGGAAGCCGCCCGGGCGGATTTCGAAGGCCAGCCAGTATTTGCGTTTGCCCATCAATCCATAAAGACCGGTCTCCGAAGCGACGAGGACGTCGTCGGGGCCGGTCGGCAACAGATCGCGCGGGCCAAACATCTGATCGTCTTCAACCGTGTGGACTCGCGTCCAACCATTCGCTCGGCGCCACACGCCACTCGGCGCCAGCGCCCACGGAGTGCCATCCGGCTCCGCGGCAAACGCGATCGCGCCTTCCGGACTGCCAGCCTCATGTTCCCAGCTATGATTCGCGAATCCCCATACGCCGTTCGTCGCGCCCGCCAGGGCTTCAGGCCCCTGAGTTGGCGCAAACAACGCCGCCACATCCGCAGGCCCTGTCTCCTTAACCCAACGTTCTCCGTCCAGTCGCGCCACGTCATATCCATCCGCCACGAATACCGCGCCGCTGCGTGTGACCGTAACCGCCCGAATGTCTTGACTCGGCAAACCATCGGCCGTGTCATAAAACGTGCGAACGAGCTGGAGATGCGTTCCGGTGGGAAAAGCCGGACGCGAGGCGTTTTCAGCCGCGTCGCTCCATCCATTGCAGGCCAAGAAAAAGAACAGGAGACTGGACTTCGCCGTGCATCGCACGACGTCAACGGCGGTTCCAAGCCGCCCTAGCCGTTGGCCGACAATTTCGGAATTCCCACGTCTGAGCATGAGAAACCATCCCGGAAGAGAGACAGTATTGTGCTTGTGATCTATCCGCGTGACCGGTGTGCGGATTTTCGGTAGGATCGAATTCAATATGGCATCGTGCCGTTGTTGAAATTAGTTCGGCCACTCGATAATGTCAAATCTCGTGTACGTATAGGTACCGCAGACCAATTGCTTTTCAGAACCTTCTCAATGAATTGGCAACGAGATCGCCGGCGTCGCTCGCCGCGTCTATCGGCAGTCCGAGGGCGCCGGCTACGGATCGAGGCGTTGGAGCCGCGGCTATTTCTGGCTGGGGACACGTATCTGCTAAATTTTCAACTAGCCGGAAGCCCGGTTCCGACACGGTACCTGGCAGACACAGGCCAGGTCTTTGGTGACCGTGGCGGCGGCTTGTTCTATGGCTGGTCGAGCGATCATACCGATGTTTCGCGCGATCGCGGCATCAACGCCGACCAGCGCCTCGACACGCTGATCCACTTCCATCAGAACCAAAAATGGGAATTCGCCCTCCCCAATGGCCTCTACGCGGTGACGGTGTCGATCGGTGATGCGGAGCATCCGAGCACGCACACGCTCAACGTCGAAGGCGTGAACTACTGGAATGCGGTAGCGCTCACGCCGAACAGTTTTCTCAATGCCACGCAGCAGGTGACCGTAAGCGATGGCCGGTTGACGCTCAATCAGGGCGCGGCGATCGAGAAAGCGACCCGGATCAACTACGTCCACGTCGTTGGCCTGCCCAGCGGGCCGAACGCGACCCCGGCCGCACCGACGATTACTGAGCCGAGCGTCAACGCCGCGCCGCTCAATCCGGGCGACGTTCACATGGAGGCCGTTGGTTTCACCGACCCCGATGGAAATCTGCACAAGTCGACCGACTGGGAGATTTGGACGGTCGGGCCGAGTGCGGAGCCGGTTTGGCAGACCCTCGGCATCACGGGCGTCGAGCGACTTCACACTCACCTTGGCGACGGCGTGTTCATCAATTCTCACGCTGGCCGTACCGACCTCATTGCCGATTCCGTTCCGAATTTCGATTTCAATACGTACACCCTCACCATTCTCGGCGTGACGGCGGGCGACCATCTCACGATCGTCGCCGAAATGATCGACGCCACCGGCGGCATTGGCCCATCGCTGTCGGGCATGGTCGACGCCTTCTCACTCTTTTCCCCCACGAGTCAGAACCTGATCAACGACGGCAGCTTCGAGCTGGCCACATCCGGAAGCCAGACGAGCAATAGCAACTGGGTCATGACCGCCCAGTCGGATGGCGTCGAGCCTGCGGCGCAGTTTCAGACGGCCACCTGGGCCGCGAGCAGCGGAAGCAAGGGCGTTTGGTTCAAGGGGTTTCGCGGAAATGCGGGGAATCCGGTGGACGCTAGCGTCTCGCAGGTGGTCACGGCCACCGTCTCAGGCGACTACACGCTGTTGTTTGACGCGAAGGTGGAAGAGTTTTTTCCAGACGTCATCGGCGGATTTCGAGTCACGATCACGAGCGATGGGACGGGCGGCTCACGAATGATCAACGTGCTCGATTCGCTTAACCGCGAGTATGAGCTTCGCGTTCGATATCGCGACGACGCGGGGGCGGTGAGCAGCTATGCGACTCGCCGCTTCCATGTCGGCGCCGCGTCGACCGTGTTCCCCATGGAATTGTCGGATGTCCGCGATGTGCCGTCGCCCGAGTGGTTGAACGCGGTTGGCGGCAACATCGTTCTTCCATCTTCCGAACCCAATCAGTCCGAGCTGCGGCTCGAAGCGGCCGCCGGAAACCTGCTGCTGTCGATCGCCGCCGGCGGGTCTCCGCACGTCATCACCAATCCGTCGCCGCTGGCGGATCACGCCGATCTGCGTGTTGTCGTGCAGGCCGGCTCAAGCGGACTCTCGCTCGGTCCCTCGGAACTAACCTTTCAAGACGACCGCGCTCAGGAGCACACAGTCTATTTGCCGGCCATTAATTTGGCTGCCAATCAGCGGCTTGATCTATGGGTGGCCTCGGAAGGCTCCACCTATTACGGATCGGCAGCTCAAACGGAGCCTGACTTTTCGGACCTCGCGCGACGGGCGGACCTTGCCGTTCCCTTCCTGGCGATGCAGCCCGGTTTCGTCGTGGAAGCCGTCGCCGACGGGCTGCAATTGCCCACGAACATTGCCTTCGTGCCAAATCCGGGCCCAGACCCCGATGATCCGCTGTTTTACGTCACCGAGCTGTATGGCACGATCAAAGTCGTCACGAACGATTTCACAGTCAGCGATTATGCGACGGGGCTTCTCAATTTTAACCCCACCGGTGCGTTTCCAGGATCGGGAGAACAAGGGCTGACGGGCATTGCCGTCGACCCCGTAACGGGCGATGTCTTCGCCACGCGAGTGACGGCTACCAATCCGGCCGATCCAAACTCCGTCCATCATCCACAAGTGCTGCGCTTCCTCAGCAACGACGGCGGTCGCACGGCTGCCGGCCCGCCGACCGTCATTCGCAACATGGTCGGCGAAAACCAGGGCCAATCGCACCAGATTTCCAACGTCACCCTCGGCCCGGATGGAAAGCTGTATGTCCACATGGGCGACGGCTTCGACTATACCACGGCGCAGAATCTCGATTCGTACCGTGGCAAAGTCCTGCGTATGAACTTGGACGGCTCGGCGCCCAGCGACAATCCCTTTTACAGCGCGGCCAACGGCATCAACGCCCGCGACTACGTGTATGCGTTTGGACTTCGCAATCCCTTCGGCGGCGCGTGGCGAGCGGCGGATGGGAAACACTACCAAGTGGAGAATGGTCCGAGCGTGGACCGCTTCTCGCAAATCAACCGCGGCGTCAACTATGGCTGGAATAATACCGACGCGTCGATGACGATCAACGCGATCTACAATTGGAATCCGGCCCACGCCCCGGTCAACATCTCGTTTGTCCAACCGGCCACGTTCGGAGGCAGCGAGTTCCCGGCGTCGATGCAAGACCTCGCGTTCGTGAGCGAGTCGGGGCCCACGTACGCTACCGGGCCCCAAACTCGGGGCAAGCGAATCGTGCAGTTTGCCCTGAATACGAGCGGCGGCCTCGTGAGCGGGCCAACCACGTTGGTCGAGTATGTGGGCATCGGCAAGGGGACGGTCGTCGGTCTCGCCGCCGGCCCCGATGGGCTGTACTTCACTGAGTTGTACAAGGACTTGGATGCCGTCACGCCAATCGACGCGGGCGCCCGCGTATTCCGCGTCCGCTACGCGAATCCGCTTGCCGGCGACTACGACATCAACGGCATCGTCGACCAGAACGACTATGGCGTGTGGACCGATAACTTTGGATCGCAGATTCTCGGCGCGGCAGACGGCAATCGCAATGGGACGGTCGACGCGGCCGACTATGTATTGTGGCGCAAGATGCAGGGCGCTAGCCTGCCTGATGGTGCCGGTGGCGGCAATGGGCAAATCTCGAACGATCAGAACGTGGCTCTCGCGTCGCCGACAAGTATCTCGTTCACACCAGTCGACGTCGTTGAGCCAGACTCGCCGGCGTCTGTTACGACGGCATCGGCGTCCTTGGAGTATGATTCGTACATAGGAAACCGGTCTGCCTTCGACGCCCCGGCATCGGTTTTTGCGCGTCGGAACGCCACCGCTCAACCTCGCAAGCGGTTCGATGTTTCCGAGTCCGTCAAATACTCAGACGAACGCCTGGCTCTGCTGTTGGCGATCGACCGCGCCGGTCGACCCTCGCGCCGCGATGACTCAATCGTTGGCCACGAGCCAAGCGACGACCCTCAAGGTCCGTATACTTTCGACGAATCGCTCCTGGTGGCACTCGCCGAATGGCGCTGGATTAAGGGGGTAGCTGGACTCGCAAGAGTTCAGCAACCCCGGGCAATCTGAATTCTTGCGAATTTAGCTACCATTAGTTCAACCCTGACAGACCCTTAGTGCTGTAAAATCGCGCCGTCTCATGCTATCGTATGACGGCATCCGAACATTTCGGCGGCGGTCCGTGTCGCACGGACTTGTCAACAATTCTTCTCTGTCGCATCCAGCGACCAAACAATGGAGTTTTCACAATGGCTACCGACGAATTCATGAGGCAGCAATTCCTTACGCTTCGCGATGAAATCCGCGAATCCAAAGCGCGGATTTTCTGGCTGTTGATTATCGGCATGTTCCTGGTCATGGTCTCCGGCTATCTTGCGGCCGAGCATCCCTCGGCCTTCGCCAATGCCGCGATTCCGTTTTTACTTCTCGGGTTGATGCTGTCTTTCATTTCCGAACAAAACAATATCGCACGCGCCGGCCGGTATCTGCGGGAAACCGTCGAGCCATCAATCGAGAACCTGGTAGGGTGGGAGCATTGGCTGGAGACTAAACCACGCCTGCGGGAAGTTGATCATTCCTTCGTGCTCGGCTTCAGCGTTTTGTTCCTGGTCTTTTTCGCCATCACGACGTCGCTGACGCTGATGCAGCTCGACCAGCGCGACACGCATCGCGGATACGTTTACGCCGCGGCAACCGCCTACGCTCTGGGGGCGTTCTGCATCGCAATCGTTCTGTGGCGCCATTGGCGGTCGAGCACGGCGCCCAGTTAGTTTCCCCCGCGATTTGGGCGACAGACGTTGGCGACACAACGGCCGCGACGTTGACATCCGTCGCGACTCGCGGTTATCGTGCAATAAAGGCCTTTAATTGTTTTGGCCGCCGTTCGTGTGCCATCGTCCGCAGCTCGCAAGAGGCGCGTTATGCCAGCGTCCATCGAAGACGTCGCCAAGCTCGCCAACGTCTCGATTAGCACCGTCTCGCGCGTCATCAACCGCCGCAAGCTGGTGAACGAGGCTACTTGCCAGCGCGTGGAAGCGGCGATCCGTGAGCTTCGTTATCGGCCCAATGCATTCGCCCGCGGCTTGATGCTCCGCAAAAGTGGCATTGTAGGTCTCGTGCTCCCCGATCTTCACGGCGGGTTCTACTCGGAAGTCATCCGCGGTGCAAACTCTCAGGCCCGCGAGATGGGTCACAACCTGTTGCTGTCGTCCGCTCTGCCGGGCGACGATGCCGAAAGCTGGCTGGCCGCCATCGGTCAACACGGCTTGCTCGATGGCCTCGCGGTGATGGTCTCGGACACGTTGGCGACGGGAATTGGTCCGACGCTCGCCGCGCTACACCTTCCGATTGTCGTGCTGGACGATGAGATCGAAGGCGTCGAGCACGATGCGGTGATCATCGATCAGCGGCAAGGCGCGCTGGCGATGATGAAACATCTCGTCACCGACTGCAGAGCGCGGCGGATATTCTTTGTCGGCGGCCCGGAAACGAATATCGATACCCAGGCACGATTCAAGGCGTATCGCGACGTGCTGCGAAAAAGCGGGCACAAGTTCCATAAGGAAGACGTCTATTACCTCGACTTCACCTATGACTCCGCCTATCGATTGGCCATCGAGCAGGTAAGCGATTGGGCGGGCGAGCATCATTGCGTGTTCGCCGCGAACGACGAAATGGCGGCCGGCATCATCGCCGGAGCAATCGCCAAAAAATTCTCCGTGCCGCACGATCTGGGCGTCGTCGGATTCGACGACACGCGCGTCGCGCAGATGACCAACCCGCTGCTGACTACCGTGCACGTGCCGATGGCGCGCATGGGCGCGAACGCCATCGAACTCTTGTGCCAGCGCATCGAAGATCCGGAGAAGTTACCCGCCAGAGTTTCGCTGGAGGCGGAGCTCGTGGTCCGCGATTCGTGCGGCTGCCGGCGGTCGCATGCGTGACGCTCAGGTCGCCAGTCCCGCGTGCCGTTTCTTCAGCTCTTCCTTAATCTCATAGCAACGCGCCTCGGTGAGCGGGTAGCGAAGCGTAAGAAAGATCGAGATCACGCTCAGCGCCAGCGGCAATCCGATCTCGACGAGCCGCAAGCGGAACAAGGTTTTCGGAGTCTGCTGCTTCAGCAGGATCGTTTGGGCCACTAACTCGTCGGCTTCACGTGCCAGGGCGTCTGGGTTGACTAGCGCACTATCGCGCGCTCGAAGCGAATCCGCCTCGGAGCGTAGAGCGTCGGTGAGCTCGATTAGACGTCCGACGTGCTCCGTTTGATCGGGAAGTTTACCGATACGGTTCTCGAAATGCACGCGAAGCTTCTCCGCGTTCTTGGTGACTATTTCCAACTGCCGCTGGAGTTGGGCTTTCCGCGCTTCCGCGGGTTTCTCTAGTTTGGCCCATTCCTTGGCGTCCGAAGTGATTTTCGCGACACTCCCGCGCAACGCATCCACAGTCACGTTCTGCCGCTCGTCGAATCCGGTAAACACTAGAAGCGCGCCCATTACGAAACCGGCGAAAGCGCTGCCCAGCTTGATAAACCACCAGTAAACCGAGTAAAAGCTGCCCTCGGAGCGGGCGCCCGTTTTCAGCTCATCCTCATCGCACACGTCGCCAACCATCGACGCGCCCAACGTAAAGAACATCAACATGCCGGAAGAAAGCAACACCGTAGGAATAAGTACCAGGTAGGGAGCTGGAATCGTGATCGTCAAGGAATGGTGTTCGAGAACCCTTAGGTTGACGTCGAATTCAAACAGGATCCCGGTCCGATAGCAAAAGATCTTAGCCACTTGGGCCGCGCACATTAAAAGGATGGAAAGCAGCAGAGTTTTGTTCTTGCCGAAGCGTCGGCTCAGCCAGTTGAGTGGAAAGACGGCCAATAGGCCGGTCACGGCCCACGTCGTGCCGGCAATTCCCAAGAGCGGTCCGGCAGCGACTTCATCGCCGCCGTAGAGATAGAAAATGGTGATGTAGTAATTGAAAATGTTGACGAAGTTAAAGCCCATCGCCAGCGTGAAAATAATCGCCACCAGGCTGAGGAACGTGCGGTTATTCACCGTGGTCCGCATATCGTCCCAGAAACTGGACTTCTGTTGCTCCTTGGCGATCGCGAACCCTGGCTCACGCAGCGCGACAAACCACCAAACGGTCATCGGGATAAGCACCGCCGCGATATACATCGAGACGTATCGCATTCCGGAGGCGAGGTCGCCGCTCGCGCCGCGGAAGTAGTTCCGACCCGCCAGCCAGATTAGCCAGGGAGTCCCCATAGCGAACATGTTGCCGAGAAAGCTTTTGGCGCTGAACAGGCGGGTCCGCTCGTGGTAGTCGCGCGACATTTCCATCCCCAGCGCGCCGTGCGGAATTTCAAAAATCGTTGTAGCTGTAAAGAAGACGAGCATTCCGCCCAAGATGTACGCCAGTTGAAACCAGTTGTAAGCCGATTCCGTCGCGAAGAGTTCCCGCACGGCGTCGCCGCGCGGCACCCACCAAATGGCGACGAAGCTAAGGGCGACGGCTAATCCTCCAATCAAAATGTAAGGACGTCGCCGTCCCCAGCGGGTGCGCGTGTTATCCGAGAAGTGGCCCATGATGGGATCCGAAATCGCGTCCCACAGTCGCGGCACGATCATGATCGCTCCCAACCAGAACGCGCTCAGCCCGAGCGAGATGTTCCCCAGCAAGCCCATCAGCTGCGGGGCGATGTTGAAAAGGGCGATGGGGATCAAGCCCCCCATGCCGTAGGCGACCAGTTGGCTCCACGGCACACGATCTTCGGCCGCGGTTGTGTGCCGCTCTTGGTTCGACATCGGTCTTCGGTCCTAGTATTCGAGTCGATGGCTGGCGCCGCGGCCAATAAACTGTCCGCGTTCGCCGAATTTACCATCTCCAGCCACGGCAATGCTCGCGCGTCGGCCGCCGACCAGTAAAAACGGCCCGCCACTTGGTGCTAACGTACCCGGCGCAGGCTCCATCAGGCCCCGGTTTTTGACAAGGGACTCGCCACGATCGCAGTCCATGATTACACTAATGAGAGCGGACTGAAAGCGCTTGCGGTCACGCCCATTTGAGCCCATTGGCCTTCTCAGCACAATATGAAGCCTGCCACCTCCGAGAGTGTTTTCACACGACGTGCCGCGCCCACAGGCGAGCCGGAGTTCGAGCTGCCGCCGCGGATGGCGGCTTTGACCAACGGCCGTTATACCGTCCGACTCAATAGCGTTGGCGGCGGCTATTCAGAATGCGGCAATGCGGCGGTCACACGATGCCCGGGCGACCCCGCCACCGACGCCGACGGTTTCCATATCTATCTGCGAGATGCGGACGAAGATTTCGTTTGGTCCGCCGGTTATCAGCCCACTCGGATCCCCGCCTCGGAGTACGAATTTAGTTGCGATTCGAACGTGGCCGAGATCTTCCGCGTTGATCGTGGCATCGAGTGCCGTCTCACCGTCTGCGTTTCGCCGCAGCACGATTTCGAGATTCGCCTTTGCCGATTGAAGAATTTGGACGAGCGGCGCCGCTGCCTCGAGGTGACGAGCTACCTCGAATGGGTACTGGGCAGCAGGGAAGGCGACGCAGGCCATCCTGCCTTCTCCAAGCTCTTCGTTGAGACCGACTATTGCCCGCAGCGCGGCGCGATTCTTGCTCGGCGACGTCCGCGGCATTGTGATGAGGCCCCGCTGTGGGGCTTTCATACCGTCGCCTTCGATCCCACGACGTCCTCGCGCGGTGCTGTCAGCTTCGAAACGAACCGCACTCGATTTATCGGACGCGGACGAACGCTCGAGCGCCCCAAGGCGCTGGAACCAGACGAGCGCCTTACCGGCGATCTAGGGTCGGTCCTCGACCCGATCGCTTCGCTGAGAATTCCCATCGCGCTTGAAGCCGGCGAGATTCAAGAAATCGCGTTCGTGCTGGGCGTGGCATCGACCAAGGCCGAGATCGACCGCAGTCTGGGATCAGTCCACGACTTGGATCAAGTGCAAGAGCTGCTCACTCGTGCCCGTTCGTTAGCGCCTGTCGTCCCGGCGCCGACGGCCGCAACGTGGCCGAGCAATGGTAGCGCAGACGGCGACCGCATTCGCATTCATCCGCCGCATCGCACGCCGCGGCCAAACAGCGGTGATGCGGCGCCGGAAAATCGATTTGCACCTGACACGCTCGATGCGGCCAATGATGACACGCCCGGCGCCCGACCTGGTGAGCCGCTGCAATACGACAACGGCTACGGCGGCTTCTCCAACGATGGTCGCGAGTACGTGATCCGAGTTCAGCCGGATGGTCGCGGCGGCCAGCGCCGTCCACCGCTGCCGTGGGTGAATGTAATTGCCAACGAGAAAGCCGGCTTTCTCGTCACCGAAAGCGGTGCCGGATACACGTGGTGCGGCAACAGTCGTCTAAACCGGCTCACGGCCTGGCATAACGACCCGGTGATCGACCCGCACAGCGAGGCGCTGTGGATTCGCGACGAAGAGGCGCGCCGCTTCTGGTCACCGCTGCCCGGCCCCACACCCGCGCCAAATGACTACATCGTCCGCCACGGATTCGGCTACACGACGTTCGAGCACGAAAGCCACGGTCTGTTTCACGAAACAACCATGTTTGTGGCGCCCGACGCGGCGGTTAAGGTGACGCGCTGCCGAATTGCGAACCATAGCGACCGGACCCGCCAATTGTCGCTGTTTTACTGTTTGCGTTGGATGCTCGGCGGACTCGCTTCGGAAACTTCCGGCCAAGTAACGACGAACTATGACGCGAAGGAACGGGTGATTTGGGCCACCAATCCGAACCGACCACACTACGGGGAATGCTCGGCGTTTTCCACGATTCGATTCGATGCCCCGGCCGGTTCCGGTGATATCGCGTTTACCTGCGATAGCGCCTCATTTATGGGGTCGAACGCGCACGCTCAAGCCCCCGAAGCGTTAGTCTCAGGTGGAAAACTTGATGGCCGCGATGGAGATGCCCAGGAGCCTTGCGCCGCGTGGCAGGTATCGATCGAGTTGCCGCCACACGCAATCTTCGAGTGCACATACCTGCTCGGCGAAGCCGCCGATCGCCTGTCTGCCATTGAGATTATTCGCGATCTCAGCACGAGGCACCAGGTCCAGCAAGCCTTCGATGCGGTGACCGAGTTTTGGAAGGATCTAACGTCAGCCATCGCTATTGAAACGCCGGATCGCGAGATCGATCTGATGGTCAACGGCTGGTTGCTCTACCAAAACCTGAGTTGCCGAATGTGGGGGCGGAGTGCCTACTATCAACCGGGCGGCGCTTTTGGTTTTCGGGACCAGCTTCAGGACTCGGCCGCATTCGTTTATCACCGTCCAAACATTACGCGCGAGCAGATTCTGCAGCACGCGGCCCAGCAGTTTACGGAAGGCGACGTGCTGCACTGGTGGCATCCGGACACCGGTTACGGGCTGCGAACACGATTTTCAGACGACCTGCTCTGGCTGCCCTATATCGCCGCCGAATACGTCCACAAGACGGGCGACCAGTCGATTCTGGACGAAGTGCTGCCGTTCATCGTCGCCGCTCCGCTCGAGGATGGGCAGCAAGAAGCCTATCTGCGACCTGCAGTGTGCGACGAGAGCGCATCTCTCTACGAGCACTGTTGCCGCGCACTGGACCGCGGTTTGACGACCGGACCGAACGGCCTGCCGCTGATCGGCTGCGGCGATTGGAACGATGGCTTCAGCCGCGTCGGCCGGCTGGGTCGCGGCGAAAGTGTTTGGCTCGGCTTTTTCATCGATCACGTTCTCGAGCGAGTATTGCCGCTATGCGCGCGGCGGGGCGACGATGGTCGCGTGGCGCGCTATTCGGCGTACCGCCAGCAGCTTCGATCCGCCCTAAACTCCGCCGGCTGGGACGGCGCTTGGTATCGCCGCGCTTATTACGACAATGGCCAGCCGATCGGCTCGGCGTCCAGCGACGAATGCCACATCGACGCGCTCGCGCAAGCATGGGCCGTGATCTCAGGCGTGGCGCCCCCTGAGCGGGCTCAAATGGCGATGGACGCCGCCGAAGCCCGCCTCATTGACGACGATGCGGGAATGATTCGCTTGCTGACTCCGGCTTTTGATTCCACGCCGAACGATCCGGGCTACATCAAGGGTTACTTGCCCGGTATTCGCGAAAATGGCGGCCAGTACACGCACGGCGTGCTGTGGGTGGTGCGCGCCATGGCCGAAATGGGCCGCGGCACGCGCGCCGTCGAGCTGGCGCGAATGTTAAGCCCCGTCTGGCACGCCAGCACAAAGCAGCGCGCGGATACGTATCAAACTGAGCCGTACGTCGTCGCCGCCGATGTTTACGGCAAACCGCCGCACGTCGGCCGCGGCGGCTGGACCTGGTACACCGGCTCCGCCGGCTGGATGTATCGCGTTGCCGTGGAATCGATCTTCGGGTTTAACACCGAACAGGGCCGCACGCTGATCGTCAACCCATCGATTTCGTCGGCCTGGCCGCGGTGCCGCTTGAGCTATCGTTTGCCGGACAACAAAACTCGCTACGAAGTTACGATCGAAAACCCATCGGGCAACGAGCACGGCGTGCAAGACGCCACGTTCGACGGCCAGCCAACTGTCGTGGAAGGCGGCGCTGCGCGTATCCCGTTGCATGGCGACGGCAAGGTACACCACATAATCCTGCGCCTTTAGCGCCTGACATCGGTCGAGAAGTGTCTTGACTACGTTTCCCGCCAACTTTCTCTGGGGCGCAGCGACAAGCGCCTACCAGATTGAAGGCTCGCCGCTGGCCGACGGGGCGGGCGAAAACATCTGGCACCGCTTTTCTCACGCACCAAACAACATCGCCGATCAAAGTAACGGCGATGTCGCCTGCGACCACTATCGGCGTTTCCGCGACGATGTGCACTTGATGCGCGAGCTGGGCATTGGCGCGTATCGGTTCAGCACGTCGTGGGCGCGCGTGTTGCCGGAAGGCGTCGGTCGGGTGAATCAGGCCGGTCTCGACTTCTATAGCCGGCTCATCGATACGCTCCTGGAGAATCATATTCAGCCGATGCTGACGCTCTACCACTGGGACTTGCCGCAAGCATTGGAGGATCGCGGCGGTTGGGCCGATCCGCGGTCGGCCGACTGGTTCGCCGAGTATGCCCAGTTGATGTACCGCGCGTTCGACGATCGAGTTCCTTTATGGTGTACCATCAACGAACCGTGGGTGATCGTCGATCAAGGCTATGTCGAAGGTCGGCACGCACCGGGGCGACGCGACTGGGCGGAAGCGGCGGCCGTATCGAAGAATCTGCTTTGCGCACACGCTGCTGCGGTCGACGCGTATCGGGCCGTCGGCAAACACGCGATCGGACTCGTCGTCAACCTCGTGCCGATCCATCCGGCGTCGGACTCGGACGCCGACCGCCAGGCGGCACAACGGCTCGATGCGTATCTCAACCGCCAGTTCCTTGACCCGGTTCTGCTCGGCGAGGTGCCGCCCGAGTTGCCACAAATGTTCGGCGCCGACTGGCCGAATTGGACGGCCGACGAACTGCGACGAATTCGCCAACCGATCGATTTTGTGGGCGTCAATTACTACCTGCGGCTTCGAGTATGCGATGATCCAAAAACAGGCCTCGCGCGAGCCCGCGCTGTGACGCAGCCAAACTGTCCGTATACCGCAATGGGGTGGGAAATCTATTCCCAGGGTCTGGCGGAGATTCTGCTGTGGATCAAAGAACGCTACGGCGATGTGCCGCAGTACATCACGGAAAACGGCGCCGCCTTCGACGATATTTCGCTCCCAAATGGCGCCGTCGATGACGCTCCAAGGGTACAATATCTGAAGGAACATCTAGTCGCGGCGCGCAGGGCGATCGAGGCAGGCGTCAATCTCCGCGGCTACTTCGCCTGGTCTTTGCTCGATAACTTCGAATGGCAGTGCGGCTATTCGAAACGGTTCGGCCTCGTGCACGTCGACTTTGCTACGCAGCGCCGCGTGCCGAAGTCCTCCGCCCGGTTTTATAGCAACGTGATTCGCACCGACGGTGCCGCTTTAGAGGATAAGACGCATGCATGAAATCGGACAGACAGGGAGAGGGGGAGACAAGCAGACAAGGAGCAAGACATCGTGCGCTTCGTGTCTCCTTGTCTCCGTGTCTCCTTGTCTTGCCTCATCGCTTCTCAAGATTTTCTTGGTTTTTGCGTTTGCCAGCAGCACCGATGCCGGCGATCTGAGCATCGTGCCGCTACTCAACGGCGAGCGGAGCGATTCGCTCAATCTGTGGGGTGGCCCGCTGGGCCAGGGAAGCATCGGCGCCACGGGCGGATTCACTAAGCAGTCGGCCGTTTTCCGCAGCGGCACCGGCGCGTATCGCGCGAACCTGGGCGCGGCCGATCCATTCGAGTTCTTTCAGACCTTTTCCAGTGCCCTGACTGGCGCTCAGGCGTATAGACAGGATCGCGACCTCACGCAGTACCAGATGCTTGATGGCTACGTTCGCAACGACGCCGGAAACCCGCTCACGTTCACACTTGAGATCAAAGATTACCGCGACTCCACATCGCATCGGGCCAGGCGAAGCTACACGATTCCGGCCGGCGGCGTTTGGACAAAAATCGAAGCCCCCCTCGATCTGGGATCCGGTTGGATCGTTGACGGCAGCCCAGACCTGTCGCGTACCTACGCGCTGGGTTTTCTCGTGGACGAGAACATGGGCGCGCTGAACGGCTCGCTCTATCTCGATGACTTCCATCTGACCGAGAACGGCCCCAGCATCGACGTGGCAACCGCGCCGATTGAAACAGTCGTCGAACGGCTGGCCCGGCGGCAGTTCATGGGGCTATGGGCCGCGCGGAACAAAACGTCCGGGTTGATTCCCAATTCGTCCGACAATATCTCGATCGGCGCGCTCAACACAACCACCGGGGTTGTCTGGAACCTGCCCGCGGCGATTCGCCGAGGTTGGGTGACGCAATCGGACGCCGATTCGTACATGAACCTGCTGGTAACGTCGCTCAACACCAACCGCAACCAGACGACTTATTTGCCGACGCGGTTTTTGGACTTCGTGACGGCTGCACCGGTGACGGACCATGAGGAATCCAGCATCGACGCCGCCTTTATCGCGCTGGCTCTGCACAGCTACAAATCGCAGCCCGCGACGCCGGTGGCCCTCCGCGATTCGATCGACGCCCTTGAAAACCGCTTCAATTTCGCGGCATTCAGCACCGCAGGCGCCTTTAGTCAAGCGTTTTTCCAGCCCACCGGCCTGTTTGGTTGTTGCACCTACAGTGGATACACCCACGAAAATAAAGTGATCGCTCTGGCGGCCGCCTTGTCGGAGGATCACAACGTCCCGCTGGCCAGCCAGTGGAACAAGGACACCGGCCGCGTGTTGGCTCAGCTCGTGGATCCGAACCAAAACCATCTCGTCTATTCATTCGACACCGTTTATCGCGCGCCGTTCGTGCAAGCGCTTTTGAACTTGTTCGTCGATACTCAGGGGCGCGGCGCCGACAACTATCCGGTGCGCAACCTGGCGCGCAACCCATGGCAAAACTTCGTGCGCTACGAAGCCGAAGTCGACGCCAAGCTCAACCAGCTCGGCCGAGGCAACTTTTTTCAACCCGACGCCGGACAAGGAGCGGCCGGTTATCAGCCGTACAATTTGTACAACAACTTCGGCCAGCCGAATCTGTTCATGCCGTGGAGTGTGGCGCTCGCGCTGATGGCCGGCGCCGGAAGCGCCGACGATGCGCTGCGGTTTTTGCTGGACAATGGCCTGGGCAACGGCCTCGATGGCCCGCAAGGACTGGCCGACTCCGCCCAATGGGTCACCGGCGGCGCCAACCCGACAAGCGTCCCCTCGTTCGCCGACAACTGGAACATGACGCTCTCGCTCATGGCGCTCATGGAGTTTTTGGAAGGCCCGGACCGCGCAAGCCTGTTCTTTGCGAATCTCCCCGAAGTGAAGGCCGCGTTAGACACCGTGTTCATCGCGGGCGACTACGACGGCAACGGAGTCGTCGATACGGGAGACTACAATTATTGGCGCAGCACGTTCGGTTCGCGGCAACGACTGGCCGCCGACGGTAACAACGACGGCATAGTCAACGCGGCTGATTACATTATTTGGCGCAAGGCGGCCAGCTCTCCTGGCGCGGGCGCCGTGGCCGGTGTACCTGAGCCATCTGCGGTCGGGTTGATCGTTTGTGCGACACTCGTCGGTATCTTCGCTCGCTTCTCTCGGCCGCTGCCAAGCACTAACCGAGAAATTGTAGCTGGGGTCTGTGACCCCGGCCGATCGGCAGCCGGCCTCACAGAGGCCAGCTACAGCGGCTTCCTCGGAAAAACGGCCGCGCAACGACTTCCAGAAAAAGTCGATGAAAGCGCTTGCAAATCTTGAAACATAGCTGTAAAATGCGGCAAATCGGCGGTCCGCTCGGCGGCCATCAGGCGTGCGAGCTTGGCGGCTTTCAGGCGGGCTGCTCTTCAAATTCAGGGAGATTCGTCCATGGCAATGACCCGGCCGTTGGTGAAGCGTGGCTTTACCCTCGTTGAACTCTTGGTCGTGATCGCGATTATCGGCATCCTGATCGCACTACTGCTGCCGGCGATTCAGGCGGCGCGCGAAGCGGCCCGACGCACCCAGTGCAAAAACAATCTCAAGAACCTCGGGCTGGCGATTCAAAACTTGCACGACAATTTCAGGTTCTTTCCTACAGGCGGGACTCAGCCAAACCCGGATATTAGAAACTATCTCAAGGATACCTACTCGGTCGTAAACCCGGTTGCTCGCAAGGGACCGGCGAATGGGCCGCTGGAGCAAGGCCTGGGCTGGATGTTCCAGTTACTGCCCTTTTTGGAAGAGGGTGCGATCGCAAGCATCGCGCAGCAAGACCAAATACAGAGTAAGGCAATTCCTCTTTATAACTGCCCATCTCGCCGCGGCGCAACGTTTGTGGCCGGCATAACTCAAGGCGCTTCGCTGGTGGACTACGCAGGCACCGTCGCGGGACCCTCGCGTTCGGAGGTGGGCGACACCGAGTTTAACAAGTATCTCAACGATCAGACTCATGCGCATTTTGTGAGCCGACAAGCGGAGGACTTTTGGGGGCTGCCAGGTGGCGGTATGTCTAACGGTCGCGGACTGTCGGAGCTGGATACCGCATTCAAGATGGGCAAAACACCCAAGTTTCGTGGAATTATTCAGCGGTCGGATTGGTTTTCTCATCCGGCGCCCGGCCGGCATGCTGGTTTCATGCCGAAGATGACGTTCTCGAAGATCACGGATGGAAGCAGCAAGACGATGGTGGCCGCGGAAAAATGGGTTCATAGCAGTCAGACACAAGGTGACCCGAACCTCACGTCGGAGGATAAAGGCTGGGCCGACGGTTGGGACTTTGACGCGTTGCGAAGCACGATGCTCAATCCGCGAAGTGACGGCACCGACCCTAAACTGCCCCTTAATAATCCTGACCACTTGGGCAACTATTTATTCGGCTCGGCCCATTCGGGCGGAATCAACGCCGCTTACGCCGACGGGGCGGTCGGATTCATTTCGTTCGAAGTAGACCTGGAGACGTTTAACCGGCTCGGGAATCGTCTCGACGGCGAGATCATTGATAAGAATCTGTAGTCGGCGAATTCCCTGGGTCGCGTTAAGTGCCCCTCGAGGATTCGCCTCGTTCAATTTTGTTGACTGGCTTGCGGATCTCAATTAAGCTGAACTGGGATAGTTGAAAGCGCTTTCAAGAACCGCCTCGGTTGACGTTTCGCAAGACACGGTTGCTGTACAATTACAATTAGCGCGGAGAAACTGCGATGAGACTCGCGAAATTACCGGTTGCTTTGGCGTTTGGCGTTTTTGTGTTGTCTTTGACGAACAGCTCGCCGACGTGGGCTGTCGAGGTTTTGGTGAACGGCGACTTGGAATCATCCGTGTCGCCGCCTGGCTGGTCGCTTACGACCTCGATCACGGGGATTCCCGGATCGAGTATCCCCAGCCTGTTCGAACACAACGACGGCGCTAATAACCCCCCCCTTGCCGGGCTCGGTTTAGTGTTCAGGCCGTGGGCGGGCAACGTGGGCGTTTACGCGGGCATGAATCACAAAACGAATTTCGTCCTTGAACAGACCAACACCGCCATCCCTGGGAAAACCTTCACGTTTAAGGGCGATACACTTTGGGGCGGCGATTTGACCGATGATGGGTATTCTGGCGGGGTCGTCACGCTCGATCCAATGTCGCCGTCGGGCGCCATTCCGTCGCCCACGATAACCAAGGCCGAAGTGGCCTACCTCAACTCCAGCAACGTCGTCCTGGGAACGCCGACGATGCTCGATCTTCGCACCGTGCAGATGAACGACGCAATGTGGCGCCAGTTCTCGATGGCGATTCCGTTGTCGCCTTCCGGAACCGCAAAAGTGCGGGTCCGTGTCACCGCGACGGACATGGTGGACAACTTCGGCTACCAGGATTTCTTGCTCGACAATCTCTCGCTCGTTCAAGCCGGAATGTTTGGTGGCGAGAGGCTGACGAACGGCAACCTGAATACACCGGGCGAGCCTGCAGGCTGGACGGTGACGGAGGGACCTGAAGGTGAAGTCAGCCCGGGGGTAACGGCAACCGCGGATACCGTGTCATTCATCAATTTTGCGAACCACACGCCAGGCGGTCAGCAGGGTCTTTGGGTGCGACCGTTCGTCAATACGACTCAATTTGACCCGGATCTTCCGACCGTGTTCGCGACCATGTCGCAGGTCGTTCCTGGAACTCCGAACACCGACTACACTTTTTCCGCTTGGACGGCGTGGGAGGCGGGTTACAGCGGCGGCATAGCAGGCTCGGGCTCAGACAACCTCCTCAAAATGGAATTTCTAGACGGCTCGAACGCCGTGATTGGCGCGCCCTTGGTCCTTGATCTCTACGCCGCCGGGATGCGCAACGATGACACGGGCAATATCGAACCGGAAGATTGGCAGCAATTCTCATTGCCCGGCACCTCGCCGGCCGGCACCGCTAGCGTGCGCGTCTCGATTGAAGCGCTCGACCTGTTTAATACCTTCATTCCGGAACCGATGTCGGCTTTCTACGATGATCTGTCGCTCATAGCCGTCACGCCTGGCTTGCCTGGCGATTACAACGGAGACGGCGTGGTGAATACGGCCGACTATGTCAAGTGGCGCAAGGACCCGGCTGCACACGGTGGCGATCCAGCCGGGTATAACACATGGGTGCAAAACTTCGGCGAGCCGAGCCCTGGCGCTGGGGGCGGTAGCGGCGGCGTACCTGAGCCGACTGCGTTCTGCCTGGCTTTGATCGGCCTGGCAGCCTTGGTTGGAATTCGACGACAAAACCGTTGCTGAAGTTGCAAAACTTCAGAGTACCGTTTGTAGTCGTCTCGCTCCGTTCGGCTGAGCTCACGGCCGAAGCCGCGAGACGCAATTCCCTCTCGCGGAGCGAGAGGACTACACTGTTCCGCCTGGAAACTGCACCACCACCCAGAAAACCGCTAAATCCTGCGAACTCAGCTACCCAATGCGCGCGGCGGTCGTGACATGCTCTGCCGGTATTCCGCTTTGCTGTTAGTGCCGCTCGTTGTGAACGTCGCCAAAGCTCTTCCGCCAAACGTGCCTGAGCAGCACGTGTATTTCGACAACAGCGCGGCGGACGGATCCTATTTCCATAGCGAGGCGACGGTTGTCGCCCCAAGTGAGCTTCAGGTCGTCAACGGGAAATTTCCGGTCGAAGACGGCCGCTTTGTCAGTCCGTCGAACTGCCTGCGGCTGACCTGGAAATCAGCCCCAGGCGGCGATTGGCGGATGACGTTGAAGGTGACAGGTCGCTACGGCCGACGGTTTCAGTTCGCGGGCGATACGCTTTCGATGTGGTTGTTTTCCACCGAGGAGCTCACCCCGGAAACTGGGCCGCGAATTTTTCTGCAAGATGCCAACGGAGCCGGCGTACCCACCATCTTGCTGTTGGCACATCAAGGCCGGCTGCCCGCCAACCGCTGGGTCCACCTGCGGCTGCCGTTTGCAAAGTTCCGCGGCCAATACGGCGGGACGGACGACGGCAAGTTCGATTCGCGCCAACTGGCCGGCATTGCGTTTGTCCAGAATCTCGAAGACGACAAGCAGCACACTCTGTACATCGACGACGTATCGGTGATCGACGGCAACGCAAGCGATAGCGATGCGCCGTCGACTCCCACCGGTCTCACGGTCGAAGGCCAGGCGCGGCACTTCGATCTCTCCTGGCAACCGTGCGGCGGCGACGACCTGAAATGCTACCGCGTGTATCGCTCATGGGACGGTCAAGACTTTCAGCCTGTGGCGACGCGGCCGGCCTGGTCTTGCCGACATGTCGACTTCGTCGATGGGCCGGGCAAGCGGGCGCATTACAAAGTCAGCGCAATCGACGTGCACGATAATGAATCGCCGCCGTCCACCGCCGCGGAGGGTACGACCCGCGATTTCGACGACGAGCAGTTGCTCGACATGGTTCAGGAAGGATGCTTCCGATATTACTGGGACGCAGCCAATGCGGACTCCGGCATGGCCGTCGAGATCCTGCCCGGCGATTCAAACCTGGTCGCGGTCGGCGCCTCCGGATTCGGGATCATGGCGCAGATTGTTGCCACCGAGCGCAAGTTCATTACGCGCGACGAGAGCGCCCGCCGAATGCTGAAGATTCTGCGCTTTCTCAAGCGGGCCGACAGGTTCCATGGCGTGTGGCCCCATTTTCTTGATGGCCGCACCGGCCGCGTGAATCCCTACTTCGGCAAATACGACAACGGCGGCGATCTTGTGGAGACCGCCTTTCTGGTGCAAGGTCTGCTGGCCGCGCGGCAGTACTTCGATCGCGACAACGACGCCGAACGGGAGCTTCGCGACACGATCACTTCGCTTTGGCGCGACGTCGAGTGGGACTGGTATCGCAAAACGCCCGATAGCGACGTGCTGTTTTGGCACTGGTCGCCCGACCACGAGTGGCACATCAGCCATCCGCTCATCGGCTGGAATGAGACGATGATCGTTTACCTGCTGGCCATCGCCTCGCCCACTCACCCCGTGCCGGCCAGTTTGTATCACACGGGTTGGGCCGGACAGTCGGAGCTCGCGGTCCAATATCGTCGCAACTGGAGCCGCACGGCGGACGGCGAACACTTCACCAACGGCAACGAGTACTACGGCATCAAGCTCGACGTCGGCATCGGCACGGGCGGCGACTTGTTCTTTACACAATTCTCCTTCCTCGGCTTCGATCCGCGAAATAAACGCGACCGCTACACAAATTATTTCCACAACAACCGCAACATCGCTTTGATCAACCGCGCGTACTGCATCGATAATCCACGCAATCATGTCGGCTATGGCCCGGATTGTTGGGGCCTTTCCGCCGGCGTTAACTCGGGCGGCGGCCAACCGCAGCCGCGCGGCGACAATGGCACCATCTGTTCGTCGGCCGCGCTCGGTTCATTCCCCTACACGCCCGATGAATCCATGGCGGCGCTGAACCATTTCTATTACTCGTTGGGTCCCAAAATCTGGGGCCCCTATGGATTTCACGACGGCTTTAATCAAACTCAAAACTGGTTCGACGAGGTGTACATGGGCCTGAACCAGGCGCAAATCGTCGTGGGAATCGAGAATCAGCGAACCGGATTGGTATGGAAAAAATTCATGGCCAATTCGGAAATCAGTGGCGCTTTACAAACCACCGGTTTCCATTCCGATGGCGGTTCCGAGAATTAACCGATCATCGGCGACCGGTCTCGTCCGCCGCACAAAGCTCAGCCGTGGAGTTAAAGTGGTTTAGCACCCGCCGGAAGACAGTTCTGCGATTTTTTTCGGGAATTGATTGACAAGCACTGCAAATTGAGTTAGCTTAGAATTCGTTGATGAAAGCGCTTGCAGAGACGGCCCGTTCGCACTCGCGTGTGCGGCGTATACGAGTTCCAACAAGTGGGCATCAAACCGTTATTGAGGACTGCGCAGAGAATGAACCCGTATTGCGAAAGCACGGAGCGGGGAGCTAGGAGCAGGGAGCAAGACTTCTGGCTCCCTGCTCCGTGCTCCCTGCTATCACCCAACCAGTTCAATATCTGCGCAGGCTTCAATAATTACAAACGAAGGAGATGCGTGAGCGTTGAACTATTGAGGATTGTTTAAGCTGAGTTCACTCAGTGCCCGGTTGAGAAAAGGCAATGCGTGAGGTGCGTGGCGGTCGCGACCCTCGGTTGACAAATCTATTTAAACTGCGGAGGTGAACTAATGAAACGACTGCTAACTTTGTTTTTAGTTTTGGGCCTCGTGGCCTGCATGGCCAGCGTGGCCAATGCCGTCGTCGTGATCGGCGGCGCCGTGAACAACGGCAACATGAACGACACGGCAGTGTCTAGCCAAATTCTGCCGACGCCGGTCGGTTATGTCGTAGTCAGTGATTTTGGCGGGCCGTTTAGCGACGGTGGTTCTTCGGAGGGATTTGCCGACGTGGATGGTGGCCCCGGCGACTGCGGTGGTGCCGGCTGCGGCTTTTTCTACAAGGCGTTCTTTGGTGGGAACGGGTTTACGACCCCCCAACCCTCTCCCCCCAACATCACGACGCACCTGTATCAGGACAACCCGGGCACGCCCGGCATGTTGTACAAGTTCCATGGTTGGTTTGGCGCCGGGGCGAGTTATTCGGGTTTGTTCCCTGGCGTACTTCCTGGTACTCCTGCCGGAACGATGCCAACCACGTCGGAGATGGCCCTCGAATTCCTCGATGCCGGCAGTTCCGTGATCGGTGGCTCGACGCTCGATCTGCAGGCTGGACTGATCGCTAACCAGGGCAACGGCAATCCGTTCGGCTATGCCGAGTACTGGGTGATGGCAACCGCGCCGGCTGGCACGGCGACCGTCCGAGTTCGCGGATCGTCGATCGACGGCTATTTGAATCCGGCTGGCGGCGATCAGGCGATGGTTACGGATTTATGGACGTTGACCTGCATTCCCGAGCCGACGAGTGTCGCGCTTGGCCTGATCGGCGTGCTGGGCATGTTGGGATTGATCCGCCGTCGCTAACGACTGATAACGATGACTGGCACCCTGATTTGAAAGGGGACGCTCGTTCCTTGACGAGCGTTCCCGTTTTTTTGTTCTGCCCAAGCATGGCGAGAAAATGGGCGGCAATCGAATCGGTCGCATTTTTTAGAGTACACGCATTTCGTGGTTATAATCCAAGTCAGTAGTGTCCGGCTATAAGTCGAAAAGTTTCAGTTGGTTAGGGTCGGAGGATTCTGGAAACGGTTGATGTTTGGCGGTGAGGGCCTCAAACAGCGGGGT
>JAKEIB010000092.1 GCA_022614705.1 Planctomycetota bacterium | reverse complement strand
CTGGCGAGTTCAGATCGTGTACACGCATTGTCGAACGCAACTTGTTGAAATCCTAAGAGTTAACCGAAGTCACTCCGGCGTTAGCCGGACAGTAGTGATCGCCAATAACAATTGTTGTGGGAGATCACGATGGACGAAGGCACGGAACTGTACCGCACGGAATGGGGCAGAATGATCGTTGGGGCAGCGGAGCACGTGCTCAGCGAGTTGCCCTCCGAGTCAGTCGATCTAGTGGTTACTTCTCCCCCGTTTGCCCTTTTGCGACAAAAGTCATACGGGAATTTGGAGCAGAGTGCGTACGTAGATTGGCTCGTGTCTTTCGGACCTCTCGTTCAGCGAGTACTGAAGACAACAGGTAGCTTCGTGCTTGACTTGGGAGGAGCGTATCAGCGGGGAAAACCCGTTCGCTCGCTGTACAATTACCGGGTTCTGCTTCAACTTTGCGATAAAAATGGATTCCATCTCGCAGAGGAGTTTTTTTGGCACAATCCGTCTAAACTTCCGTCACCCATCGAATGGGTAAACAAGCGCAAAGTCCGTGCAAAGGATTCCGTGAACACCGTTTGGTGGTTATCCAAGTCGGAGAACCCGAAGGCGGACATCAGCAAGGTGCTCACGCCGTACAGCAAACGGATGAAGAAGCTGCTTGGAGCACCAGAGAGGTTTTATACCCCAAAGGACCGACCGTCTGGCCACGACATCAGTGACGCATTTGGTAGAGATAATGGAGGAGCGATTCCCTCGAACTTACTCCAATATTCAAACACAGAAAGTAATTCCGTTTACATTCGACTCTGCAAGGAATTAGGATTCGATGCACATCCGGCAAGATTTCCGAAAGCATTGCCGAGTTTTTTCATCAATTTTTTGACCGAACCCGGAGATCTAGTGTTGGACATTTTCTGCGGTTCGAACACTACAGGAGAAGCTGCCGAAGAATTGGGACGGAAGTGGATCGGAATCGAGTTGAGCCGAGAATACGCAATTACATCAGCGTTTCGATTCATGTCGGAATGGCACTCGGATCAAATTGGTGAGTACGTAGAAACAGCGCGCAGCGGCGACAATGCCATCTCGGTGCTTGCTCCTCAACGCGTGCTTTTCTGATTCACTCGTATCCAGGCTTGATGCTATCCGCCGATTTGGTACATGGCGCGTTCGGGGCGGACGAAATCGGGCGTGTTGATGCCGTGGGCGGGGGCTTTGGCGAGGATACAGTCGCGGACGAGGTCGGCGAGGTCGTCGTCGCTGCCGTCGTAATCTAAGGATGTCTGCGTTTTTTCCCTGTCCGCCCGATCGCCGCCAGTTCTAGAGTCCCCAGGCCGAGTAGAAGAAGACCTAAACTGGATGGTTCGGGCACAAGCCGCGCGTCGAATTGCAGCGACAGCGTGGCGTCGAAGAGGCTGTTGGCCGCGGACCGGAAGATATCCGGCGCCTCGGTCCGGCCTTCGACGCTGGTCAATAGCCCGACTTCCGTCAGGTCGATTGTCGGCGGACAAAGTCCTGTGTCGGGATCTGGGGGACCTGGCACCAGGAAGCCCTCGCCCAGTTCGATGAGGGCCACAGGGGTCTGACCAAAGTCAACGACCTCCAGGCCGCTGATTGCAATGGATTCTTGGATGAGGAACCGCGACGGGTCCGCAGGATCGGTCGGTGGCAGGACGAGGTCCGAGTAGTCGCCCTCGAACTCGACGGGCCCGCTGCCGTCGGCCGGCGTCACGCGAACAAAATAGCTCATCAAGGCCGTGGCATCGCCCACCACCGACAGGTCGCTGCCGGAGATGCTCAGGAGCAGAGAGACGTCGTAGATCCCAGCGTCGCCCACGGCGTCCGACGTGAGCCACATGTCGATCCGGCCGTTGATCCGGCTCATGACCGGCAGATCGGAGAAACTGTCGGAGTCTCCGGGTCCCGGATCCTGGCTCATGGTTTGACCTTCCGAGCGGGAAGCCGCCAGGACTGAGGTCGTTAAGCCGTCATAATCGAAGTTGAAGTCGGCCAGCGAACGGCCCGAGGTCATATCCACACCGTCTAAGGATAAGACGCTCTCGGCTACATCCAGCGTCCACTCACCGGCGGCGGGCATGGTTGGCCCCGGCCAGTCCTCCCCGACCGGCAGGTGGGCGCAATCGCACCAACTTGTGCTCACGGCGTCAGCTGTGGCGCCGTCGATTATCAAGTGGCCGTCCACGCGCTCTTCCACGGACGACGGGAGTCCCGGCACGATCTGCACCGCGCCGACCGCGCATGATGCGCCGATCAGCCACCCGGCCACGCACGCCGCCAGTTGTTCTCCAATCCGCGAAATCGGTTTCATGAGGCGCTCCTTTTGCGGCGCGCTGAGCAACCGGCCCATCAGTGTCAGTCCGGCCGTATGAGCACCGCTCACCACATTCGGACAACTGTTGCGGGGAATGTAAATGCACACAATGGGGGGGTAGTTTTACGTTCTCAGGGATCGAGTACGAGAAGTATTTTTCCTGCCTGTCGGCCGTTCGTGGGCTGAGGGTTCCCTCACCGAGTGTGCCGATCCGGCCCCGGTGTTGCTTTTTGTCGTTTATTTTGCCCGCGGCGTGGGTACTGGCTGCATGGTGAGAGTCATAAGAAGCACCGTTGGGCAAGCCAGCAGATGGCACCCGGCGTTCGCTAAGCCGCGAGCGGCGGTTATCCGCCGATTTGGTACATGGCGCGTTCGGGGCGGACGAAATTGGTGGTGCCGATGCCGTGGGCGGGGGCTTTTTTCTGGATGCAGTCGCGGACGAGGTTGGCCAGGTCGTCGTCGGTGGCGTAGCCGCGGAGGAGGGCGCGGGCGTCCCATTCGGCGGTGGAGAAGAGGCAGTTGCGGACCTGGCCCTCGGCGGTGAGGCGGAGGCGGTCGCAGGCGCTGCAGAAGGGTTGAGAGACGGGGCTGATGAGGCCGACGCGGCCGGCGCCGTCGGCGTATTCGAAATCGCTGGCGGGTTGGCTGGGGTGCGAGCGGCCGACGGGGACGAGCGGGCCGAACTCGGCTTCGAGTGTGCGGCGGATTGCTTCGCCGTCGAGCACGTCGGTCGATTGCCAATGTTTTTCGGCGTCGAGCGGCATGTATTCGATGAAGCGCAGTTCGAGGCCGCGCTCGCGGGCGAAGCGGGCGAGGGGGATGATTTCGTCCTCGGTCAGGCCGTGGATGGCGACGGCGTTGAGGCGGATGCGCTGGAAGCCGGCGTCTTGGGCGGCGGCGATGCCGGCGAGGACTTGGTCGAGGCCTGCGCGGCGGGAGATTTTTTGGAAGACGTCTTCGCGGAGGGTGTCGAGGCTGATGTTGAGGCGCTGGAGACCTGCGGAGCGGAGCTCCGCCGCTAATTCGGGGAGGAGGATGCCGTTGGTGGTGAGGGCCAGGTCGTCGATGCCGGGGAGGCGGGCGAGTTTTTCGACAAGGCGCGGGAGGTCGGCGCGGACGAGTGGTTCGCCGCCCGTGAGGCGCAGGCGATGGACGCCCATTTGCGACACGACGCGGACGAATCGCTCGATTTCCTCGAACGTGAGAATTTCGTGGCGCGGGCGGAAGCGGACGTTCTCGTTCGGCATGCAGTAGAAGCAGCGGATGTTGCAGCGATCGGTGACGCTGATCCGCAGGCTGGTGTGGGTGCGGCCGAGCGTGTCGAGGAGCGGCGATTTGTTGGTGATTTCAGCCATGCTCGATTGTTGCAGAGAGGGGAAGATAGGGAGAGGGGGAGATTCGATGGACGCGTTGTCACCGCGTCTCCCCTTCTCCCCCTCTCCCCCTCTCCCCTTCTTCCGTTATTCCCGGATGTACCCACTCGGTCGTGCCGTCGGCCCATTGTTCGCGTTTCCAGATCGGCACGTCGTGTTTGAGCGTGTCGATGAGCCATTGGCCGGCGGCGAAGGCGTCGGCGCGGTGGGGCGTGCTGACGACGATCGCCACGCTGGCCTCGGTCGTGGGCACGCGGCCGAGGCGGTGGACGATCATACATTCTAGCAGGGGCCAGCGGCGGCGGGCTTCGGTTTCCAGGTCGATTAGCTGGCGCTCGGCCATTTCGCGATAGGCTTCGTAATCGAGCGCGACAGTTTGGCGGCTGCCCGTTAATTCGCGCGTGGTGCCGAGGAACAGGACGACGGCGCCGGCGTTGGGGTGGCGGGCGCGGTCGAGGAGGGCGGCGGTGTCGATGGGGTGGTTGGTGAGTTGGATCATGATGGGTGCGGCGGCGCCGGACCGCGTTGCAGCGCTAAGCCGCAAGCGGCGAGCGGGTTAGCCGCCGCTTACGGGTGGGATGAGGGCGACTTCGGATTGTTCGGTGAGTTTTGTGTTATCGTTGGCGTAGGCGGTGTCGACGGCCCACATGGCGTGCGAGAGGATGGGGGCGAGCGCGGGGTATGCAATCGTGACGGATCGGCGCAGGTCGGCAATTGTGGCATGCGTTGGCAATTCGACCGTAAGCTCGTCGCAAGCGGCGCGTTCTTTGGCAACGGCGAACAATTTCACGCGCACGGTCATGTTGTCACGCAATTGTAGCTGGCCTCTGTGAGGCCGGCTCTTCGATATAAATAAAAGGCCGGGGTCATAGACCCCAGCTACAGTTTGACTGGTCGAACTTGTTGGGCCACTTCGGGCATGAGTCCGTAGGCGAGCGCGAGCAGTTTTAGCGGATGAATCGTCGGCTTGCGGGCGCTCTGATCGATTTGCATTTTGCACGTGCTGCACTCGGTCATGCCAATTTGGTAGGGCCCGTCGCGGACGGCGGAAATCAGTTCCAGTCCGGCGCGCAGGCTGGCGCGGTAATTTTCTCGCTTCACGCCCCACAGACCGGCCATGCCGCTGCAACCCTTTTCTAAGCGATGAACACGCACTCCGGGCACCAGCCGCAGCAAGTTTTCGGCGGGCGCGCCTACGCCCAGTGCGCGCAGGTGGCACGGGACGTGGTAGGCGATCGAGAGTCGCTGGGGCTGGAAGTCGAGCCGCAGCCGGCCGCGCTGGTGCAGTTGCCACAGGTAATGGCAGGCTTCCTGGGTGTGCTGCGCGACGGAGAGCGCGTCCTCGTCGTCGTCGAGCAGGATCGGGTATTCGTGCGTGAGGGCGAGCACGGCCGATGGCTCGGTGGCGATGATCGTGAAGCCTTGCCGCACGTGCTCGGCGAGCATCGCGACGTTCTGCTCGGCGACGGCGCGGGCCGGGTCGAGCGCGCCGGCGGCGATCATCGGCATTCCGGCTTGCAGCTGGTCTTTCGGCACGAACACTGGGATGCCGTGGTGCCGGAGTATGGCGACCAACGCGTCGCCGAGCTGCGTGTCGAAATGGTTGGCGTAAGTGTCGACAAAAAAGACGACTTTTTCGCCGCTCACTCGCGGCCGATTGTGAAGCCGGCGCAGTGCCGCTTGCTGCAGAAAGCTGCGGCGCCCGAGCTGCGGCAACTTGCGGCCTTGCGCGATGCCGATCGCCTTCTCCAGTAGCCAACGCGCCTGCGGGTTGCCGAGGGCCCAGTTGGTGACGCCCGGCAGCCGGCCGGCGAACGCGGCCAGCGAGTCGATGCGCGTAAGCAGCCAATCTTGCAGTGGCTGGCCGTTGGTACTGACGTACGAGGCCTTGGCCTCGAGCATCATTTTTGGGACGTCGACGTTGGCGGGGCACTCCAGCCGGCACATGTGGCAGTGAACGCACAGGTCGGCGACTTCCTTGCACGCATCTTGCACGAGCGTGTCGGCGGGTAAGTTGCCGGACAGCAGTCCGCGGACGAGATTCGCTTTCGCGCGGGGCGAAGCTTCCTCGCACGGATTCATGTGGAAGATGGGGCACATTCGCACGTCGAGCGAGATCGAGCGGCACGCGCCGCAGCCGTTGCACGCGCGGGCCGTTTGAGCGACTTCCTCGGGCCGCCAGGCAAGCTGCGGCTCGAACGTGTGAAGTGATTGGCCGTTGGTCGCGTCGCCGTTTGTGGCGACGACATCGGTTTGCGGCAGACGAACGCTCGTCATGCGCAGGTTTTGAGTCATGCGCGTGGGCGTGAGTGGGACTTTCTTGCCCGGGTTCAGAAGTCCGTGCGGGTCGAAGATTTGTTTGAGCTCGCGGAAGACGTTGGTGAGCGGTCCGTATTGACGAGCAAGAAACGGCGTGCGGCTCAGGCCGTCGCCATGCTCGCCGCTGATCGTGCCGCGGAGCGCCCAAACTTTTTCATAGAGCTCCGTGGCGAGCGATTCCATCGCGTGCACGTCGTCGGAATTGGCCAGATCGAGTAGCGGCCGAATGTGCAATTGGCCTTGAGCCGCGTGACCGAACACGGAGGCCGTCACTTGCAGCCGCTTGAGCGTATCCTGCACGTGCCGTAGAAAAACTGGCAGCGATTCGACCGGGACCGCGATGTCTTCGATGCACGGCGTCGGCCGGCTGGAACCTTGCATCTGGTGCAAAGTGGGAATGAAGCGTTGGGCCAAGCCCCAAAAAAGTTGGAAATCGGTCTCGTCCTCGGCGATGTGCGCGGCGGCGGCGAGGCCGGTTTTGTCAACAGCGAGCTCCACCACGTCATCGAGCTTGGTGGCGAGTTCGTCGGCTGTGGCGGCATGTTGCTCGACGAGCAGCATCGCCTCGGCTTCACCAGGGATGAGCAATTCGTAGCGGATGTCGGTTTCGCGGGCGAGGTTCAAGTGACGGCGGTCCATCAAGTCGCAGGCGGTCGGACCGAGCGGCACGATCTCCAGTGCGGCGTGGGCGGCCTTTTCGAGGCTGTCGAACAGTAGGAGCGTGCAGCCGCGATGAGCGGGGAGTGGATCGATCGTAAGTGTTGCCTCGGTGATGAGCGCGAGCGTGCCTTCGCTGCCGACGAGCAGCTTGGCCAGGTCGAGCTGGCCGTCGGCGAGGATGCCGTCGAGGCGGTAGCCGCTGCGATTGACGAGGGATTGCGGCCGGTGGTCCTCGATCGTTTTGGCATGGCGGCGAGTGAGGCCTGCCACTGCCGCGACGAGTTCTCGGAGACGTTGCTGAGCGGGATCCGCCGATTCGGCGCCGCCGTTGCCATTGCGGCTGTCAATCGCATGTCGGCTGACGCGATGCACGGTGGCGTCGGCCAGCACGATTTGCAGTTCTTCGACGTGCCGCCGTGCGGAGCCGTAGCGCGGCCAGTGGCTGCCGCCGGCGTCGATCGCCACGACGCTGCCCATCGTGGTGACGCTTCGCATGGCGGGATCGGGGCCGAACAATCGGCCGCTGCGGGCGAGGAAGCGGTTGAGCGACGCGAGCACGACGCCGGGCTGCACGCGGACTCGGTCGTCTTCGATCGCCAGGATGCGGCGGAAATATCGCGAGAAATCGATGACCAGGCCACGGCCGAGCGACTCGCCCGCCAGGCCGGTGCCTGCCCCGCGGGCGTGAATCGGCAAATGGTTCTCGGCGGCGTATCGCACTGCGGCAGCAACGTCGTCGACCGATCGCGGCCGCACCACTCCGAGCGGCTTCAGCTCGTAGATACTGGCATCGCTGGCGTAGAGCTGCGTGGCCACGTCGTCGCACAGGACGTCGCCCTGCAACAGACCTCGCAGGTCTTCTTGGATTCGCTGCTGATCGGGATCCATGGAGGAGAGTAAAAACTGTAGCCGGGGTCTGTGACCCCGGCATAATTTACGCCGGCCTTAAGTCGTCAGCTACAACCGGCCGGCCTCACAGAGGCCAGCTACAGTGATGGCTCTTTCATTCTTGCCGCCATCTGGCGGTAGCGTTCGTGTGTTTCCAGGTCGAAGCCGCCGTGGCGTTCGATTTCCTCGAAGCCGCGGTATTGGGCGTGGCAACGATAACACGTGAGCGATTCGCCCATCACGATGTATAGCACAAGATCGATCAGGGCCGTTGCGAACAATATTGCAAACGAGAGCAGCACGTGGTAATTGAACCAGGCGATGCTACTACCCACGAAACCGATGACGACAAGCGCCACGCCGAGGCGCTGTGGGAAATCCTTACGGGCGAACAGTTCGGTGCTGGGGCAGACGAGGCAGCGGTGGATTTGTTGGCCCACGATCGCGCCGTCGGGAACGTTGATTGGTTGTTGGCAATGCGTGCAGGCGATTGCGGCGGAGCGGTGCGCGATTTGTGCCCGCGTGGTGCGATGGCAGGCGGGACAGTTGTAGGTGACGTTCATGGGGGATTCGCTAAACCGCAAGCGGTTGGAATGCAAAGAATCGCGCAACGTTATTATTCGATTATAGAGGGACGGCGGACTCGGCCGACAGTAGCGCGGCGGTCAATTCGCCGACGAAAACGCCGATCACCGCGACGTAGAGGATGCCGGTGGCGCTCTGCGTATTGGGGATCTCGAGCGTTCGCCATGCCATCCAGAGCAGTGCCAAAACGCCGCAGATGCCGAAGGACCATCGCAGGGCGACAAACAGCAACCAGGCGGACGAGATTTCCGTTTGGGTCGACCATGCGGAGGCAAGGCCGATGGTGCTCACGATGGCTTGGATGATGACGACAAGCGCCACGGCGGCGAGAAGCCGTCGCAGCGGGGCGAGCGACATGCCGGGCGCGTTGAGATACCAGTGACCGAGAAGCATGGCGGCGAAAACGAGACCGAGCACCAGGCCGGAGGTTGTCACGCCGAGCGCATTCCACGCGGCGCGAGCGTCGAAGACAGCGCTTTTTTGCTGCTCAATGATGGCGGCGGCGAGGGCACACGACGCGACCAGCCAGAGCGCGGTTTTCCCGGGGCACGGCGATTCATACAACCAGAAGGCGGCGCCGAAAAAGCTGATCACCGCGGCTGTACCGGCGAAGGCCGCGGCGGGGACAGAAAGTTTTGATAACGCTAAGCCGGCAAGCGTCGAGAGGCCGAGCGTCACATATAAGTGGTTGCGAAAGTAGCCGCTCGATACTTGGCGCGATGACGTGATCGCCATGCCGAATGCGAGGCCGAAGGCGAGACGGAGGAGGAATTGGGCGAGGAGCTGCATGGGCACAGAGGGGGAGACGGGGAGATAGGGAGAGGGGGAGATACTTTGGCAGACGCGTTCTCTTCGAATCTCCTTGTCTCCCCCTCTCCCACTCTCCCCCTCTATCTTCGGTCGCCGTAGATGAGCGTCATCACTTCCGAGCGGCTGGAGAGGTTCGAGCGGAAGATGCCCTTCATGGCCGAGGTGACGCAGATGCTGCCTGGCTTGCGCACGCCGCGGATCGTCATGCAGGAGTGCGTGGCCTCGATCACCACGGCCACGCCTTTGACGTCGAGCTCGTCGATCAATAGGTTGGCGATTTCTTCGGTCATCCGCTCTTGCACCTGCGGACGGCGCGAAACGCTTTCCACGACGCGGGCCAGCTTGCTGAGTCCGACGACTTTTCCGTTGGGGATGTAGCCGATGTGGGCCACGCCGGTGAACGGCAGCAGGTGGTGCTCGCACATGCTGTTGAAGCTGATATCGCGCACGAGGACCATCTCATCATATTTTTCCGCGAAGAATTTGCGGAGATGGACGCGTGGGTCGTCGTGCAGACCGGCGAACAGCTCGGCATACATGCGGGCGACGCGGGCGGGCGTTTCACGCAGCCCTTCGCGATTTGGATCTTCGCCTACAGCCGAGAGGATTTCTTTCACGGCACGCTCGATGCGCGCGGTATCAACGGCGGACGACTTCGGCGCGCCGTTGCTGTCGGACAGTTCGCCCGAAATGCTGCCGAGGTCGCGCTGGCGATCGGTGGTGATATTTGCCGGATTGGCCATATTTGATCTTAGGAAGCGCGGCAGCGCGCGGTCAAGCGGCGGAGAGTGTAGTCGTCTCGCTCCGCGAGACGAAATTTCTCTCGCGGAACGAGAGGACTACACTAATTGTCGCTGAAAGAAGGCGGGAAGGTGTGCGACGACGTCTCTGTTGTGACGAGGGCGATTTGCTCGACCTGCGACAACAAGATTTCGGCCCGCGCGCTGACGCGACACTCGGCCAACAGCTCCTGCTTCACGGCTGTGTCCAGCGGCAGGGCGTAGGCGGCGAGGTCGGTCAACAGGCCGAGCGGCACGCTTCCGGAGAGCATCTTTTCGATCTGCACCGTTTCACACGCACACGGCAAATGTTCGCGAAACGCGGCGAGTAGCTTTTCGTGCAAGCGCCGACTCTGGCTCGATGTTTCGAAGTCGTATTCGTCTTCGATGAGTTCGACGCAGGCCTGGCGGAAGGAGCGGATCGGATCGAGCTCATGGTCGATTCGCACGCGCTCGACGCCGAGCAAGAGCAAGTTGTAGCGTCCGTCGGGCAGGCGATGATGCGCGACGATTTTTCCCAGACAGGCGTACGGGGCCACGGGCGGGCGGCTGTCGTAGTCGTTCTCCCAACCAGGTTCGAGCACGGCCATGGCGATCAGCTTGTCGCCCGCGAGTGCGTCCTCAACCATCTCGCGATATCGCTCTTCGAAGATGTGCAGCGGCTGCATGACGTGCGGATAGAGCACGAGGTTGGGCAGCGGAAACAACCTGACGACGCCGGAAAACGTGTCGGCGTCGAAATCCAAGTCCTCTGCATTCCACGGTTTCATCGGTCCCCTCATCCCTCCACATCGACTGCCGGCAACTCCACGGGCGGGTCGAGCGTAATCTCCGGAATCAGTTCCGGATTGATTTCAATATTCGGAAACTCCTCCTGGCTGGCCGCGACTTCAACGAAACAGGCGTCGAGCTCGGCGAGAAACTTCTCCAAATCCATGCCGACGCACGTCGGCCCGTACTGTTCCAAATATCCGCGACTACTACGATAGACCTTGCGAGCGCCGCGGATGTTGCCATTGCCAAAATGGTGCAGCGCGACGGCCGCCTGGATCAACCCCTTGTAAAACAGCCGCAAGTCGCCGCTGTAATTCTTCCACAAATCCTCCCACACTTCGTGGGCTTTGAAAAACTCACACGCATTGAAATAGGCGATGCCCTGTAAATACAGCGGATCGTAACCTTCCGCGGCGTCGTCCATCGGTTCAGCCAGTGGGCCGCGCTAATCACGACTCATGAAGATTTGAATGACATACCAGAACAACAACGCGACCGACGCAAAAAGCGCGAGCGCGGCTGCCACGTATTGATCGGTGCGGTAATGATGCAGAATGTTGGACGTGTAATAAAGGATGTAACCGCTCGCCAAAACGATCATGGCCCAAACGAACCAGACTCCCAAATGCATTCCGAAGATCGCACTGACGAAAATTAATGCGATGGCGGAGATTATCGCCAATCGAAGAAAGCTGCCGAGAAATGAAAAATCTTTCCTCGTCAGAAACGTAAACGCGGTCAACCCGCCAAAAATGATCAGCGTTGTTACGCCGGCCGCTGGAATTATGGCCCATCGCAATAAATCTGCAACATTGGCCTGGACAAGTACATAATATCATGGGACAAGGCGCGCGCCATGAGCGTAGGCGCCGATGCGACGTGTGAGATGCGGACCCGAGCCGTGGAGGCTTTGACGCACGGAATGCGTGTGGCGGATGTCGCGTCGGCGTATCGTGTGGATCGGACGACGCTGTT
>JAKEIB010000009.1 GCA_022614705.1 Planctomycetota bacterium | reverse complement strand
GCCATCGGCTACGTGCATCGATATCGTCGCGGGTAACGTGAAAACTCCGGGCGTTCCGCTGCACGATGCAGCGGAACGCTGCCGGTGCCAAACTTACGGGGATTCGAAAATCGCCTTAGCCACGATGCTACGGTCGCCGCCGCGACCCGGCTCCGGGCGAACCTTTATCTCACGTCCAACGTATCACAAGTGTAGTCCGCTCGCTCCGCGAGCGGAGTTGCATCTCGCGGAGCGAGATGCCTACACTGGCTAGAACTCTGTTGACCCGCTTTGTAGACCTGGGACAATTGAGGCATGGCGACCCTCGCTCATTTCGCCGCCCGCCCCGCTCGAACGGCCGTGGCCCTGGCCGCCGCCTTGGCGCTACTGCTTCCGCTGCCGGCGCGCTGCGCATCCTGCTCCAGCGGCGACGACCGCTGCCCGCGCTGTGCGGCCGCACAAGTGGCCGAGTCTCTCCGATCGAAGATTCGCCGTGGCGAAGACTCGAATCTGCGTCTCGGAGAGACGCAGCCACACCGAGACTCGCATTCCGCGTCTCGCAGAGACGCAAGCACCTGCTGCCAACGTCGCGAATCCGCCCATTCCGCACCAACGTCTGGGGCAGCCGTCGGTACCGCCAAGCACGTCCTGCACACCTGCGGCTGTCGCCTTCTGCCAGTCCAGCGAACGACGCCGCCCGTCGAAAAAGTCAATTCATCGCCGGAGCTAGTGGCCGGGTTGTCTCTTGTGGCAATCCTTCCACTCAATCCTTCCGCTTGCGATGCATCGGCCGGCGACTTCACGCTCGCCAATCTTCCTCCTCCCATTCCGCACCGCATCCTCCACTGCTCGTGGATCATCTGATGCGCCAGCGTCGCAGGCACGTATGTTAGGCTTTTCAGCCTGACATCACCTGTAGGTCAGGTCGCCACGGCGACTCGCTGCGGCGAGCTGTGCCTGACTTGTTCGATTCTCAATTTCCAAGTAAACGTCACGCTCGCGCAGCGTGGTGTTTCGACCAACTGTAGCTGGGGTCTATGACCCCGGACATTTGTAGCTGGGGTCTGTGACCCCGGACATTTGTAGCTGGGGTCTATGACCCCGGACATTTGTAGCTGGGGTCTGTGACCCCGGCATGCCGGCCTCCGAGAGGCCAGCTACAACATCAACTGTAGCTGGGGTCTGTGACCCCGGTCCTAACAAGAAAGTGAGTTTTACCATGTTCGTTAAGTTATTCGGTGGCCTGGCAATCGCCGCGGGCCTGATCGCCGCCGCCATCGCCGGCACGTCCGCCAATTCCGACGAGGAAGCGGCAAGCTGCTGCAACAAAGCCAAGGCCGCCTGCTGCTCGGAAGACTGCTGCAAGGATTGCCCGAACTGCAGTTGCGAATGCGATTGCTGCAAGGACTGCGAAAACGGCTGCTCCTGCCCGAACAAGTCCTAAGCAACCGTTTAGCCGCGACGCGCTAGCGGAGCGTGTAACAGCGCTGCGCGTCGCGTCCAATGAAACGCCGGCCGGCCGCGCAGTGCGCGCGGCCGGCCGTTTTTTTACTCGCACTTCCCGGCAGTGTCTTAACAGTGTGTTGCTATTATCCAACCAACAATCCGACTTGTTTTTTTGAACAGGAGGTAACAGAGGAAACAGAGATAATCTGCCATTCTCCGTTCTCTCCGTTTCCTCCTGTTCAAAATCCTGTCTTGAACGACGAATTCGTTGGTGCAGCAACACCGAATTAAGGTACTACCCACTTCTCATTTGCCGATTTCCAGTCGGACCCAAGCTCATGTCCGACGGTCCGCCTTATCGCCAACCTGAATCCACACCGACGCCATCGCCCACCGTTTCAAAAGCCTCATCCAACGCAGCGAACAAATCTTCGTCCTCGGCGTCGATCGATTCAACGACGAGGAGCGGATCAATTTCCGGCAACTCGCGATCTCGCTCGGTTACATGCGACGCCAACCAGGCCAACAGCGCGTCATCGCGCAGTGCCTCCCCTCCCTTGTAGATCGGCGAGCCGCCGTGGCGGTGAGGGGTCGGGTCGCTCGGGACTCGCCGTGGCGGGGGAGCGTTCGCCGCTGCCAATCGGTCAGCGTGTAATTCAAGCTCCGCCTGACGCCTCACGTAGGTCAGTTTCTCCGAAACTGCCAATTCCGAGTCCGCCGCGGCGGACTCGGCAACGTGAACCCCACTGCCCGCATCGTGAGCGCGCAGCTCAGGTTCCACCGGACGCGAGGCCGAAATGTCAGACACAGCCTGACCTACGCCTAGCGCGTCAGCCGCTCCTCCGCCGCCACTCCCCGGCAACGCCTCCCCGAAATTCTCCTGCCAGACGTCGTAGTCGCCCGGGTCGACGGACGAGTCGCCGTCGCCATCCGCGCCGCTAAACGGCGGCGCGACGCTGGTGCCCAAGAACTTCCGCCACACCACGTAATCCGCCGCATTCACATCGCCGTCGCGATTGTAGTCGCCTGGCACGCCCTCGGGCTGCAACTCGTAAGCGCCAACGTCGATCCGGGAACCGCCGTCGCTGTTGCCGTCGAACACGCGATTAAACGGCGCGCCGCGCTGGTCATTGGGCAACGCATCGTCGGTCAGCGGATTGCCATCCGGATCGGCCGGATCGAAATTCGAATCGCCCGCATCAATCGCCGAGCTGCCGGCAAGCAAGGCGTGCGTCAGCGTCGGCCCGCCGTTGTCGGCCAGCGGGCCGAGCAAGGGATTCACATTAAACTGACTTCCCGTGATGTCGGTAAAATTCCCTCCGCCAGCAAAGCCAATCTGGCAGTATCTGACGGTGGCTGTCCCATTACGGACGTGTAAATCAAAGCCGGTGAACGAGCGGTTCCCGGCGATGATCGTGTGGTCGATAGTTGCTGTGCCGCTATAGACGGATACACCGGCGACGCCAAATCCGCCATGGTCGGCCAGATTGCCCGTGACCGTGCTGTGCGTCAGCGTAAGTTGGCCGCCTTTTATGGCGATTCCCCCACCATCCGAGTAGGACGTGTTCCCACTAATCGTGCTACCGCTGACTCTCAGCGAATCTCCAGAGCTGTAGATGCCCCCCCCAAATCCGGTAAGCAGGGCGTCTCCGCTCGTCGAGTTTCCGCTGATGGTGCTGTCGTTGATCGTCAACTCGCCTTGTGAGACATTTGCAATGCCGCCGCCGCCAGTGCTGGCCGAGTTTCCGTGGACCGTGCAGCCGGTCACGGTGAGGTTTTCTGTGTTGAAGATTGCTCCGCCAGAATAGGATATATCACCGCCGGTGAGCGTCAGGCCGCTGATCGCGACGTCCTTCAAGCTCGAGCCGATACCGTCGCCGATCACGAATACACGGCTGCCGTTGCCATCGTTCGTGTTCGGCGTGGGATCGTTGCCCGACGCATCAATGGTCAAAGTATTAGCGCCGGGACCATTGATGGTGAGCGAATCGCGGACTGCCAAGTGACCTAACATCAACAGGATCGTGGCCGGGCCGCCGCTGGTCAGCGCGGGCCCAAACGTGATCGTGTCCACGCCGATGCTGCCCTCGGCCACACTAATCGCCTCACGGAGCGAAAAATCGCCCGCCGAATAGTTGCCGTCGTCTTCATCGGCCAGCGTGTCGACGACGAGGCTGCCGGCGGGCAACGTTTGCCGCTCGTAGGCGCCGACGTCGATCCGCACACCGCCCGCCCCGTCGCCGTCCGCGACGCGCAGAAATGGTGCGCCACGCTGATCGAAATCGGGCGGCGGCACGAAGCTTGGATCGCCCATGTCAATGGCGGGACTGCCAACTAGCAGCGCGTGCGTGACCGTCGGCCCCGCATTGTCGGCCAGTGGGCTCAGCAGCGGACCGATCGGCGACGCGCCCGTGCCGATCTGATTGCCGCCGTTGTCGGTGATCGTCGCCCCCGTGTTGTCGCCGATCAGGCTGTAGCGGGCGGTTACCGCGCCGGAGATATCATCACGGGTCGAGATCGAACGCAGGTTGCCGGCCACAATCGTGTGGTCCAAGGTCGCCGGACCCGAGAGGCCGCCGCCCGTGCCACTGGCATTGTTGTCCGAATCGGCTCGGTTGAGCGTGACCGTGCTGTGCCGTAGGGTGAGATTGCCCGACGCCACGAAGATACCGCCGCCACTGACAGTGGCCGAGTTGCCACTGATGGTGCTATTGGTGATCGTCATGTTGCCGCCGGCGCCATAGATTCCGCCGCCAACCGCCGCCGTGTTGCCGGAGATCGTGCTGGAATCGATCGTGGTCGTGGAAGAGTCGCTACGGATGCCGCCGCCGCTGCTCAGGTTGGCTGCGTTCCCGCTAACGGTGCTCTGGGCAATGTTTAAGCTGCCTAGATTGCTATAAATGCCCGCGCCGCTGCCCCGTGAGGTGTTTCCGCTGATCGTGCTGGCGATGACCGACAGATTGCCGCCAACGTTCGCAATGCCGCCGCCGCGAAAAGTCATGGTGGTCGTGCCGGCGTTGTTGCCGCTGATCGTGCAGTTGGTGATCGTCAAATTCTCTGTATTGAGAATCGCCCCGCCGCCCACGCCGCTGGCCACGTCGCCACCCGTGAGCGTCAGGCCGCTGATTGCCACGGTCCTGGTAACGAAGGGCACCTCGATATGGAAGATCCGCGCGCCGTCGCCCAGGGTCGCGCTGGGATTAAACCCGCCGATGGCGAGCAGACTCGCCCCCGGACCGTTGATTGTGAGATCATTGTTGATCACGATCTCGCCGACGTGGCCGACGTTCGTGAGCTGAATCGTGCCCGTGACCGAGAAGTCGATCACATCCGCCGCCGCGTCCGCATTGGCCGCCAACACCGCCTCGCGCAGCGAGATGCCGTCCGCGCCGGGCGTGGCTATCAAGTCCGCGATGGACGTGACGGAGCCGTTGACGGCATCGTTCGTGTTGCCAACCGTGACATTGGCCAACAACCGCCGGTCTTCCAGCGGTTCGAAGCGCAATAGGCGATCAAGTGGCCTGGCGCGACGCACCGTCCCGCGTCTCTTGGCGACAGAATTCACCGCGCCCAGACTCGACAAGAACCGCTGTTGCCGCGTTCGTCGAGACATGAGCCCTCCCCTCACTCAACTGATTGAGAGCAATTCAAACACCGCGTCAACGTCGTCGCTTATTGCTTTGCTGGGAGATTCATCCGGCTCCGCCTCAAAGAGTTCGTCGTCCCCGTGCGCCGGTTGCCGCAATCGCTCCAGCCCCTGCGTCGCCAACCACGCCACGAACGCGCGATCCCGCGCAGCGACGCCCTGCGCGCCGTCCAACCGCGATCGCCCATACGAGTCTCGGAGAGACTCGCCTACAGTAGCCGCGTCTCTCCGAGACGTGAATTCCCACTCACCGCCAGGCACCCATCCACTCACCGCAAGCGAGTCCAAATCGCCAGCCACAGCTCCCAGTTGTGCGCGGGTCTCCCGACCCCGCACTTCTGCGGCCCTCAACTCTCCACTCTCCACTCTCAACTCTCCCCCCGCCCCGCCGCCGCTCCCTGCTCCGATCGCCTCCCCAAAATTCTCCTGCCACACATCGTAGTCGCCCGGATCGACGGACGAGTCGCCGTCGCCATCCGCCCCGCTAAACGGCGGCGCGACGCTGGTGCCGAGCAACTTGCGCCAGACGACGTGGTCCGCCGCATCGACGATCTCATCGAGGTTGTAGTCGCCCGGTAACTGCGGAGGAACGGTCGGTGATTCGAACGCTCCGATATCGATTCGCAGTCCGCCGATACCGTCGCCGTCGAGCACCCGCGTGAACGGCGCGCCACGCTGATCGAATTCAGCCGGATTAAAGAAAATCCCCGGTTGACCTGCATCCATCGCCGGGCTGCCAGCGAGCAATGCGTGCGTCATTGTCGGCCCGCCGTTGTCGGCCAGCGGACCGAGCAGGGGATCGATCGGCGCGCTGGACGTGCCGATCCGATTGCTGCCGGCGTCGGTGCTGGTGATTAACACGCCGGTGCCGTTGCCAATCAGGCTAAATAGAACGCTGGAGAGAGTGCTTCCATCCGCATCGTCGCTCGTGCCGGCGGCGCGCGTGTTGCCGGCGACGATTGTGTGATTCAAATCAGCACTAGAACTAGATGGGCTCAAGCCGCCGCCGCGGCCGTCGCCGTTGTTGTCCGCGTCGGCCTTATTGGCGGTGATCGTGCTATGTCGAATGGTCAGTGGATTGTTTTCATCCGAGTAGATGCCGCCGCCAGCCCCGTTGGCCATGTTGCCGCTGATCGTGCTATGTCGAACGGTCAGTTGATTGTTGAAACCCGAGTAGATGCCGCCGCCAGCCCCGTTGGCCATGTTGCCGCTGATCGTGCTGTTCATCACAAGCACGGTGCTGATGCCGATCCCCGAGCCGCGGCTGTAAATGCCGCCGCCGCTTTGGGCTGAATTACTGGTGATCGTGGTGGTGGTGATGTCCAGGTTTGGCCCGCAGTGGTCGATGCCGCCGCCGCGTTGAGCTGAATTACCGGTAATTGTGCTGCCGGTGATGGTCAGGTTCGGGTGCACGATCGGGGACGCAAAGCCCTCGTCGTGGTAGATGCCTCCGCCCCAGCCAAAAGCCCCGCTCGCCGAGTTGCCGCTGATCGTGCTGTCCACCACGGAGAGTGAGCTGCCGGAACTCCAAATGCCGCCGCCGTTGCCGCTGAAAAAGTCCGATTCGGTGTGGTTGCCGGTAATCGTGCTCTCCACCACGGACAGCGAGCTGTCGTGAATCTTTATGCCGCCGCCAATGACGGCCGAATTGTTGCTGATTGTGCTGCCGACGACCGACATTGAGCTGTTGGAATTTTGGATGCCGCCGCCCGAATTGTTGCTGATTGTGCTGTCCACCACGGAGAGGGAGGCGCCGCTATTCTCGATGCCGCCGCCACTGGCGGCCGAATTGCCGCTGATTGTGCTGTCCTCAACGCGGATTGTGCTGACCTCAGAGAATGCGAAGAGCGAATTGAAGATGCCCCCACCTGCGGCTTCCGCCGAATTACCGATGATTGTGCAGGCGATTAATGTCAGATTCTCGAGGCTGCGGATCGCTCCGCCACGTCGAGCAAAGAAATCGCCTCCTCCGACATCGCCTCCGGTCAAAGCGAGACCTTGGATTTCCACGTCGATCAGCGTCAAAGGTGCGCCATCATCGATCAGGAACACTCGGCTGCCGTCGCCGTTGTCCATCGTCGGCGTCGGGTCGTTGCCTGAGGCGTCGATTGTCAACAAACTCGCCCCGGGACCGCTGATCGTCAGTGACTCGCCGATCGTAAGCTCGCCCTGAGTGAGCAGAATCGTCGCCGGTCCACCGCTGGTGAGCGATGCGGCAAACGTGATCATGTCCGCGCCGTCGCTACCGTTGGTGGCGTCAATCGCCTCGCGGAGCGAAACGTCGCCGGGAGAAAAATTGCCGTCGTTTTCATCGATCAGTGCGTCGACCACAAAAAACTCAGGCGGCAGTGTCTGTCGCTCGTAAGCGCCAATGTCGATCCGCGCTCCCCCAGCGCCGTCTCCCTCGGCCACCCGTACGAACAACCCCCCGCGCTGATCATTCGTGGGCGGCGGCGAGAAGGCCGAGTCGCCTGCGTCGATTGCAGGGCTGTCGGCCAACAGCGAGTGCGTGTGCGTCGGCCCGCCGTGGTCGGTCAACCCGCCCAAAAGAGGGTCGATCGGCGCCGAGAACGTGCCGATCTGGTTCCCGCCGTTGTTGGTGATTGTCGCGCCCGTGTTGTCGCCCACCAGGCTGTAGCGGGCCGTCACGGCGCCGAACACGTCGCTCCGCGTGGAAACCCGGCGGAAATTCCCGGCCACGATCGTGTGGTCAATTGTCACGTTGCTGAGCGTCGGAGTCTTGAACACGCCGCCGCCGTCGCCCGTGCCGCTGTTGTCCGAGTTGGCCCGGTTGCCGGTGATCGTGCTGTGACGGATGGCGACGTCGCCATAAAGCGCCGCCACGCCGGCCGCGTCCCCCTGTGACGCGTTGCCGCTGATTGTGCTGTTTGTGATCGTCATCAAGATGCCGACGCCAGATTGCTGGACGCCGCCAGCGATGAGAGCCCCGTTGCCGGAGATCGTGCTGGAATCGATAGTCGTCACCGTGGACGAACTCCAAATTCCGCCGCCTGCGCCGCTACCGAGGGGCGCCGAATTGTTGCTGACGGTGCTCTGGGAAACATTGAGGCTGCCGCCCGTGGCGCTGATCCCGCCGCCAGTGCTGCGGGCCGTGTTGGCATCGATCGTGCTCTGGCTGATCGTCAGTTGTCCCGTGGAACCGATTTTCGCAATACCGCCACCAACGACAGCCGTGTTACCACTGATCGTCGAGGACGTAACGGTCAGATTCTCGATGGTGCTAATCGCCCCGCCGTTACTGCTACCACCGCTCGGATCGCCGCCGCTGAACGTCAGGCCGCTGATCGCAACGTCCTTAAGCGTCCCGAAGTTGCCATCGTCGACGTTGAAGATCCGCGCCCCATCGCCCACCGCGCCTGTGCCTGCGAACGCCTGGATCGTGAGCAGGTTGGCACCCGGGCCATTGATCGTGAGGTTGTTGGTGATTGCAATCTCACCGACGTGGCCGACGTTCGTGAGCTGAATGGTACCGGTGACTGAGAAGTCGATCGTGTCGGCCGCCGCGTCGGCGTTGGCCGCCAAAGTCGCTTCGCGCAGCGAGATGCCGTCGGCACCCGGCGTGCCGATCAGCGCCGCGATCGACGTGACATTCCCATCGACAACGTCGTTCGTGTTACTGACCGTGACGTTCGCCAGCAGCCGCCGGTCTTCCAGCGGCTCGAACCGCAGTCGGCGGCGAAACGGAATCGCTACAGCCGCCGAACTGCGCCGGCCCGACCGACGGCGTCCGCCTCGACGAGACCAACCCGAATTGCCGCGCGCCCGCCCCAACATCGGCCGACCTCCACGTTTGGGCGAATCAGACAAGTTCCGGCAGTATAACACCCCACCACGGCGGGTCCACAAAAATGTCGCAGAGTTGGCCACGATTTGCCGCGTTTCGTTCCTGCGGCCGGCTTGGTTGAGCAGGAGCGAACATAACATAAAGGGGCGTAGAAAAGAGTTTTGAGAAATGCAGAACAGGCGAGTGCCGCAGCGGAGTATCCACGAACGCCCATTGTGATAGAATTGTAGGAAAAGGAGCATTCCCGTGACCGTGGAACTTTCCGCCGAGATCGAAGCCAAGATACGCGAACGTGCTGCTGCCTCGGGGCAGGACGTGGAGGCCTTTGTCCAACAGGCCGTGGCCGAGAAGCTGGCCGACGCCGATTCGCAGCCCTCCCGTCCCTCTCTGAACCACCAGGAGTGGCAAGAGAAGCTACGGGCATTTATCGATCTGCACCCGGTCGTAACGCACTTCGTCGATGACAGTCGAGAATCGATTTACGCGGGCCGCGGTGAATGAGGATTCTGCTCGATACCAACGTGTTGTGCCGTTTGGCCGAACGAGGCCATCCTCACCACGGCGTGGCCGAGAGTGCCGTTACCAAGCTCCGCAACGAGCAGCACGAACTTTGCCTCGTGCCGCAGGTGTTGTACGAGTACTGGGTGGTGGTCACGCGGCCAATTGCCGAAAACGGTTTGGGAATGCCGCTGCCAGATGCTGTTGAAGCAATCGACTTCTGTCTGGATCAGTTCACACTCTTGCGTGACGAACGCGGTATCTTCTCGCTGTGGCGAGAGCTAGTGCGGCAGCACGAAGTAAAGGGGAAGAGCGCTCACGACGCGCGACTCGTCGCCGCCATGAAGCGCCATGGCCTCGAGCATCTGCTCACCTTCAACGTCGCCGATTTCCAACGTTACGAAGGAATCGAGCTTCTTGATGCACTCGCGATCGCAACGACGTAGCGCCTCCGCCCGTTGTGGCGGGTTTCCCGACCCCGCACTCGGCCGTCCGCGGCCAGTCACCGCCCCGGCATCCCGCCCGACTTCCCCCATCCCAAATTACTCATTACCGGCGACTGTATCCGCTCTTCCCTTGACAACCCATAAATATGGTTTTATGGTTGTGGTATGAAAACCACCGTCGAAATCCCCGACGCGCTCTACCGCCAGATCAAGGCCCGCGCCGCGCTCCAAGGACAGACGATCAAAGACTTCTTGGTCGAGGCCGTTCGTTCCAAGATCGCCAGCGACAAAGCCAAGCCCAAGAAGAAAACCGGATGGGAGGCCGCCTTTGGCGCCGCCGATCCGAAGGACGTCGCCGAAGTCCAGCGTATCATCGACGACGAGTTCTCGAAAATCGATCCGGATGAGTGGAAGTGATTCTCGACACCAATGCCGTCTCGGCAATTCTGGCCGGCGATAAGCGCATTCAGGCCCACCTGCCACCCGGAGAGCGTCAGCACTTGCCTGTCGTTGTCATCGGCGAGTATCAATTCGGCATGCTTGGGTCAAAACGCCGAAAGAAAATGGAAGCGGGATCAGTAGTGTCCGGCTATAAGTCGAACAGTTTCAGTTGGTTAGGGTCGGAGGATTCTGGAAACGGTTGATGTTTGGCGGTGAGGGCCTCAAACAGCG
>JAKEIB010000091.1 GCA_022614705.1 Planctomycetota bacterium | reverse complement strand
GATTTGTTTCGCGCTGCGTAGACGAAATCGCGATGTCCGTTGTTGATGACGATCACGTTCTGCTCGGCGTTGTAACGGGATCGCCAGAGTTCACCGGGCCGTTTCTCGAACGTGTATTCCGGCAAGCCGCCCCGCGCATCGGACTTAGGTCTTTCGGGAAGGAGCGAATCGGTGACCGTAATGAGGGCTTCTGCTGTCGCCACGACCTCAGCTTGGCTGGCGCGAATTTGCAGTCGCACCAAGTGGGGCTCATCGGGGACCGTGAGCTTCACGATTTCGCTGTTCTGATTTTCGAGTTCAGCGGCGCCTTCGCCGATCGACCATTCGTAGGTCACATTCTGCTCGATTTGCCGACCGCCGCGATCTCGGGCGATGGCTCGAAACGATCTGGTGGTTTTGACGGGCATCGCGCAGGTGGCCGGCGAGATGCGAACGCTAAACAGTGGACCGGCGTAGTCAAAAAACTCTCTCTGCATGGCCTCATTGTCCGGCGCCGTAGATTGCGCTTGCGGCTCGCATCTGGCCGGAACCGGAAGCGGCATGCCGCGGCGATGGCCGCCGAGGCGTTTTCGCCGGTGTCCGTCGACGCCGTAGGCCTCAAACCAGTCATATTCTTCTTCAGGCAGCGCCAACAGCGCCTCACGAAACGCGCGTTGGATGGCCCGGAGTGTGTCGCGATTAGTCCGCTCCTCGGCAGCGTGCTGCTGTTGACGGATGATGTCATCCAGTGCAGCTTCGAGCTCGCTTAGCGATTCGAGAAACGCTGCGAATCGTTCGTCGTGGACCACGCCCGTCCGCGACCCCGGCGTGAGGTTGAGAAATGGGGCGTCGATCACTCCTTGCAAGTAGCCGATATTCCAAGGCGGCCGCTGCAAGCTGTCGATGCCGGTCAGATTTTCCAACACCCGCGTGCCCGATCGATACAAACTTACTCGGTTTTCCGAACTCGGCTCGGTGAGGTACAGCTCGACGTAGACATCGCCGTGCGGCGTCGCCGGAATAGGCAAGTGATGGAGCAATTGCCCTGTGAAAGCGCGCGGTTCCACCAAGTATTCCGCGCGGGCCAGCCGATCGATGATGCGAATCTCGGCTCCTGATTGACGAATTCGGTCCCGCAATTCGGACGCTAGATACCACTGCAGCTTCTCGCCGCTGAAATGACGGATGCCGGACAGCAACGGACAGATCGATAGCTCCGTGCCGGCATCGGCCAGCAATCGCCGCAACCGCGATACTGAATACGTGGGATCGCCTTTGGCCATGCGCATTTCGTAGGCGGCGCCGTCATTTGCGGAAGAGACCAGGCTCAGCGACTCGCCGACGGTCCAGAAGCTCAAAAGGCCGATGCCGAACTCGCCTTGGATGCCCCGTTCCCCCCGAGCTTTCATCTGCCGCTTAAGCGAATCACAAATGTGTGTGGCGACGAACTTGAAGTTTGGCTTGCCGTCGTCGTCCAATGGAACGCCGTCGCCATCGTCGACGATTTTGAGGTACGATTGACCGCGGGAGCGCCCGCGAATGATGGTGATGTGTTTGGCGTGAGCGTCGATGCTGTTCTCGACGAATTCGGCGACCGCTTTCAACGGATTCGACTGGGAAAGCGCGATGATGTTAATCGCATTCCAGTCGTCGCCGATGCGGAGCTTGCCGGTTATCTCGCCAGCGGGCTTTCGTTTGGAGACGGCGGCCATGACTGGCGGATCCTATTATCTCGATATCAATGGATTGTGCAGGTTACAAAAGAAACAAGTTTGATCTTGGCGCGCTGTGGCTGCCTTTTGCATCATGTGATTTGACCAAAAGCGCGGCTTGTCCGGAAGGAGGAGGATGCCATGACGACCAAACCGAGTCATAAGCTTTCGCTCAGGGACCGGCTTTCGCGGCTCAACTTCACGCAGGCCTGCAAACTGCTCGGGGAAGAGGGTCGACAACTCATCCAGCGTGGCGGCAAGTTTGAGATCAACTTGGAGGAACAGGTTTATCTGGAAGGGGACCTGTTTCGCGTGAAATTCGAGGATTCCGTGGTCACCATCACGCTGATGGCCGACGCGCGGGACCGCCTCCACTGGAACTGCACAACCTGCCAATGGCCGTGCGAGCACGCGGGCGCCGCGTTTTCGTTGCTCCTGGAGGAGAAGAGCGCCTTGGGCCTGGCCGCTCCGCCGCCGGAGCGAGTCCCGGTGGAAGGTCTCGGCGAAGAAGATCTCATACGTCGAGCGCTTGCGGAACGCGACGAGCGATCACGGAAGGAGAAGTTCAAACTCCAGTCACGCGATCCTCAAACTGCGTGGACAGACTACGCGATCACCAGCGCCGCGTCTGGCAAGACCTACCGAGTTGCGCTTCGCGGTCGCGAGCGCGGCATTTCCTATTGCTCCTGCCCCGATTTTCGCACCAATACGCTGGGCACCTGCAAACACATTATGTACGCGCTGCGACGGGCGACGGCGAAATTCTCGGACGCGGCGCTGCGCCGCCCCTATCGCCGTCGGAACCTCAGCGTCCATCTCACGTCCGGCGACCGGTTAGCGCTGCGGTTTGGCGTTCCCGAGAAGTTGGACAAACAGGCCGAGCAGATCATCAAGCCCTTGGCCGCACGCGATATCGATGACGTTCATGACCTGGTCGGCCGACTAACCAAACTAGAGCGCCTGGGCCAGAAAGTGACGATCTACCCCGACGCGGAAGAATTCATCCAACGGCGGCTGTTTCAGGCCCGGATTCAGTCGCTGGTGGAAGAAATTCGCCGCGACCCCGCTCGACACCCGTTGCGAAAGCAATTGCTCAAGACCGAGCTGCTGCCCTACCAGTTGGACGGCATCGCGTTTGCCCTCGGGGCCGGCCGGGCGGTGCTCGCCGACGACATGGGCCTGGGCAAAACCATCCAAGGTGTGGGCGTCGCCGAGCTATTGGCTCGTGAGGCCGGCATCCGCAAGGTGTTGGTGATATGTCCCACGTCGCTCAAGTCGCAGTGGCGGAGCGAGATTGAGCGTTTCTCCCACCGTTCGTGCCAGTTGGTATTGGGCGCCATGGCCGAGCGGCCTGCCCAATACGATAACGAGGCGTTCTACACGGTTTGCAATTACGAGCAGGTGCTCCGCGACCTGTTGGCCATCGAGCGCGTGAAATGGGACCTGATCATCTTGGACGAGGGCCAACGGATCAAAAACTGGGAGGCCAAGACCACCAACGTCGTCAAGCGTCTCAAGTCGCCGTTCGCGCTGGTGCTTTCCGGTACGCCCCTGGAGAACCGAATTGACGAGCTGTACAGCGTCGTGCAATTTGTGGACGACCGCCGACTCGGCCCGGCCTTTCGGTTCTTCAACCGGCATCGCGTCACCGACGAGAAAGGCAAGGTGCTTGGCTACAAGAATCTGGACCAGCTTCGGAAGCATTTGGCGCCAATTCTACTGCGGCGAACAAGAGAACAAGTTCTCACTCAGTTGCCCGAGCGGACTACAGAAATCGTGCGGATTGCCCCCACGGACGAACAGCTTTCGATCCACGCCGCCCAGATGAAGATCGTTGCGTCGATCGTCCGTAAATCGTTTATCAGTGAAATGGATCTGCTCCGCCTCCGGCAAGCCTTGCTCATGTGTCGCATGGCCGCCAACAGCACGTACCTCTGCAATAAGCGGGAGCCATCGTACTCCAGCAAACTAGAGCGGTTGGAGGAGCTTCTCGAACAAAGCTTCGCCGAAAATGGCCGAAAGGCGGTCCTCTTCTCCGAATGGACGACCATGTTGGCGCTGGTCGAGGAAATTCTCAGGCGGCTGAAATTGAAATACGTGCGCCTCGACGGTTCCGTTCCACAGCGGCAGCGGCAGCAATTGGTGAACGAATTCCAGACGAAGTCCGACTGCCGGCTGTTCATTACCACGAACGCAGGTTCGACGGGACTCAACCTGCAGGCGGCCAACGCCGTGATCAATTGCGACCTGCCGTGGAATCCAGCCGTGCTGGAGCAGCGGATTGCGCGCGCTCACCGCATGGGCCAGCGGCAGCCGGTTCATGCCTTCCTGCTGGTCACGGAACAGACCTTGGAAGAGAGCCTGCTGACAACATTGTCGGCAAAGAAAGATTTGGCCCTCGCGGCGCTGGATGTTGATTCGGAAGTCGACGAGGTTTCGCTCGTCAGCGGTGCGGAAGAGCTCCGCAATCGGCTCGAGATTCTGCTAGGCGCTAGACCGCAGGCCCCACTGGACGCAAGTCAAAAAGCTGAGGCCGCCGCGGACCACGCTCGGCACACGCATCGCGATCGAGTGGCGGCGGCGGGAGGCGAACTGCTCGGCGCCGTATTCAGTTTCCTGGGCGAGCTCGTCGCGCCAGACAAAGCAGCGCCTCTGCCCGCCCCCGACACGGTTGCCGGCCTGAAACAGCGACTTGCCGAATGTGTTGAGGAAGACGGCCAGGGACGCCACCGGCTATCCATCACGCTGCCAAACCGCGAGATGCTCGACAATCTGGCCGCCACGCTGGCGCGGTTGCTGGTCACCAAGCCGCAGTAGTTGTAAACATACTCGTTTTTCCGCCGTTTGCAACAGGTTCTCTGACAGAACTCTGACGGTTCAAGCAGTTGGCACCTGTCCCGATTTGATGGCCGTGCCGTAAGGTATTGCCGGTCTCCTGCCGGTCTTGCAAGTCGACGCTTCGTCGGTCTGGATCCCGACTGGTCAAAATGTCGACAGTCAGTTGCGCCAGCGACATGTCAAAAACGCCACAATTATCGATCGAACCCTAGCATTTGCATTCACCAGAGACCGCGATAAAATTACACGTCCGGCAAGTGGCGCAGCTCGAGTCTCCACCTTTGCATTTTTTCTCTTGGCAGTCAGTAAACTTTGCAAGCGATCTGGCTGCTCGCTTACGGCTTCACTTGAGAGGGTAGCCGACCGGAGCTTTCGGAGTCGACATCTGACGGGTAGAATCAGCATCTGAGCAACTGCATTTTAGCCGCGTCGCCCAGTAGATTTTGGTTCGACGGGTTACCGCCTGGCAGCTAAAAACGATACGACATGGCCGACCACGTTTGGTACATCAAGAACTGCCGGTTATTCGAGCGGCTAACGGCGGAGCAATTTGCTCGATTGGAGCAGCGTGCCCGGGTACGGCGATTTTCGAAGGGCACGCCGATTTATCTCCCCTCGGATGCCGGAAATGGAGTGTTTCTGCTCGCTGAGGGGCGGGTGAAGCTCTGCTCGATCACACCGGATGGCAAACAAGCGATTCTGGCGTTTATCGAGCCGGGTGAGCTGTTTGGCGAGCTAGCGCTGTTGGAGGAGTCTGAGCGTGAGGAGCATGCCGAATCGATGGTGGCATCTACGTTGGTTCTGCTACCAGGTGACGCACTTGCACAATTGATGAACGAGTCGCCACATGTCGCTCTCGGGGTTACTAAACTAATCGGATTACGGCGCAAACGGATCGAAAGGCGGCTCAAATCGCTGCTGTTCCGCTCGAACCGCGACCGGATTATCCACTTGCTCTTGGATCTGGCCGGCCAGTACGGTCAGCAATCCGAGGATGGCATTCTGCTTTCGATCCGGTTATCGCATCAGGAACTGGCTTCTGTTATCGGCGCAACGCGCGAAACTGTAACTACGCTACTGGGGAACCTGCAGTTAGAGCGACTCATCAAAGTAGCCAGACAACGACTCGTGATTCGGGATTTGAAGCGTTTAGCTGCCTGCGTGGAAGTGACTCCGCCCGTGTTGTCCACGGGACCGGCAAGACCGCCGGCCTTTGTAAAGGCAGGCAGGCGACCCTTGGGAACGGAGCCCTGAACTATTGGGAATGTTATCTCTTTCACAGAGAAATCGGCGCGGATCAGCGAAAATGGTCGAAGCGAAGTAACATCGGCACAGCACACGAAACATGACAGTTGCATCTAAGAAACCTGAGGAATGGCAATCCTGCGAATCAGGGTTTCTGGTCGAACTTTCCGAGCGGACGAAAGCCGGGCGCCACAGGCGGCTTGTGATGCGGGCGAGCGCCGGTGTCGCTGTGGTGATTTGTGCTGTCGGCCTTGGGTTGTGGAGCGCGGGCTTCTGGTCAATGTCACGCGAGGCTTACTATGGCGGCATTGCCTGCCATGAAGTTCAAGAGAATATGCCAGCGATGGTTGCCGGCACCCTTCCGGACGAACTGAGAGTGCGAATCGAAGCGCATTTGCGAGAGTGCCCGCTCTGTCGTGGAATGATGCAGAACATGCAGGCCAGTCAGGCGGCTACGAGCGTCCCCTTCGATTATTGGACCTGTGAGTGTCTGGAATGCCGATTCTCCCCCCATCGATGTTCTCGACGCTATCAATTGGGTGTCGTCCAAGTGGTGCCGTCCAAGATTTTGTGGAGTAGCGCACCGAGCGATAGGCGGGCGGCAAACGAAAGTCGCGAGAACGGCTACCGTGGCTAGTCGGTTGTGGCTACTGCCATAAACAGGCCGTCTGCTGACCAACTCTCGAACCAATCGCGGAGTTGTGTTGAAAGCTGCTCGATTTCCGATTCGCACGATTCGGAGGCCATTGAAACAACCTCGCCGACGCTGTACCCCTCACACAGCCCTTCAAGCATCTCGAATTCCAGTCGGGAAACGGCGCGCGGGTGCACGACAAGGTTTCGGCGACTCACTACCAGATACGTCGCCGAAGGGAGTGGTATGACTGGTTCCTGGCCATGTTTGACGGCCGCCGCGAATTCGTGGACCGGAAACTGCAGTTCGAGCAGCCGAAGACAGGCAACTGGCAGCAGTCTGGCAGCCGGCCAGCGCTCTGGCGAGATGGCCGCCAGTTCATCCCGTTGCAGAGTGCCATTTCCTTCGGCACCTGGACTGTCAAAGACCTCACTATAGGTTCTCTCCAGCGTTGCCAGATCGATGAGAAAGTCAGTCCAGTTCGCGGTGCCCTCATCGTGAGCATCCTCTACCGGCCGCGTTTTGCGCAGAAAACGGGGGAAATTCGCCGCCAGCTTTGCCAGCGTGTAGCTGCCAGGCGGGTAACGCTGCAGATATTCAAACGCAAATGCCCGAAATGTTTCCTCCCCGAGCACGAAAGCCATCGCCGAGAATTCTTCTTCGAGGCATTCGATCAAGCGGGCGTAATAGGCGTTGGCATAGACCGCCAGACGCTCGACGCTTGTCTGATTGCGCGACCGTTCGATGATTTGCTCCAATTCGTCCGGCGGCACTGCGATCTGCTGCTGTGCCTCCGCAGATCGGGCGCCCTCCAGAACGCCGTCCGGATGAGTGATCACGGACAGCATCCATCGCTGAACTCTCGCAAGTTCCTCATGCGGCTGTCTTCGGATCATTCGACTTCTGCTGTGACGAACGAAGCAGGATGGGGCACTGTAGAACGTTTGTGGCGCCGCTCGGGGGGCGTACGAACACTTGTTGAGCCGTCCAAGATATTGGGAGAACGTAGTGAAGATGCAGTACATTCCGAGTCCATGTACTTGCGGGCGTTCTGCACCTCGGCATGCACGACCGGGAACTCTGGAATCTTCGCATCCCATTCCAAGAGCGTGGAAACGCCTCCGGTAAGTCGATGCGCCAGTCGATACAGTTCCCATACCGCCTCGATGACGTGGTCGTCGTGCGTATCGATCAGGTGAGTACCACAGTTTGTGTGGCCCGCCAAATGGCACTGAACAATGCGGTGATGGGGCACGGACTGAATGAATTCGACCGGATCGAAGTCGTGATTGACGCTCGACACATAGACGTTGTTGACATCCAGCAACAGCCCGCAGTCAGCGTCCTCGGCCAATCGGCTGATGAACTCCCATTCCCGCATCATCGAGTGGGCAAACGTGACGTAGCTGCTGGGATTTTCCAGTACGAGCGGCCGCTCCAGGAAATCCTGCACGATGCGCACCCGCTGAACTATGTGCCGCAGCACCGCCTCGGTGAACGGGACGGGCAGCAGATCGTGCGAATTGAGCCCCGCCACTCCGGTCCAACAGATGTGGTCTGAAATCCACCGGGCATCGACGGCATTGGCCAATGATTTGAGTTTTGCCAAGTAATCAAAATCGAGCGGATCCGTGCTGCCAATCGACATGGAAACCCCATGCATTACGACCGAATACCGTTCCGCAATCTGATCGAGCACATAGCGCGGCCGGCCACCGGAATCCATGTAGTTTTCGGAGATGATCTCAAACCAGTCGACCTCGGGATGGTTCTCGAGAATGTACGGATATGGCCCATCGCAATAAATCTGCAACATTGGCCTGGACAAGTACATAATATCATGGGACAAGGCGCGCGCCATGAGCGTAGGCGCCTATTCGACGTG
>JAKEIB010000090.1 GCA_022614705.1 Planctomycetota bacterium | reverse complement strand
CTTGGCCTCCATCGTCTTCAACCATTTGCTCAGGTCGCCTTCCTCTTGCCGGTACATTTCGAACGTTTTCTTGTCATCGCCTTGGTACTTCGTGACCAGCTTGCTCTTGATCGGCTTGCCGGTCATGCAATCAATGCCCTCGCCCATCATGGTAAGTATTTCGGAATCCTCATCATATTCACCTTCCATCTTGACCATGAACGGGCTCATCGTATCGACCCAACCGCCGAAGTACTTCTTCTTGATGGGGTCGTAGCCGGTGGCCGATCGACCCATGAATTTCTCGCCACCGAACTCACCTTCGAACTTGCTCATCAGCCACATCCGGCCGAGCATCTCGTTGGTTTCGACGGCTTTGCTCTTCTGCGGTTCGGCGTCGGGGGCCATCCACATGGTGACATCGGCATCCCAAACGCCTACCTCGTGGGTCATTGCTTCGTGATGCTCGGTCGGCGTGGTGTAATCCTCAGCGGCCGCAAAAAGCGGTAGGGCCGAGAACAGCAGAGCGACGCCGAGTCTCGTGCACAGTAAAGATCTTTGCATGGGACACATCTCCTGTGTTACGTGGTAGCGCGAACCGACGCCAACGCGACGCCGCCGTTCGCGCAAGGTCATTATTCAACGCGGCGCCGAAGGCGGCAAGCAACGCGGTGCATTGATGAAGAATCTGTGAAGCCAAGCCGACCGATCTGCGGCCATCTGCGACATCTGCGGAATTATCGATGTCTGCGCTGAGAATGAGCCGTCTCACATTGGGGTGGCATGCCCACGGCTTTGCGTGGGCATGGGAATCTGGCTGCAAGCATGGCCACTCAGAGCAGTGGCCATGGCACCCTACGGCCCATTAGCAATGCAGAGATCAATAGAACTACATCCTCCCGGCCACAATGTGTATGGACACCTGTACAGTTATCGGATAACATCGAATCCACGCTTAATTGCTGTGTTCGCTCTTTGACAAATTGACGATTTCACCACGGTCGCCGAACGCAAGTTGGTCGCCGCATGGTCGCGCCGCGCGCTCAACTGCCCCGGCGGCCAAACCCAGGCCCGTATAGATGCGCAAACCCCGGAGGGGAATTTTGCGCACCTACGCCAAATGCCGAAGATTTCGCCGAAGGCAATCGCCTCCCTTGTCGCTTGCGGTACTCCGCCGAATAATTCGGCCTCTGGAGGGCGATTGGCTTGTTTCTTGAACGAAGCAATGCGCGGCGGTCGACGGCCGATGCGGCGGCGCTCGGAAGCTATTACTCGGCCGATTATTTCAGTGCGAAGCAGCGCTTTCTTGCGGCTTGCGATCGATTGGCGTCCGAACGTCACTCGCTGTTTATCGAATGATGCATCCAGGGCTAACCGAATGATAGTCGGGTGCCTCAAATTACATTACAATCGGCAGTCGCAGCCGGTAATGCGACTTCTCGATTCCTATTGCGAGACACCCATGCGATACATCATTTCGTCACTGCTATTCCTCTTGCTTGTCGGTCCTGCCCGCGCGGAACAGATTCCCGTTTGGATCGGCATGTCCGCGCCGCGCAACGGAGAAAAGGAAGGCATCTACCGCACGACGCTTGATAGCGACTCTGGCGCGCTCGCGCGGCCGGAACTGGCCGCCGAAATTGGTTCGCCCGGCTTTCTGGCCGTCGGCCCGCATGGCAAGCGGCTGTACGCCGTGTGCCGGCTGCCGGACGGCGAGGGCGGCGTTGCTGCTTTCGAGATTTCGGACGACTCGAAGTCGCTGCGACTACTGAGCACGCAGCCGACAGGCGACGGCGAGGCGTGCCATCTCGCGATCGATCCGACCGCACGCAGCTTGTTCACCGCTCAGTACGGAACGGGCTCCATCTGCGCGTTCCCGCTGAAGGAAGACGGGGCAATCGGCACACGCACCGCGCATGTTCGGCACGCAGGTTCCGGTCCGAATCGGGCGCGGCAGGAGGGACCGCATCCGCACTTCGTGGGCCTCGATCCCACGAACCAATTTATCATGGTGCCCGACTTGGGCGCCGACCAAATCGTGATCTACAAGACCGACCTCGACGCCGGCCGCATTGAGCCGCATGGCGCCGGTCGCAGCCCGGCCGGGGCTGGGCCGCGGCACATGAAGTTTCACCCCAGCGGCAAGTTCGCCTACGTCCTTAATGAACTCGATCTCTCCGTCACCGGGTACACGTATGACGAGAAGGCCGGTACGCTCACCGAGATTCAAACGATCACTGCGCTTCCCGAAGCGATGCGCGAGGTGCCCAGCACGGGCTCGGAGATTCGCATGCACCCCGGCGGCCAGTTTCTTTATACGGCCAACCGCGGGCACGATTCGATCGCCGCGTTCAAGATCAATCCGCAAAGCGGCAAGCTGACATTTATCGAACACGAATCGATTCGCGGTTGCCATCCGCGAAATTTCAACGTCGATCCGACGGGTAACTGGCTCGTCGTCGCCGGCCGCGACTCGAACACGCTTTCAGTCTTTCGCATCAACGCCGACACGGGCGGACTCGTCTACGCGGGCTCGACGGTTAACTCGCCGAGTCCCATTTGCGTCGAGTTTGGCCCGACGTCATAGGTCATGAGCCTGTTCAGTGCCTAAGGGATGACTCAAGAATAACTTCGTTGTTTCGAGTTACGCATCGTGTTTTGGTTCTTTACACCGCAGGAGTTAAACTCCAAAGCCCAGGTCGAAGACTCGACGTGGCGAGGTAAGCCGAAGCGGCAACAGCCGCGGAGGCGCCACCCTGGGTAACGGTCGCAACCATCTATCGAACCCCAACGGGGTTCCACAATTTGCGCCGGCGTTAGCTGGTCAATTTGTGAAACCCCGTTGGGGTTTGAATTACATTTCCTTCGGTTTCCCAGGGTGCGCCGCAAAGCCGGCGACCCTGGGCTGTGGAGTTGAACCCCTGCGGGGTTGGTCGTATTTTGCATCCTAGCAGTGTCGAACTCCATACTTCTGGTTTGTTGCGCGTTCCTCGTGGTGGAGAACGGTGCCGAGCAAGTGGACCCTGGCAGGTTAGCGTAAGGTACACGAAGCGGCTGGAAAAACTGCGGATTCTCCAGCCCGCGCAGACAATTATCAGTCCGATGCCGTCAATACGTCACATTCTTGTCACCGCTGTGCTGGCACTTGGCGCATCGTCTTGTTGGACGGTGGCTGAGGGCCAATCGACGAAACCGGAAACATTGCCTGAGATCACGGCTCGCCTCGGGCGCGAGACGAACGAGGCCTATAACGGCTGCCCATTCTCCGCCCTCTCGAAAGACTATTTTAGTCGGTTCTCGCTCTCTCCCAACGCAACGCCCGAAGCGGGCGAAGTGGCCATCGACACAAATTGGCGGATCATTCTGTCGCCAGAGGCCGATCCGCTCGCCAAACTGATGGCCGAGCATTTGCAAATGTTCCTCCGCGAGCGCATGAAAGTTAATCCGTTACTCGAATCCAACGCCGGCGCATTGCAAGAGAGAGTCGAACATCCTTCGATTGTGTTGCTGGATACAGGTGGGGGCGATCCGAATGTGCCCGAGTCGTTCACGATTCGCGTTGACGAACGGCGTGTTACCGTGCATGCCGATTCGCCGAACGGGTTGCGCGATGGCGTGGTGCGCCTCGTCGACCGAATCGGATTTCGCGAAGCGCCGATCCTGCAAAAGGGCGAGACCACTTACGCGCCGCGCCTTCGCGTTCGCCTCGGGGCCGTCCCGGCAGGGGGTTCGTATAAGGACGCCGTGTTCTTCGGCTACAACGCCGTGCTGTTTGGCGGCGGCGATTTGTTTGCGTTGTCGCAAAGCGATGCGATCCCGGAATTGGCCGCGCGACGAGTGCCCGGTTTGCTCGAGTCGAATCGCGCCGGGATGAAGGAGCTCGGCAAGTATGGGTTGAAAGCGTACGCCTGGTTGAACACGCGTCAAAAGTTTCCGAAGGACGACCCCGTACTTCTTGCCCATCCGGAAATTCGCGGCGCGCTCACCTGGTCCGCCGATGGCGAGTACACGCTGTGCACGTCGCATCCGCTCGTGAGGCGATATCTCCAGGAAAGCATCGAGGGCTTGTTCAAGAGCTTGCCGGAGTTGCAGGGCGTCGCGCTGATTATCGGCGGCGAAGGTTTTTATCATTGCCATATGCGGCCGTTCGGTGTGGAAAAAGGGCACACGAACTGCGCGCGTTGCGAGCTGCTGGGGGCCGAAGCGGCCGTCGCGGATTTGTGCAACGACCTGGCGTCCGCTGCGCGGAGCGTCAATCCGAACGCCGAAGTCGTCGTCTGGCCGTATTCGGCCGAGCATGTTTGGGCGGCCGATGCGGCGGCGACCGGTTTTCTCGAAAAGCTAAAGCCCGGAACCGCGCTGCTAACGGAAGTCGAAAAGTCGGAAACGATCGAGAAACCACGCGGCGTGCGGAAAGACATCTGGGACTACAGCATCGACTTCATCGGCCCGGCCATGCGAACCCGGCAGCAGATCGCCGCTTGCGCCGCGCGCGGCATTCCCGTTTATCTCAAAAGCGAGCCCGAGCTAAGTTTTGAAGCGCCGCGGTTGCCGCAAGTTCCCTGCATGGACCGCTGGGCCGACCGGGCCGAAGCGCTCGCCTCCTGCGGGGCCGACGGCGCCTGGGTGTTTCCCGCATTCCGCCCGTTTTATGGCACATCGACGGGCGAAATCAACAAGCTCCTGTGGTGGACGCCCGTGCCTGAGCGCGAGCGTTTGCTGCACGATTTTGCTCGCCGAATCGCCGGCAACGATGCGGCTACCAATTTGCGCGAGGCCTGGAAGGAAGTCTCCGCGGCGGTCGCCTGGTCGCCCGAGTTGCCTCCATATTACACGGGCCCGTACTATCTCGGGCCGATGCACCCGATGTGTGCAAACCGGCAAAGCGTGCTGCCGGAAATCTTCTACGGGCAGTTCCTGTTTCGAGCCGAAGCCAAAGATGCCGTGGGCTTAACGAAAGAGCCCACGTTCTTCACCGACCCGCGTGGCGATGTCGCCGTGTTCGGCGATTACTACCGCAAGATGCACGAACACCTGCAGCGGGCCGCGGCGACGATTCGCGAGGCCGACCGAAACGTGGATGAACGGCACCGGCTCACATTCGATGCCGAAGCTTCATCCATCTTGTGGTTCTATCACACGGCCCGGACGCACGCGAACTTCTACCAATCGTGTGCGATACGCGAGTCGGTGACGGCGCTTTTGCACAAGCCATCGCTTACTGAGGAGGAAAGGGCGAACGGCCTGCGGCAACTGGCCCGCTGGAAGAAGGTGCTCGAAGATGAGAAGCGCAACGCCGAGGAATCGCGGCCGCTACTCGAGCGGGACATGCGGCTCGATCCATACTACGGCAGCGACCACACGTTTTCGCACGGCCTGGAAATGATTGACGCTAAGCTACTGCTCCTTGAGGATGAGATTCGCAATTACTTGCCGTCGCTGAAAGCGAAGCTGTCGCGATGAGTCACTCTCATGATTAAGACGCTTTGTGCAGCTTGCCTCGGTTCATGGTTATTTTTGACCGCGGAAGTGCGCGGCGAAGTAGCCGCATTGCCGTTTGGCGCGGACTATCCGCAATTGGATTCTCTCGCGGTGGGTGAGTGGTGGACAAAGAAACCTACCGGCCCGAACCCACCGCCGCCGATGGACGTGCCGCGCGACGAGGTCGTTGCCTTTGCGCTTTACACGCAAGACCACGGCGTCTTGAAGCTCTCGGCACAACTATATCCGCTTAAGCCGGGCGAACCGCGCGAGGCGCAACTCGAGTTCCAGCGCGATGGGACATGGATGGAAGCCGCACGATCGCCGGTCCTCTACCCGGGCTGGAGCGCGCATTTTCGCGTCGAGAAATGGGACGCCACGAAGGACGTTCCCTATCGCGTCCGGCATGGCGAAAGGGCGATGTTCGACGGCGTCATCCGCCGTGACCCGCGCGACAAGCCGGTTGTCGTCGTCGCCAGCATGTCGTGCAACTCCAGCCGCACCGTCGGCAGCCGGCCGGAGATTGTCGACAACCTCAAACAGCAAGATCCTGATCTCCTGTTCTTCGCCGGCGACCAAACGTATCGCCACACCGAGCACACGGCCGGCTGGATCGAGTTCGGCCTGCAATTCCGCGATCTCATCCGCGACCGGCCGACGATCACGATCCCCGATGACCACGACGTCGGCCACCCGAACCTGTGGGGCGAAGGCGGCAAGAAATCACTGCACCAGAACGGCGCGGACGGCGGGTACATCTATCCGCCCACTTACGTGAATATGGTGCAGCGGCAGCAGACGTGGCACCTGCCCGACCCGGTTGATCCCGCGCTCATTCAACAGGGCATCACGGTTTACTTCACGCGGCTTCGCGTCGGCGGGATCGATTTCGCGATCATCGAGGACCGCAAGTTCAAGTCGGGGCCGTTGGGAAAAATCCCGCAGCTCGGTCCGCGGCCGGATCATATCAACGATCCGAATTACGATCCACAAACGATCGACGTGCCGGACCTCGAACTTCTTGGCGAGCGGCAACTGCGATTTCTCGATGCATGGAGCCAGGATTGGACTGGCGCCGAAATGAAAGCCGTCCTCTCGCAAACGGCGTTTTGCGGCGCAGTCCACCTGCACGGCACACGCGACAATCGCTTGCTGGCCGACCTGGATTGCAACGGCTGGCCGCAATCGGGCCGCAACCGCGCACTTGAGGCAATTCGACGCGCGCGTGCTGTGCACCTTTGTGGCGACCAGCACCTGGCAGTCGCCGTGAAGCACGGCATCGACGAGTGGGGCGACGGCCCGTACGCGTTCACGAGTCCGGCGCTCGTGAACACCACGATCTACGGCCGCTGGTGGCATCCGCTGGATGAGAAGCCGGGGCCAAACCCGGTCGCGAACAGCCCGCTGCCGTGGACCGGCGAATTCAAGGACGGCCTTGGCAATAAGTTCACCATGCTCGCCTACGCCAACCCGAAAGAAATTCGCAATGAGCGCCATCGAGGCGACGGCTACGGCATCGTGCGTTTCGACAAGCCTGCGCGGCAGATCACGTTCGAATGTTGGCCGCGATTCTCCGATGTTGGCGGAGGGGATCGGACACAATGTCCCGGCTGGCCCATTACGACTGACATGGCGGACAACGATGGCCGCAAGCCGCAAGCGTGGCTGCCGGAGCTACACTTCGAAGGCGCGGCGAACCCCGTCGTGCAGGTCATCGAAGACAAATCCGGCGAGGTACTGTACACGGTCCGCGTGCTCGGAACGGTGTTCCAGCCCGCGGTGTTCGCAGCCGGCAATTACACAATCAACATTGGCCGCGACACGCCGCACGGTGTGACGATCAAGGGCTTCGAGGCTAAAAACAAGTCGGCCGCTGGCCGGCGAACACTCAAGTTGTGAGTTTGAATTGAACTATCACATCGTCTACTCACCTGCGGCGCGCCATTGGCATCAACGACGGCGATCGCGTTTTAATTGCAGGTGAGGAGTTGTGTAATCCCGTGGTTTCTGCTTCAACCGAGAGCGCGTGTATGGAAATCTGGGACGTCCATTGCCATCTCGCCAGCTTGCCAGGCAACACGCCCGATGCGCGCCTCGCGCGGCTCCTCGAATTCGCCGATCGCATGGGCGTTGAACGGGTGTGCGTGTTCATGGGACTGACGTGGTCGTACGACCCATCGCCGGCGGACCTCCGCCAACAGAACGACGAAGTGCTCGCGGCCATCGCGCATTATCCCGACCGCGCGTTCGGCTTCGTCTACCTCAGCCCCAAGCACGTGCGCGAGAGCCTCGACGAGCTAAACCGCTGCGTCGCCGACGGCCCGATGGTCGGCGTCAAGCTGTGGGTGGCCGTACGCGCCGACGCGCTGGAGCTAGACCCGATCGTCGAGCGCGCCACCGAATTGAAGGCCGTCGTCCTTCAACACGCCTGGATGAAAGTCACCGGCAACCTGCCTGGCGAATCGACGCCGATTCAACTCGCAACCCTCGCCGCGCGGCACCCGAACGCCAAGCTCATTTGCGGCCACACCGGCGGCGACTGGGAACAAGGCATCCGCGCCGTCCGGGCACACGCGAACATCAGCGTCGACCTGGGCGGCGGCGACCCGGCTGCGGGCATCACGGAAATGGCCGTTCGCGAGCTCGGTCCCGAGCGCATCGTTTTCGGTAGCGACGCCCCCGGCCGAAGCTTTGCCTCCCAACTCGCGAAGGTGTACGGCGCGGCAATCCCCGACGATGCCAAGCAGCTCATCTTCGCCACGAACCTAAAACGTTTGCTGAAACCAATCCTCACCGATAAGGGCCTTAGCGTTGATAATTGACGTACCATTGCTCACGCAGAGTCGCAGAGAGCGCGAAGTATTCTCCGCGACCTCCGCGCCTCCGCGTGAGACCAATTTCCCCTTTTCGTGACTTTTCGCGCCTCTTCGTGGTCATCCAATGCCCGCCGCCTCGATCATCGACGTCAACATAACCCTCGGCCAATGGCCGACGCGACGCGTGCCGTGCGATGAGTTGCCAGCCCTCGCCGCCAAGCTCCACCAACACAACGTCATCGAAGCCTGGGCCGGTAGCTACGACGGCCTGTTCCACGAGGATCTCACAGCCGTCAATAATCGTCTGGCCGATGACTGTCGAGCGCAAACTGCGGTGCGCCTCATCCCCTTCGGCGAAATCAACCCGCTGCTTCCCAACTGGCAAGCCGAGCTCGCCCGCTGCGCCGAGCACCATCGCATGCCCGGAGTGCGCCTGCACCCAAATTACCACGGCTACGCGCTCGATCATCCGGATTTCGCATTGCTGCTGAAAGCGGTCGCTGAAAGAGACCTCATCGCGCAACTTACCGTCCTCATGGAAGACGATCGCATGATGCACCCGTTGATGCGTGTGGCGCCAGTGGACTTGAGACCGCTGGCCGCGCTCGTTGAGCAAACGCCCGGTTTGCGCCTTATCCTCCTCAACGCGCTTAAGGGCCCCCGCGACGACAAACTCATCCGCTTACTAAACACGAATGGAGTGTATTGCGAAATCGCGATGCTGGAAGGCGTCGGCGCACTAGAACAACTCATCACTGAGGTCTCAGTCGAAAAGATTCTGTTCGGCTCTCATGCGCCCAGCCTGTACTTCGAATCCGCCTCGTTGAAACTAAGAGAGTCCGCCCTTCCCGTCCCGCACGTCCGCACGATCGTGCAAGAAAACGCGCGCCGACTTTAGTGAGCGTGGTTTTAACGTACGCTAGTTCCACCCGCGTCGCGGAGGAAAACATGCGTGAAATATAGTCGTCTGATTTCATTTGGCGCATTACACGCCAAGGCCGCGGAAAAAAGGTCCCGCACCGTTCTTTTCTTTCGAGGCGGCCAAATGCCCCCACATTTAGCCCCTTGACGAACGCACGCAGTTTCTCTGACAACCGACCCTCCAACACAACTTTGTTGCACATCACTTGAAGGGAGTTTATCATGTCGAGGCTGCGTCCGGCCGCGTTGGCCGTTTTAGTTTTCGTTGCTTTAATTCGTCCGCTGCTCGCCGCGGCGAAATGTGAACCGTGTGCCAAAAAGAAATCGACGTGCGCAAAGTCAAGTAGGTCGGTAAAGGCCACGCCTGCCGTGCGGCTGTCGGGGACCGAGCGGCGGCTTGTGAATGCCGTGAACGAATACCGTGAGGAAAAGGGCCTTGAGCCGCTCAAGGTCGCCCCGATCCTGATGCGCGAAGCGCGGCAGGCAGCACCGCACTTCAGCCATGTGATCAACGGTAAATGGTGTTGGCATCGTTGCCGTCAGCGCGGCTTCCGCGGTTGGGCGACCGACGACATCGCCAATGGCTACCCCACGCCCGAGGACGCCGTCGCAGGCTGGGCCACGTCGGACGGGCACGCGCGCCAGATGCGCGGCTATTTCAAAATGAATGGCCGCTGGTGCAACTACAAATTCAACCGCATTGGCGTCGGCGTTTGCGGCCGCAAGTACATCGCTATTTTCGGACGGCAAGATGTTCCAAGGTGAGGAGAATAAATAATGAGCGAAGTCTCAAGACGTGAGTTCCTCGCTGCATCGAGCGCGGCGATTGCGGCCGGCAGCATCGGCCAGGTAAGGGCGGCTGCCGCACCGCCGGCCCCGCCGGCCGCCGCTTCGCAGCTCGCGATCGACGGCGGGCCGAAGGCCGTGCAGGAAGCCGTGGCCCCGCTCGTACGGTGGGGCGACCCCGAGCGCGAACAGCTCAACGCCGCCGTTGGCCAGAACACGATGTTCTACTGGCAAGGCCCGCAAACGACGCTGTTTACCGAGCGATTCCGCAAAATATGCCCGGTCGATCACGTGATGACGTGCTCCTCGGGCACGGCCGCGATTCACATCGCCGTCGCGGCGGCCGGTATCGCACCTGGCAACGAAGTCATCACCACGCCGATCACCGACATCGGCACGGTGATCGGCGTAATCTATCAGCAAGCCGTGCCGGTGTTCGCCGATTTGGGCCCGAACACTCTGAACCTCGACCCAGCCGACGTCGAGCGAAAGATCACTCCGCGCACCAAGGCGATCATCGCCGTGCACCTGGCGGGCAACCCGTGCCGAATGGAGGAGCTCAAACAGATTGCCGACAAGCACAACCTGGTGCTCATCGAGGACTGCGCGCAGGCGTGGGGCGCCCGGTATCGCGGCCGGCCAATCGGCACCATCGGACACATCGCATGCTTCTCGCTTCAACAATCCAAACAGATCACTTGCGGCGACGGCGGAGTTGTCGG
>JAKEIB010000089.1 GCA_022614705.1 Planctomycetota bacterium | reverse complement strand
CATCGAAGCGGCTGCCCAGCGCAAGGCGCGGACGCTCGGCGGCGACAGCGTGCCGTTGGGGCTGGGCGATTTCTTCTTCGATCCGGACGACCCGCTGCATCCGGACCGGGAGGAGGAGGAAGAATAGGCATCTACGCCGACGATTTGAGTTGGCATTACTGCCGGCGCATGCATCGGTCGGGAGAGCACGAGCCCGCTTGTCACGCGGCTTTTGTTGACTTCCGGCGTTCCCTTCGCGGCCAGTCGGCACATACCGCGGGACCGCCCGCGAAGACAAATAGTGCGAACAATATAAGGGCCTGCTCCCAGGCAATGGCCGCGGCGCCCAAGAACGCGGCAAACACGCCCAGCACGATCCCTTCCCGACGAATCCACGAGCTAACGGCCAGCACCATCGCAACGCACCCGATGGTGATCGCTGCCATCTTCGCCGAGTCACGCGAATTCAGCGGAGCTGGTTCAGGCGGAGCTGGAGGCCGATTGCCGTATCGCCACGTAAGGTTCTTGGCGATGTGGACCTCGACTTCCCACGAAGGATGCCGCTCGGGGGCGCGCGCAAGGACGTGATGCGCCAGGATGGCGACCTAAACGCCCACCAATCCGACCATGCAGCCGATTGTGCCCCAGACGCCGCGTTTCATGTGACCAACCGAGCCAAGGCCAGTTGTCCGCCCTTAGGCAAGCTTAGGACGATTACCAGCGGCAGGGCGGGCCCGTCCTGCGAATGGTTTCCACTTCACGTTGCGTCTTATTGCTGGGGAGGATCACGCCATAAATTAAACATTTGTATAATCGATGAGAGGCTTTGCCCAATAAGTCCTAGTTTTCGCTGAATTTCTGGGCAGACGTGGATTCTGCCCAAAAAGTCGGCTCCAAGCCAGTTTCGTAAACGACCGCAATCAAGCAGCAAATGTTGTGGCAGACCAGCTTGGCCAACACTTCGTTCTTCATCGCCACGTCGCACTTGCTGCGAACGCCATCCCCGAACTTCGCCTTGACCATGCTGAATGTGCTTTCGACGTTGCTCCGCAGGTGATACCGATTCAGGAACTCGTCCCGATGCAGAGCGACATAATGATACATCTTGGCCCACAAGCCGCCCGCTGTCGGCGTGGCGTTGGACTTGAACGGGATCAGCGGAGTTGCGCCAAGAGCGTCAACGGCTTCCAAGTTTGCGCGAGTCGAGTAGGCCAAGTCGGCAGAGACTTCATCGACCGAGAATCGCTCAGACGTTGTGTCGAGCAGCGGCTTGAACTGTGCTCCATCGTTGGCGTATTGGTCGTGAATTTCAACCGCCGAAACGACGTTAGTTTTCACGCCTGTCATAACGTGCGCCTTCACCCAGGCTCGTTTGACAGCCTTCATCGGTTTGCCGTACTTGTACTCAATCCAACGATCAAAGCGGGAACCAGAGAAACCGGACGAGTCGCAAGCAAACTTCGTTTCGAGGGCCTTGAGCGGTGTAGCAGACTCCACGACCAGCAGCCGGAGAACGTCGAAAGTATCCTCGGACTCGAAGATGTTGAAGATGCTGTTGTAGCACGGCAGGCGGTTGATGAAGCCCTTGTCGCGGGCGTCACGAAGATCGCACATGAACCGGCGACCGGATACCGTGCTGTAAACCTTGAAGCAAGCGGCGAAGATTGCGTCCGCCAGCGGGATGCGCGGGCGGCCACGGCGAGCTTCGGGTTCCTCAATACCCTTGCAGAGATCGTGAAGCAAGGTTTGGAACTTGTGCTTCTCATTGACCTGGGCAGCGTTGTACGCCGGCCAGTTCTGCTTGTAGGTCGGGCGCTTCTCCGTGAGCGTGACGGTGTGGATTTCGACCGTTTCCTCAGCCTCACGCTTAACGACAAACTCGACCGCGAAAATGTGTTTGCACTTCGCGGCGCGAGATTCATAGTCGGGGCAGGTGCAGTGCGGGTTCTCCCGGTCGGGACAAACCGTGTACTTTCCCTTGCCCGACTGAGACGGGACAAGCCACACGCCGCCTTTGGCCGTCAGCTTGCAAAGCGCCGCAATCGCCAAACCCCGCTGTTCACGTTCGCACATTGATGTAGCCTCCAAGTAGTTACTAATAGTATAACTCACTTGTTTGACTTGTCAAACAGCTAGGATATACTTGTAGTAACTACTGGAGGACGACATGAAGAAACCGATTGGATTGGTAATGCTCCCCGGATGTCGTTGCCGCTGTGGCCACGAATGGTTTCCGAGAGAGAAAGAAAAACCGAGGGTTTGCCCGAAGTGCAAGAGTGCTAATTGGGACAGGCCGAAGAAATTCGAGAAGAAATGACGACTACGTTGATCTACCGCGCCACTGTCAGAACCCGTCATAGGGACTACTGCCTGGGCATTTTCATGCAGCAGCCGACCAAGGACGAGCTAATCGAATCACTGGAAAGCAACAGTGATTACGTGGCGCAGAACAAGAAGTATCTCCAATCAATTCTCGTCCATTGCCCCACGTTTGACGCCATAACCACGCGGGGATGGGCCATCACAAAACAAGTGCTCGTGAACGGGCAGCAGAAAGCAGATATCTTCATTGAGGGTATCCCGGCGAACACTAGGCTTTAGGCCGGCTGCCTAAAGCCAGAATGATCCTGTCCGTATCCGCTTTCATCTGGCTGGCTAAATGATCGGCGGCAACCAGCATGGCAAGATGGTCGTGATACTTGTCTAGGTCGCTATCGCCCTTCCACTCGACAAGCAGCCGGAAGTAACGGTCATAAATCGTTTCGTTGTCGGGCGAAGGCATCCGTGGATCGTCCTTGGCGAGTGGTCCGGCGGGAACAGTGGCCGCGATCATAGAGAAAGTTGCTGGCCCGCCCAACAGCGACTTTTTGGGCAGACGCCCGACTTATTGGGCAAACGGGACTTTTTAGGCAAAGCCATCGATGAGAATCCGATTCTCGCACCATCCCACCGGATTTCAGGCGCACTTCGTTCCCCGAAACTACGCCTGTTCAACAGCCAATTGGTGCACGCACCGCGAACTCCAAAAATAGTTGTGGCGCGAGTTATCCCGGCTACAATGCCACTCTTCCCACCTCCCCTATACCTCCCATTTAACCAGCCCTCCCTCATGAGATGCACGCCGAGCCGCCCCACCCGAACTATTCGTCGTCCTAAATCAAAGCAGCCCGCCCGCCATCGCCGCCTCTTTCTCGAGGCGCTTGAAGAGCGCCGCGTCCTCGACAATCAGCCGCCGCAAATCACGGTCCCGATGCCATTCGGGGCGCCGGAGGACATCCTGTCGAGCGTGCCGGGGATCGTGATCAGCGATCCCGATGCGGGTAGCGGAGATATCGAAGTCAAGGTGAACGTTGCTGCCGGGCAGTTTGCCGCCACGCCAGTGGGTGCGGCAGCCGTCACGGGCAACAATTCTGGCAACCTCATCGTGCTCGGTTCGCTGGCCGACATCAACGCCACCCTGAATACGCTGACCTACCTCTCGGCTCTCAACGACAACGGGGCCAAAACCTTCAGCGTGGTGGCCAATGATCAGGGGAACACGGGAGGCCCGCCGCAGCAAACCACGCATTCTGGTTCGTTCAACGTCTCGGCGCGAAACGACGCGCCGGCGACGATCGTTCCCGGCCCCTTCTCGACCCCGCTCAATACATTCCTTGACTTCGGGGGCATCGGGGTCAGCGACATTGATGACGATGGCACTAACATCATTCAAGTCAAGCTCGCAGCCACCGGCGGACTGCTCAGCCTTTTGGGCAATACTACTGGGCTCGAAGGCATTCTCGACGACTTCACCTTTCCAATCGACGGCCTGAACGACCCAGTGATCGCGCTGGTCGGACCGTTGGCGGCCATCAATACCGCCTTGGCTTCCAACGTACGGTTCATTCCCACGCCGGGGTTTGTGGGTCCGGCGTCGATCTTCGTGGAAACCAATGACCTGGGAAACGGCGGCATCGGCGGCGCCCTGCTAGACCTCGATACGATTGCGATCACCGTGGTCGGCCCGCCTCCCGACCCCAACCAGGTGTTCCACACCGGCGCGGGCCATGACCAGATTGTGCTCAAACGGGTCGGGGCCAACCTGGTGGCGACGCTCGGCGCGGCCACGCTGCTCGACGCCCAATTCAGCCTGATTAACAGCATCACCATCCACGGCGAAGGGGGGAACGACCAACTGACCGTCGATTTATCGGGGGGCAATCCGATCCCCGCCGGCGGCATCCAATTCCACGGCGGCACGCAGACCGGGATCCCCGGAGATTCGCTTACGGTGACCGGCGGCACGACGACCAGCGTCACGCACACGTTCGTAAGCGCCAGCGACGGCAGCGTGACGCTGGCTGGCGGGCTGGCCGGCACCATCACCTACACGGGCCTGGAACCGGTGATCGACACGATCATCGCCGGCAACCGGAGCTTCGTCTTTACCGGCGGGGCCGAGACGATCACCCTGAGCGACGCGGCCGGCGCGAACATGACGATCGACTCGACGCTGGGCGAGTCCGTAACGTTCGCCAATCCGACCGTCAGCCTCACGATCGACGCCGGCACGGGCAGCGACACGGTCACCATCGCCAGCGTCGATGCTGACGGACCGTTTGGCTCCGCGCTGACGATCAACGGCGGGACAGGCGACGACACGGTTAACCTGAATGCCGACATCAACTTTGCGGCGGGCAACAGCCTGAATGTTGATCTTCAGGACGACGACGCGACGCCCGGCATTGACGCGATCAACGTCGGAGCCGACGCAAACCTAGTACTGGCCGGCAGCGGTGCAGCCACGCTCAAGTCCAGCCGCAATATTGTCCTGGCCGCCGGTTCGAGCATCGTGACCGCCAGTGGCGCAGTCGTGCTGGAAGCGAATCAACAGGCGACGCCGACAGCGGCAGCTTTCATCGGGATCGCGGTCGGCAACGCCACGATCAGCAGCACCTCCGGTTCCATCACGCTGAAGGGTCGAGGCGGAGTCGCTCCCTCCAGCAGCAATCTGTACGGCGTCCGACTTTCCGGGACAAGCGTCGTCGGTGGCACGACGGGGCTGGTCAATATCCAGGGCACCGGCGGCGATGGCTTCAGTTTCAACATCGGCATGTTGATGTCCGGGGGGTCCGTGACGTCGGCTGGTGGAAATATCGAAATCACCGGCGTCGGCGGAACAGGCACCTCTAGTATCCAAGTGGGCATCCAAGTGGAAACCGGAAACATCACGGCTGCCGGCAGCGGCTCGATCAGCTTGCTAGGCACTGGCGGTAGCGGCGATGTCGGCATCTATGGAGTTCGCATCCTCAACTCCACCCAGGTCACGACCGCGAGCGGGGGAATCCAGATTATTGGCGCCGCCGGTGGCACCGCTCAGCAAAACGTCGGCGTGGTCATCCAAACCTCCACCACAGTCTCTGCTGGTGGCGCGGGCGCGGTGGCCATTTCAGGCACTGGCGGCGTTGGGACGGATAGTCACGGCATCCAAGCCACCAACAGCTCGATCACCGCCGCCAGCGGCGGCATCGTCCTGAACGGCACGGCCCCGAATAGCAACAGTTTTGGATTCTTCGCGAGCGGAAGCAGCGCGGTCACAACGACCGCCAACAGCCCCATCGCCGTCAATGCCAACAGCATCAGCATTTCCACTACCCCGTCCATCAATGCCGGCGCCAATATAGTCACGCTCCGCCCGCTGACTGCCGGCACAGCGATCAACCTGGGCGGCGCCGACGCCGCCGGCACGCTCGGCCTGACCGACGCCGAGCTCGACCGCGTCACCACCGGCACGCTCCGCATCGGCGACAGTACGAGCGGCCCAATAACCATCAGCGGAACGATCAACACGGCCAACACCAGCCGCATGCACCTCCGCACGGGCGGCTCCGTCACCGGTTTCGCGGGCCTGAACCTCGTCGAATCGGAGCTGGCGATTTCCGCGGGCGGCTCGGTATTCGGCCCCTCGACGCACCAGAACGACGCGGGAACGCTGGCCGTCGCTGGGGGAGGAACTCTTTCGTTTCGGGATGTGAACTCGCTCACCATCGGCACCGTGGACAGTGTCAGCGGCATTACGACGCCAAGCGGTGCTGTCCTTCTTGGCGCCGTGAACGGTTTGACGGTCAACGAGCCGGTGGATGCCGATGCCGGCGGGTTTTTTCTGGTGCTCTCTGGCGATGAGGCGCTCTTGGCCATCAATGCGCCGGTCTCAGGCACTGGTTTTGGCCAGATCGAAGCCGACAAGATGGAAATTCAAGCCCCAGTCCAGGTGCCCGGAGGGAACATTTTCATATCCAGCGAACACACGGTAGACTTCGACAATCTCCACCTGGGTTCAACAACCAATTCGGCTGTTGACACGCTTGAGCTTTCAGCGGCCGAGATCGGCCACATCACGGCTGATTTTCTTCGCCTGGGGCTCGATGGCTTTGGCGGAAGCGGCACCGCGACGATTAGCGCAGCGATTAGTCCGGCCAACGTGTCCCAACTTGGGTTGGTTGGAGACAGTCTAGGTCAAATCGCGTTCCAGGCTGGCGGTTCACTCGCCGCCCCAGTGCGCGTCGTACTGGGCGGGAACGGCGCTGTCTCCTCAGACGCTACGGGCGTGGATGTGACGACGGCTTCCGCCATTTTCCAAGTGGATGGCGCGATCGGCTCCGCGGCCAGTCCACTTCGCCTATCGGTTGCCAGCCTCGAAAGCACGGCTGGCAGTAGCCAATTCCTGCACGAGGCGGATTCCACCAATATCGTGAGCACAGGGTTCGGGGGCGTGAGTGCTGGTACGGGTACCGTTCATTTGGTTGGTGGAACGTTCAATCTCTCCGCAAGCAACACGATCAACAACAACACTAAGGTCCAAGTTGAAACGGGCGCGGCGCTCGGCATCTCCACCTTCAACGACACGATCAGCCAGCTCATCATCAATGGCGGCGACGTCACCGGCACGACGGGCGTATTGACCAGCATGAGCACCATCGACGCCCGCAGCGGCAATGTCAGTGCGATCCTGGCCGGCGCCGTTGGCCTCACCAAGACCACGGCTGGCACGCTCAACCTGAGCGGCGTAAACACGTATTCGGGCATGACCAGCGTCGACAATGGCCGCCTGAATGTCTTCTCGCCTGGTTCCATTGGCAACGTAACAGTCGCGCTTGCGGGAACGCTCGGTGGCACGGGAACAGTCGGTAATGTATCCGGCGGCGGAATGATCGCACCGGGAGCCAGCGCCGGAATCCTCAGCACCGGCAACGTCAGCTTGTTTAGCTCCGCTGCGTTCTTTGAATTCGAAGTCAACGGCAGTACGCCCGGCTCGCAGCACGACCAGCTCAATGTCACCGGAAGCATCGCTGCCGCCATTTCGGTAGGTCTCAACGCGAGCGGCACCATTACTTCCTCGCCCGGCCAGCAGATCGTGCTCGTCAACAACGACGGGAACGACCCAGTCGGCTTTGTGTTCACCTCCCGGCCCGAAGGCTCGTTCGTCACCATCAACGGTGTGAATTTCCGCCTGACCTACGTTGGCGGAGACGGCAACGACGTCGTTCTCATCCAAAACACGGGCACAACGACCGTCGACGTGATCGGCGGCAATCTCCTCGTCACCGACGTCGGCAGCGTCACGGACGACCACCTCATCGTCAAGCTGAGCGGCGCGTTCCTCCGCATCCACGATCCCAGCAACACGCTGACCACCACCAGCCCCGGCGTGATCCAGGTCGATCTCAACACCATCGCGGTCCCGCTCGCCGGCATCACCGGCCACATCCAGGTGAACACGCTGGCCGGCGACGACCATCTGCTGCTGGATTACTCCGGCGGCGCGCTCCCGCCGGTGAATTACGACGGCGGCTCCCAATTGGCTGCCCCCGGCGACGGCCTGGCGATCCGGGCCGCCGGCCTGGGCATTGTTTCCACTCCAAACGGAGGGCCAGCCGCCAGTCCCAACTTTGGCACGCTCCAGGTCACCGGCGCGGGCCTGGTCAGCTACCAGAATATCGAGCCGCTCGACATCGACGGCGGCGGCGGCCTCGTCAGCATTCCTCTGGTCGGCGCGGACGACATCCTGACGGTCCAGGATGGGGTCGATTTCGCGACCGGTCTTGTGGCCGCCATCCGAGTCAGCGGCACCAGCGGCGGCTTGGGCATCGAAACCCACGCCGTCCGCAATGCCGGCGAGCTACGGATCATCACGACGGCCTCGGACGGCAACGACACGATCACGCTCAATACCGCCACCGGCTCGGGCGGCGCGGCGGTCACCAGCCTGACGATCGACACGGGCGTCGGCGCGGACATGATCGACGTCAACAATGCCGTCACGTTTGCCGGAGGCGCGGTCAATCTGAATAGCCAGCAGATCGATTTCAACAACTTGGTCAGCGTGATCACGGCTGGCGGCCTGGTGACGCTCAATGCCGGCAGCGGATCGATCACGGACGGCTCGATCGGCACGCCCAGCGTCGTGGCCCCGACGTTGAGCGCCGCGGCCGGCACGGGCATCACGGTGGGGACCAACGTGAACAACCTCTCGGCCGCCGTCACAGCAGCCGGGGCGATCAACATCACCGAGGCCAATGCCGTCACGCTGACCAGCGT
>JAKEIB010000088.1 GCA_022614705.1 Planctomycetota bacterium | reverse complement strand
GCGAGTGCGCCGCGATTCGGCGGCGTGCATCGCAGTTTGTCGAAAAATCAGCGGAAATTGTGCAGCTAGCAGACTCCGAAATCGATGCGTAAGCCGTGTCGAGAACGTGAAGCGCGGCCCCTCTTGCTGGCTGTCCACCAACACGTACTCGAAATTCGCGTTCCCGTCGTCGCACTCCAAATAAAGCTCAACGATTTCGTTGACACCGTTGGGATACCAAGCTGTCGACAGGCTGTAGTAAACAGCTACGGACGTCTCCAAGTTCTGCGGCGCGCCGGGGTTTTGAGGAGTGCCGTCGGCGTACGTGACTTTGGAAACGTGTGGCGGGATGTAACCCCATATGGCCAGAGCCGGCGTAGGTGCCGATAACGTACAGAGTCCGACCACGGTGGCAAGCGCAAATGCAAAGGTCTTCATGGCAAGAAACTCCAAAATGCAAACGTGAAACAGGGAAACAAACACAATCCGAGTCGATTGATCAGGTCGACCAGTGTTGTTCTTTTGCCGTCTGAGCCGCTTACAAAGCGGTTAAACGCGACATCAGGGGTCTGGAAGGAAGGCCAGTTTCTCTGTTCTGCGGCTTGTTTGCAAACGTTTTGACGTAGTCGTGCGTTTCGTCCCGTGAGGCGCGGGCAGGGTCGCGGGCTATCCCGCGATCTCGTGGATCGGCTCGGCCCCTTCAACGCCCACGAGCTTCTGATCGAGGCCGCTGTAGAAGTACGTCAGCCGGTCGGGGTCGAGGCCAAGTTGATGCAGGATCGTCGCGTGTAGGTGCTTCACGTGGAAGGGCCGCTCGACCGCGGCGCTGCCGATCTCGTCGGTCTTGCCTACGCTTACGCCGCCGCGAATGCCGCCTCCGGCCATCCACATCGTAAAGCCGTAGGCGTTGTGGTCGCGGCCCGTCCCGGAAGCATACTCGGCAGTCGGCTGGCGGCCAAATTCGCCCCCCCAAACGATGAGCGTGGTATCCAAGAGGCCGCGCTGCTTCAGGTCGGCGAGGAGCGCCGCGATCGGCTTGTCGGTTTCACCGGCGTGCAGGTTGTGATTTTCGACCAGGTCGCCATGCGCGTCCCAGTTGTCGTCGTTGTGGGCGCCTCCGGAATAAATCTGCACAAACCGCACGCCCCGCTCGACCAACCGGCGGGCGAGAATGCACTGCCGGGCGACGGTCGAGCATTTGGGATCGTTCAATCCATACAGCTCCTGCATGCTCGCCGGCTCGTCGGCCAGGTCGGTCGCCTCGGGAGCCGTCGCTTGCATTTTAAACGCCAGCTCGTAGCTCGCGATCCGCGACGCCAGCGCCTGGTTATTGCCGTGGCGGGCGGCATGTTCGTCGTTGTACTCGCGCAGCGTGTCGAGCAGCCGCCGCTGCGCCCCTTCGCTCAGCTCGCCGGGCCGGGCCAGGTCGAGGATCGGCGTCTTGCCCGAGCGGAACATCGTCCCTTCGTAGTGGGCGGGCATGTAGCCGCTCGACCAGTTCTTGGCGCCGCTGATCGGCCCGCCGCGCGGATCGAGCATCACGACAAAGCCGGGCAGGTTCTCGTTCTCGCTCCCCAGGCCGTAGTTGACCCACGAACCCAGGCACGGACTGCCGCTCAGAATCCTGCCCGTGTTCATTTGGAGCATGGCCGAGCCGTGAATCGGCGAGTCGGCGGTCATCGAATGGAGAAACGCGATGTCGTCCACATGCCTGGCCAGGTGCGGGAACAGCTCGCTGACCCACTTGCCGCACTCACCGTACTGCTTGAATTTCCACCGCGGCTCGACAATGCGGCCCTGGTTTTTGTGTCCGCCGCGGCCGAACGTCTTTACGGCGATCGTCTTGTTGTCCATGCCCACCATCGTCGGCTTGTAGTCGAACGTATCGATGTGGCTGGGGCCGCCGTACATGTAAAGAAAGATGACGCTCTTGGCTTGCGCCGGGGCGTGCGGCTTTTTGGCCGCCAGCGGATTGGCATATTTCGTCTGGCCGTCGGCGGCGAGCGTTTGGCGGGCAAAAAACTCGTCGCCCAAGAGTCCCGCCAGGGCGACGCCGGTAAATCCTCCGCCGGCTTGCCAAAGGAACTCGCGGCGGGTGCGGTGGCAGAAGTTGGGGAGCATGGAATTACCGAGGTCGGGAGAGTGTAGGGTGCATGAGAGCAACGAAATGCACCGATCGTTCGTGGTGACATGAATCTTGGTGCATTTCGTTGCACTCATGCACCCTACGTCTACTCCAAATAAACAAACTCGTTCAGATTCAAGGCAATGAGGCAAAATCGCCGCAACGCTTCGGAGTCCTCGATCTTGTCCGTGGTGCGGCTGGTCTCGATGAATTCTACACCCCGGCTGATCTCGGCGGGCGTCGGCTCGCGCTGCATCACGCGCCACAGGACATACCGCACCTGATCGGCCGCCTGCTCGCCCGCATGCTTGTGCGCCGCTTCGGCCAGCAGCTTGGCCTGCGAATTGGCGAATTCACTATTCACCAGGCTCAGAGCCTGGGTCGGCTGCGTTGTGGCGAACCGCACGGGGCACGGCGCGTCTGGATCGGGAGCGTCGAATGCCGCCAGGATCGGCACCGCGAGCGACCGCTTGATGTGAACGAAGATGCTGCGCGATGCAGCTTCTTCGGACGACGAACGGCCCCAGTTGTGGCCCGGCATCGACTGGCCCGCCAGCACCTCCTTGGGAATCACCGGATAAATGCTCGGACCGTCCTGCTTCCCCAAGTGCAAGTTGCCGCAAGCCGCCAGAATCGAGTCGCGCAGCTCCTCAGCGGTCAGACGCCGCAGATCAAAGTGTGACAGCAGGTCGTTCTCCGGGTCGATCTTGGCCGCAGCCGGGTCGATCTGCCCGGACATCTGGAAGGCGCTCGAGAGCAGAATCAGGCGGTGCAGGTGCTTGAGCGACCACGCGGGCTCAGTGGGCTGACGCCCACCGCTCGCCCGTTCGCGCCCCACACTCGCCGTTGGAACAAGTACATCGTTCGCCTGCGGCTCAACCAGCTCGCTCGCCAGCCAATCGAGCAGCTCCGGATGCGTCGGCGGCGTGCCCATGTAGCCGAAATTGCTCGACGTCCGTACGATCCCGCGCCCGAAGTGGTATTGAAAGACGCGGTTGGCCATCACGCGGCTGGTGAGCGGATTAGCCGGGCTGGCAATCCAATCGGCCAGCACGCGCCGGCGTCCTGATGATTCGTGGCCCGACGAGTCGCGCTTGCCCGCCAGCGGTGCGATCTGCGGATCTGGCCTACCGGCGGCCGACAAGACCGCGGGAAAGCCTGGTTCAACGCGGTCGCCGTGGCTCAGCGGATTGCCGCGCAAGAGGATGAACGTCTCGCGGGGCGTCTCGTGCTCCTTCACCACTAAGGCTTGGGCCGCCGCTTGCGGCCGGTCGCGCTCCAGCCGGGCCCGTTCAAACTTCAGACGGACATAGGCATCAAACGCCTCTTGCGTCATCAGCGTGCCGATGTGCTTTTTCATCAGCCGCACGCGACTGCCGGGCGACTTGAAATCGTCGCGCTCGCCCCCCGGCAACTTGTCGGCAATCGTGGCCTCAATCTCCCGCTGTTGCTGTTCGATTTGCTCGACCTCTTTGGTCCACTCGCCCAGCAACCGGACGTGCTTGTCGTCATCCTGCAATGAGCCAAGTGGCCGCAGCGATGCTTCAGCGACCGATTGATCGCTCCGGTCGCCGTAGTGCCGGATCCCGTGGAAGAATGCCAGGAACTTGTAGTAGTCGCGCTGCGGCAGCGGGTCGATCTTATGGTCATGGCAGCGGCAGCAGTTGACCGTCAGGCCGAGAAACGTCTGCCCCGTCGTCCCCACGATGTCGTCCAGGCCGTCGTAATACGCCAGCAGCGGGTCGGCCGGCTCGTCGTCCCATAGTCCCAGCCGGTAATAGCCGGTCGCAATCAGCGAGTCAGCCGTTACCTCGTCCAACTCGTCCCCGGCGAGCTGCTCGCGGATGAACTCGTCGTACGGCTTGTCGGCGTTGAGCGAACGGATGACGTAGTCACGATATCGCCAGACGAATGGCTTGGGATTGTCGCGCTCGAAGCTGTTCGACTCTGCATAGCGCACCAGGTCGAGCCAATGCCGGCCCCAATGCTCGCCGTAGTGACGCGAGGCAAGCAGCTCCTCGACCACTTTCTCGTATGCGTCCGGCGACGTATCAGTCAGAAACGCCTGGACTTTTTCGGGCGTCGGCGGCAGGCCGATGACCGAGTAATAGGCCCGCCGCAAGAGCGTCGCCTTGTCAGCCGGCGGCGCGGGCCGCAATTTTTTCTGTTCAAGCCTGGCCAGAATGTACGCATCGATCGGCGTCTTGACCCAAGCCTGGTCCTTGACCGGGGGAATCGCCGGTCGCACCACCGGCCGGAACGACCAGAAATTGCGAGCCGCGTCATCGACGACCGGCGGGCCGCGGTGAGCCAGGTTCCCATTCTCCCCTTCGGCCCACGGCAGACCCATCGCGATCCACCTCGCCAGCGTGTCGATCTGGGCCTGCGGCAGCTTCCCCTTCGGCGGCATCTCGAAGCTCTCGTAGCGAATCGCGGCGAGCAGCGGACTTTCCTCAGGTTTGTCGAGCAACACGACCGGCCCGTTCTCGCTCCCCTTCAGCACCCCCTCGCGGCTGGTCAGGTGCAGGCCCCCCTGAACCTTTTTCTCGGCCCCGTGGCAGGCGACGCAGTTGGCCTTGAGGATCGGCTTGACTTCGCGCTCGAAAAACTCAACCTGCTCGGCGGCGAACTGCGGCTTCGCCGGTTCAGCCGCGACCGCCTGCATCGGCAGCGCGCACAGCCACGCCGCCACGATCAACTGTCGCTTGAAGCTGGTCTCAATCACTGGCGGCTCCCGCGACTCTTCTTATGCGCGCGCATAATTTCGTTTTCTTCACAGCGCCATCGCAAGCCTAAGTCGTTGTACCATAAGGTGTTGCGACAAATCAATCAGCGCATGGGTATGCG
>JAKEIB010000087.1 GCA_022614705.1 Planctomycetota bacterium | reverse complement strand
CCGTCGGGAGGACCATAATTACGATTGGCCCGGGTCGATCACATGGCTGTGCGCAGCATAGTCCGGCCTCGCCTTTCTTCGAGCGACTCCTCATCGTCGCAATCAACCGGAAGTTTGAACTTTAGAAAGGCTGCGGCCGACGCCTCGAGCGATTGGCCGCAGCCTTTTTTGGGTCGAGGGTCGAGAGCCAGAAGTGGATGACGTTGCGTCCACTGCTTGCGGTTTAGCTCGCCCGATACGCGATGACGGTGAGATCATCCGGCTTGCACGGCGCGCTGCCATCTTGATTTGCCATCCGCCGACGTGCCTCCGCGACCATCGCGCCCACGGCTTGATCGAGCGGCCCACTGCGAACGAATTCGACGATCTCGCTGGGCAGCAGATTGTCCAGAAGCCCGTCACTGGCCAGCACCAGCGTGTCGCGTGGCGCCATTTCGAGGGGCGGCCCGATTTCAATCCGCATCTGCTCGGAGCCGATCACGTTCGAGATCACGTGCCGCGCTTCGTGATGAATGGCGTCCTCTTCCTCCATCAGCCCGGCTTCGACGGCGTAGCCGATTGGAGAATGGGAAATGGTTTGCAGCTTCAGCTTGCCGCGCTGGCCGGTGAGCAGGATCACTGAATCGCCCACGTGGTAGGGGCGAATCGTGCGGTCCTGGATTTCGACCAGGGCCAGCGTGGTGGCGGCGCCGGTGCCAAGCTCGCGGACCGCCTGGTTGGCGGATTCGATGCCGCTAAGAATCGCCCCGCGCAACTGATCGGGCACCGGCGGCTCGTCGGCTGGAGTGAGAACTTGTTGGAGCGAACGCTGGATATTTTCGATGGCCAGCCGCGAAGCCCGCTCGCCGCCTGCGTGTCCGCCCAGCCCATCGGCCACGGCCAGCACGCCGCGACCCGGGCCGGCCGGCCAAAGGGCGGCTACGTCTTCGTTCGGCGTCTCCTTCTGCGGGGAGCGATTCGTGAAAACGGCCGCCGTGCCGCCGGCAAATTCGAAGGCGGCAACCTCAGCCATTTGGGCTTCCGCCAGAACGGCGCCGAGCGTTCGACGTCGTCGCGAACGCGGAACAGCCACTCCAGCCAGGGCGGGCAGAGGAACTGAGACCGGCAGTGCTTCGGCCGTACTCATACGCGGTGAAATGCCTGGGTGATCGATTTCCGGCCCATTCTGCCGCGGGAACTGGCAGCGCGATGGGCGGCGGGGTGGGACCGCTGTTTACAGCGGCGTGGGATAAACGAGCTTGTCGCCGGACTCTCCGCCGAGCCTGCAAAACTCGCGAAATCCTACTGCATCATAGGAGAATCTAAGGAAGGCACAAACGTTGTCGCCGTATGGAGGAGCACGTCTGGCGCCGCCAATTTGCCTTAAACACTTTCCAGAGAAGGAGATAGATGCAACTCGGCAGAAATATGAAAAAAACGCGCCGACAGCCATTCGGACCGTAATTATGGGCATTTCCCGCGTCTTCCGGGCCGAGATGAAGCTCAACCGGCCTGGCGCAATGCGAGATCCAAGTGCGTTACCAAATTGATCGCGAGACCCCCCCTTCTTTGCGCGAGCCGCTTCCAAAGCGGCCACCTGTTGGCAAAAAGCTGCTCGACGCCGCGCGTCGCCAACAACTGGGCGATCGGTTCCGGTAGCGGCCGCCGTGGCGCGGAAAACCTTGCGTCCGCGACAAGGGCAGTCCGGTAGACATCTCGCTCCGTTCGGCTGAGCTCACGGTCGAAGCCGCGAGACGCATTACCTCTCGCGGAGCGCGAGGCCTACTTTTCCAACCGTGAACCGGTTAGACGGCTTTTAGCAGATATTGCATCCGAAGTGGGAAAATCTTTCCGGCGAGGTCCCCGGCCAGCCGTTGCGGCCTGCGCAGGGCGCGTACAGGCTGGAGGTAAGGCCGCCCTTTTCACGGGGTTTTTGATCGAATAATTGCCCATTGAACCGATGGAATCTAGAATTACCAAGTGCTCTGTTTCGATCCACGCGACGGAGGGTCGAGTGATGTTCGGCAAATACGTTTGGGTGTGCGCGTTTGGAATCGGGGTATTGACTTGTGGCGCGTCGGTCGCGCAATCGTCGGTATTTGGTAATCCGACACCGCTTTCGGGAACGGGCGGCTTCGCAGCCGAGGAGTTGCGGTCGATTTACCGCGGTGGCATTGGGACGGGTTATTCCATCAATAGCTTGAATCAACAAACGTTGAACCGGAACACGGCGCGCATTCCAAACGTCGGCCAAAGCTCGGCCCCCGGCAGCCGACTGGATACGGGGCTTTCAAGTTTCGGGAATCTCAATAAGCCGTTTTCGAATTTCTCGCCCGCGCCCACCGTCAGCCCCTATTTGAATCTGTTTCGCGATGAATTGGATCAGGAAAGCGACTTGAACTATCAGACGTTGGTCCGGCCACAGCTGCGGCAGCAGGAACTAAACGACAGGTTGCAGCGGGAGAACTTCGACATTGCCCGCCGCTTGCAGTCGATTGCCGCACAGAGCGACTTCAATCCCCAGGGGTCGACGAGCCAGCCGCCGACGGGCCATCAGACCGTGTTCATGTTCTACGGCCATTACTATCCGGCGCTTGGGCAGCGGCGGCGATAGCGACGCTGGCACGGTCAGGATATAGCATGGAGTAGGAATTCTGCCCCCTGCTCCCTGCTATCACACGAGTCATCTTGCGTGCGCTCGGGCGCGTGTGCTAAAAGCCGCGCCGCTCATCGGATTACCTTCTCGTCAGGCGCAGGGCGCGTGTGTCATTCTGAGCGAAGCGCAGCGTAGCGAAGAATCTCGTTGGGAACGGAGATCCTTCGGTCGCCGAGCCTCCCTCAGGATGACATGTACATTCCGAAGCGATGCGCGCTGCTCGCCGCCATCGACGTCCGAACGTGGGCCGAATGGAACCGTTACTAATGTTTAACGCGCGCAACATTCTTCGTGTCCGGATCGTGCTGACGATGGCGGCTGCATTGCTCGTCGGCGTGGCCGCCATAGCTCAGCCGTTAGCGCCGGTGTCGCGAGGACCGCTGGCCCGGCTCGTGAGAACGCCTGAGGACTCCGCCGGCTTCCCACCGTACGCGCTTGCCGATCAAACCGGAACGATTCAAAGGTATGTCGAGCCGGTGCCTGGCATCGACCTCGATCCCTACGTGAATCAAATCGTTACCGTCCGGCACGACACGGGCGAAACCCTGTTGGCATCGCAACTTGATCTGCCGCAGCAGGCGCTCTATCCGATGGTGGGCGAAAGCTTCGGCAAAAGCCCGGCCGGCGGCCGAATGTCGGCCGACCGCTCGGTTCAACAAGCGGAATTTGTCGACAACGACGACACCACCGTGGAGTTAGTCGAAGACGGCGAAGCGGTCCCTAGCGGCAGCGGACCCGTCCTGCAAGGCGTTGTGCCCGAGGGCGCGATCTACCCCGATGGCTCCCCGGTCTATCCGGGCCCAATGTCGCCCGGCATGCCGATGATGGGCGCAGGGCCGATGTACGGCGATCCGATGCAGTACGGCCCAACCATGGAAGCGTATCCGGGCGACTACGGCGTGGGTCCCTGGCCACAATACGGCCAATATCAGGGCGCACCGCCGTACGGCCAGAACATGGGTTTCGTTCAGCCCTATGGGGGGAAGCCGCAGCGCGAGCGTCCGCACGTTTTCGCTGATGTGGAAATCAACTTCCTTCGCGCCCATGTCGTGGAAGATATGTTCGGCAAGCTTTCGGAAAAGTACGAGTTTTCGCCCCGTTTCATTGTCGGATTTACCGACGTCGGCAACCTCAGCGGGCGAATTCGCTATTGGGTCTACGGACGTGGCACGAACGGCCTGAGCGACGAAGACGATATTCACATCGATTTCGACGTCTGGGATTTGGAGGCCACGCACCTGTTCGAAGGGCGGCGGTCGCAGTTGGAAGTGGCGGCTGGCTTCCGCCTGGCCGGCATCGAAATCGAGGACGATGAGGACGCGGCTTTCGGCTCCGACCTGATTGGCATCACGATGGCCGCGGACGGCTGGACTCCGCTGTTCACGTGCGACCACGGCTGCTTTGGCTGGACTTATGGTGGCCGCCTGTCGATCCTGGCCGGCGACTGGGCCGGCGACGACGACAACGAATTCATCAACAGCCGGATTCGCGACGACAACGTCGTGGTGCACGAGCTGTACGCCGGCCTGGGATACAGCCGGCGGTTGCGAAGCATCGACGTCAACGCCAGCCTGGACTTCGAAATGCAGAACTGGCACAGCGACGTCCTCGCAGAAGCGACCGACGACGGCACAGTCGGCTTCGTCGGCCCCGGCATCCGGCTGGGCGCCGAATTCTAAGAGCGCCGAACCAAATGGGCGGGGACTGGCTCATATTGCGGAGTCTTCGGAGCAAAATGTGCCGGGCGCCATTCGCCGCGGATGGTCCCCCTCGTCCGAGACCGATGCGCGAGTGCCATGGCCACTGCTCTGAGTGGCCATGCTTGTATCCAACCGCTCATGCCCACGCCGAGCCGTGGGCATGGCACGCGCTGCAGTCCGGTCGTACCGATCGTGTAGCTTGCACCGTCGTTCGTTCCGTGCAGGCACGGAAATTCTGGGGAAAATGTCAAGTCGCTCCGACCTTGGCCGGCGATCGAGCTATGGTTGCTATTGGATGACTCGGTAATAACGGCGCTTATCGCGCCGACTATTCTCCGAAGTCCAACGCCTCTTCCGCCGGCAACGGATATTCACGTCACGAGCCGACGAAAAACAGGCAACCTTATCTGGCTTGGGTGTCGGCAGCCCACGTCGCGGCAATACTAATCGGCCGAATCGCTCGTCAACAACAGACCCACCATTGCCATTCGCTGTCGCGCCAAGAATGTTTGGCGCATAACGCGCAGCGAGGCGTTATACGACACCTATTTGTCGATCAGTTGTTTCATAAGTGCTCCGTGTACCCATCGAACCAATGAATCAATAAGGGGAACATACGATGTTGCGACTAACTCATCGATTTGGCACCTTGACGCGTCGTGCTGTTTTGTGCGTTTTGGCCTTGTCGTTTACCGCGCCGGTGTGGGGCCAATCCCGCGTCGTCTCGGTGGAGGAACATTGGGAGCTGCGCCTCGGTCAGCCCGACGCCGAAGTCAGCGCGCCGCAAACCACGATGGTGATCTCACCCAAAGGCGACCTGGACGGCGTGCATTTTCTGTTCACGTTGAACCACGTGACCGTGCCCCAGTATGAGGCGGGCGGCATGCAGGTGCAACTTTGGGACGGCGAAAATTTCGTCGACAGCGCTACCGGCAGCGGTGGTACCCTGGCCCAGGACCAGGAGGTCATCACCTGGGTGCAGCGGGTGACGCTGGAGGATGGAGCGCTGAAGTTTCAGGTGCTGCAAGGCGCATCCGAAACTTGGGGAAATTTCGGCGGCGATCCGCTCACGCTCAGCGTGGCTACCAACCTTGCCAACTTGAACTCCTACCGGCCCGGTGTTTCGATCGCCGAATCGCAAGTCAGCTACGCCGAGAACCGAGTCGTTTCCTTAATACTCACCAAGCTGGTCTGGATTAAAGAGAACGGCGACGTGAGCGAAATGAACGCGCCGATCCCTGTCGACACGAGCCTGGAGGAATGAGCTAGTAACTTACAAGTTGTTTAGTGCCAAGGCTGGCGAATTCAATAAACCGTCCCAGTAAATAGGGAGCAACGCGATGAAACGCAAAAGACCACATAAACGCCAGTCCCGCAAGGGAGCGATCACGATCCTTGCCGCAATTCTTTCCGTCGTGCTGATCGGCATGGTGGCGTTCAGCGTGGACATCGGCTACGTGCTGTCCGCCAAGGAAGATTTGCAACGCTCGGCCGACGCGGCCGCGCTGGCCGCTTGCTGGGAATACGGCCAAAAGCTTTCCGACGGTAGTTCGTCGGCCGCTTCGGTGGCCGCCGCTCGGAGTACCGCTGCGAACTATGCCGCACTCAACCAAGTTACCGGCAGTGCCATGTCGCTCGATCAGAACTCGGGAAACAGTCCGGATGGCGATGTGGTGTTCGGCTACATCTCCGACTTCAAGAACTCGCAAAGCGCTTTTGAAACGAACAGCGCGAACGGTTACAACGCAATCCGCGTCCGGCTGCGCAAGAACTCATCGATTAACGGTGAAGTTCCGTATTTCTTTGCGCGAGTCTTCGGAATGGACGGGCAGGTCCTGCAGAGCGAGGCCGTCGCGGGCATGATCCGCGACATCCGCGGTTTTCAGGCACCCGCCAACGGCGAGAACGTCGACCTCCTGCCGTACGCCCTGGACCTCGAGACTTGGAACGACCTGGTCGCCGGCAATAGCAGCGACAATTACTCCTGGAATGCCGAGAGCAAGCAGATCGGATCGGGTTCCGACGGATTTGTCGAGGTAAACCTGTTCCCGCAGGGCACCGGATCGCCCGGCAACCGCGGAACCATCGACATCGGCGGCGCGAACAACAGCACCTCGGACATTGCCCGGCAAATATTGCACGGCATCTCGCCCGAGGACTTTGCCGCCCATGCCGCGAATGGACGGTCGTTGGAATTCGACGAGGGCGGCGCTCTCTACCTGAACGGCGACACCGGAATCAGCTCGGGCGTGAAGGACGAATTGGCTGCCATCAAGGGCCAGCCGCGCGTGATCCCAATCTTCGAAAGCGTGACCCAAAACGGCAACAACGCCGAGTACAAGATCGTCAGGTGGCAGGGCATTCGCATCATGGCCGTGAAGTTGACCGGCGCCATGTCGCAAAAGCATGTCACGATCCAAGTAGCGCCCGTGTTGGTGAATGGCGTCATCCCTTCGACGACGACTGGCACGAGCAAGTACGTGTATTCGCCCGTAGTGCTGGTGCGCTAACAGGCGTGAGCTAATTCGAGAATCCATCGACAGAAGACCATGTTGCGACACCTAATACCATCGACCTTGACCGACCAATCGGCTGACGAGCGGCCGGCGCACCCCGTGCGCCCGCCGCGCCATCGGCGACGAACGTGCTGGCAATCGAATCGCCCGCAAATCGCCCGCCGCGGCGCCGCGGTCACGGAATTCGCGATTATCGCTCCATTGTTTTTCTTGTTGATCATCGGATTTCTCGAATTCGGTCGGGCGATGATGGTGCAGCAAGTGCTGATCAACGCGTCGCGCGTCGGCGCGCGGCACGCTAGCACCACCAGCGCCACGATGACCGAGGTTGAAACGGCCGTGACGGATTACGCGGAGGGTGTCGCCGTGCCGGGCGTGGACGTCACCGTTTTGCCGGACCCAGCCACTGCGGACCCGGGCACCACGATTACGGTGACCACCTCCGTACCGTTCAGCGACGTGAGCTGGATGCCTTCGCCCTGGTTCCTGGGCGACAAGACGCTAACTGCAACCTCAGAGATGCGCAAGGAAGGCTTCGAGTAGTCGCCGCGACGGAATGAACGATCGCCAACGTGCACGGTGGGTGCGAACACCCGCCCTACACGACCGATTAAAAGGCACGGAGCACGTTGCGAGGAGTTCGAAGTACGACTTCCGACGCCATGCTCCAAGCCGGGTACCCCCTGCGTCGCTCCGTGCTCGACGAAAAAGCGGGGAGCAAGGAGTGGAGTAAGGATCACGGACTCAAGCATCCGTCGTCTTTCTCCCAGCTCCCCGCCCTACGCTCCGCGCTAACTTTCGCTCGCCACGGCGAGCACCCCCTGGGCCGCCGGCCTGACCCACCGGCGGCCTTCTTTTTTGGTATGAACGGAGTACTAAAGGCGCGGCAACGCCTGCTGCTAGACAAGCAGAGCCTCCCCGCCGCACAATACGGCTCCGGAGGTTGCCATGCGATTGTTGCTAGTCGCCATCTTTTGCGCGATTATTTGCGGCGGATCCCTGGTTCCGGCCGAGGCCGCAAAGCCGCTCAAAGTTTGCATCCTCTCCGGCTGCGACACTTACAAATCCGAAAAGTCGCTGCCGCCATTCCAGAAGTTTCTGGAAGCGAACTACAACGTGCATGCCGTTCGCGTCGTTCGCGAAGCCGAGGATGATCTCCCTGGCCTTGAGCAGCTCGACGACTGCGATGTTGCACTGGTGTTCATCAAGCGGATGCAACTGAAGGGCGAGCAGCTCGAGCGCTTTAAGCGCTACGCCACGTCCGGCCGGCCAATCGTGGCGATCCGCACCGCCAGCCATGCCGTGCAAACCTGGCTCGAATTCGATCGCCAAGTGCTCGGCGGAAACTATCAGAGTCACTACGACCGGGGAATTACGACGACGGTCGAGGTCGTACCCGAGGCCGGGAAGCATCCCATCCTCGCCGGCGTTTCCATCTCGCCCGTGCAAGACCCGCTTTACAAAAACAGCGGCCACGCCGACGACATTCACGTCCTCTTGCGCGGCACGATTCCCAATCAGCTGTCGGAGCCGGTGGCCTGGACTCGCGACTACAAGAACGGGCGCATCGTCTACACGTCGCTCGGCGCGGAAGACACGTTCGAGCAGCCCGGTTTTCGACGCCTGTTGGCCAACGCGCTTTTTTGGACCGCCCGCCGCGAAGTCGAGACGAAAAAACGATAACATGGATTGTTCCACCCGTAGCTGAATTCGCAAGAATTCAGTAACTACCCGTAACTAATTTCGCAAGAATTCAGATAGACTGATAACGACTGAATTCTTGCGAATTCAGCTACCAAGACTTTGGTGCAAACATGCAAGAAACTTCCAACCGCCGCGAATTCCTGAAACTTTCCACCGCCGGCATCGCGGCGGCCGCCACGCTCCGCGCCGCAAACATTTCCGCCGCTCCCAGCGCAAACAGCAAGCTCGTCGTGGGATTGATCGGTTGTGGCGGCCGCGGCGTTCACGATGCGGGTTTATTCCAGGCGACGCACAACGTTGAGGTCGCCTACGTCTGCGACGTAGACGACGAGCGCCGTGCCGCGGCAGCCAGCACGCTGGGCCTCGATGCCGGCCGGGCCATACCCGACATGCGAGTCGTCCTGGACGACAAATCGGTCGATGCGGTGATCGTCGCCACGCCCGATCACTGGCATTCGCCCGCCTCGATCCTGGCCGCGGGCGCGGGAAAACACGTTTACGTCGAGAAGCCGATTTCGCACAACATTCGCGAGAGCCGGCTGCTCGTCGAAGCCGCCGCGCGAAACCGCACCATCGTGCAGCACGGCACGCAGTGCCGCAGCACGCAAATGATGATCGATGCAATAAAGTTGCTGCGCGAAGGCCTGATCGGCAACATCCTGGTGGCCAAGTGCTGGAATGTCCAACGCCGCGGGCCGCTTTCCCCCGGCCGCGACGCCGATCCACCGCCTAATCTCGATTACGACAACTGGGTCGGACCGGCGACTATGACTCCCTATCGCACCAATCGCGTCCACGATCGCTGGACCTGGTGGTATCACTTCGGCACCGGCGACATGGGGAACGACGGCGTCCATGACATCGACTACGCCCGCTGGGGCCTGGGCGTCGATACGCACCCTGAGAAAGTGTCGGGATTCGGCGGCCGCTTCCATTTCCACGATGAAGTCGAATTCCCCGATACCCAGCAAGTCACTTTCGAATACAACACCAGCGGCCCACCCGCTGGCCGCCGGCTGCTGATCTACGAACAGCGGCTGTGGTCAACCAATTATCCGCACAATTGCGATAGCGGCGCCGAGTTCTACGGAGATAAGGGACAGATGTTCCTCAGCCGCCGCGGCAAGATCGAAGTCCGCGGCGACGGCAACGCGCCGGTAAAAACCGCCGTCACCCCGGAACCGCAAAACGACGTGGCCCACGTCGCAAATTTCTGCGCCGCCATCCGCGGCGACGCAAAACCAAACGCCGATGCCCTAACCGGCCACCTTTCCACCTCTCTCTGCCACCTCGGCAACATCGCCACCCGCCTCGGCCGATCGCTCTCATTCGATCCCCAAACCGAGCAAATCGTCGGCGACGACGAAGCCAACACACTCACCCGCCGCGAGTACCGCAACCACTGGGGCACACCGCATGGGGCATAGCTGCGGCGTTCGATGCGGTTTCCCGCCTACGAATCGGTGCCACTGCTGGCTTTGCCCAGCAGTGCTCCTCCCGTTATTGCCTTGCAGTTTGACGCATGAGAATTTCACTTGACCGCAATGTGCTATCCTCGATCCACCGCTGAACAAGTCAGCAGTACCACCCTACGCCGTTAACCCTTTTGAATACGGAACAATCCGCAGATGTCGCAGATTTGCGCAGATACGGTAAGGCGCTCAATCGGCATGAGCTACAATGAAGATGCCCGCTGATCTGAACATCTGCGGGCATCTGCGACATCTGCGGACCAGATGCTTGAAGGTTAACGGCGTAGAGTGCCACCCGATTCAGATGCGGCGCTCGACGCAATTTCTAGCCTACGGAATACGTCGCTTCTCCCGGAAGAACTTCGACAAGATTTCTCCACAGGGCTCGGTCAGCACGCCGCTAACAACCTCCGCGCGATGATTGAGGCGCGGGTCGTTGAGAAGCTGGTAGAGCGTCGTGACGGCGCCGGCTTTCGGGTCGGCGGCGCCGTAGACGACGCGCGGGATGCGGGCCAGGACGATTGCGCCGGCGCACATCGGGCAGGGCTCCAGCGTGACGTACAGCGTGCACCCGTCAAGACGCCAGTTGCCGAGCGCTTCGGCCGCCTGCGTGATGGCGATCATCTCCGCGTGCGCGGTGGGGTCGCGAAGTTGCTCGCGCTGATTGTGGGCCGCGCCGATCACGCGGCGCTCGCCGCTGGAAGAGTCGTCGTGTACGACCACAGCGCCGATCGGCACTTCGTCTTCGTCGAACGCAATTTGCGCCTCGCGCAGCGCTTGTTGCATGAAGAATTCATGTTGAGATGGGGAGAGGGGGAGAGGGGGAGAGGGGGAGGTAGGAAGATTCAGTTGGAAATCTGGGTGTCCCATTCTCCCCCTCTCCCCCTCTCCCATTCTCCCCATCTAATTTACTTCCCGCCCGCTTTTCCACCTGCGGCTTTCCCGCCAGTGGCCGGCTTCGCGGCAGGAGCGGCGGCGGCTGGCGCGGCAGCGGCGGCTCCGCCTTCAGCGGCTGCACCCTCTTCCTCATCCTTCTTCTTTTTCTTCTTCTTCATCGTGAGCTTGCGCACGCGGACCTTGGGAAGGCCCAACGGTGAATCGCCTTCCTTCCAGCGGTCGGCCTGCCGCAGCCGCGCGATCCGCTCCACACGCGTCAGCACGCTGCGATTACGCGTCGCCCCGCGTCGCACTTTCAAACTCTTGTCAATCGTCATCCTCGTATTCTCCTGCGAGACGTGATCGCGATTCGCTTGAATTTAGAGCCATTAGCATAGGCCGTTTTTAGCATGAGGACAACCCTACATGCGGCTACCGGCTACAAATTGGTCCTGCAATTGATAAAATGTCGGCGGCTAACTACAGGTCAGTTTTTGCATTAGTTAAAGTCGTACACTCCGGGAGGAGGTCGCCATGGATAACCTGAGTCGCCGCCGATTTCTGGGCGCCACGGCCGGTGTCGCCGCCGCCATGGGAACGGGCAACCTGCTGTGGGCCGACGAGCCAGGCGCTAAATCGCAGGCGAAGGCTCCTGCGCCCGCCGCATCCGATCACCCGCCGGCGCCGCCAATAGTCAGGCTGGGCAGCACGGGCATTGAAATGTCGCGGCTCGGCCAGGGTACCGGCGTCCACGGCGGCGAGCGGCAGTCGGATCAAACGCGCATGGGCTTCGCCAAGTTGGTCGGCTTGATGGAGCACGCATACGCCCGCGGCATTCGCTTCTTCGACCTGGCCGATTTATACGGCACGCACATCTATTTCCGCGAAGCGCTTGGGAGCATGCAGCGCGACAAGCTGGCGATTCTTACTAAGCTCTGGTGGCGATATGACGGGCCGGAAGATCAGACGAGCATGCCGGAACGACGACAAATGGCTCGCACCGCCCTGGAGCGCTTTCGGCACGAGCTCGACACCGACTACGTCGACATCGTGCTGCTGCACTGCCTTATGCGCCCGGATTGGGACGAACACATGAAGCCGTACATGGAAGTGCTCAGCGAAGCGAAAGTCAAAGGCCAAATCCGCGCGCTGGGCTGCTCATGCCACGATTTCGGCGCGATGCAAACGGCGGCCGTGGCGCCGTGGGTCGACGTGATCCTCGGCAGAATCAACGTGAAGGGCGGCAAGGACGTAATGATGGACGGCTCGCGCGAAGAAGTGGAAGGCGCGCTGCGCACGGCGAAGCAGAACGGCAAAGCGATCATCGGCATGAAGATCTTCGGCGAAGGCCGCCTGGCCGACCAGCGCGAGGCGTCCATCCAATACGCCCAACAGCTCGGCCTCTTGGACGCCATGACCATCGGCTTCCACACGCCCGACCAAATCGACGACGTGCTCCGCCTGATGCACAAATACCCGGCGAAGGCGATAGACTAAGCAGCGGCGACGCCATATCAGAACAAGTCCTCAATCTTGCGGGCACCGTGGAGCACGCGGCGCAATTCGATGCCGCCCTTGATCGGCACGTAGAACAGCAGATAGTTGCCGTAACATTGTCGTCGCATGCCGGGCGCAAGATGGTCCACTTTCTCGCCCATGAGCGGATTACGGGCAAGTCGCCTGAGGGTCTTGTCAAGCTCTTCAACCCAATGCCTTGCTGCAGAGGGTTTATCTGCGGCGATATACTCGGCGATCACTAGGACGTCCGCCTTCGCGGAAGCGGCGCGAACAATCCGGGCCATTGATTATTTCCCGGTTTGTTTCTTGGCCAACCGATCACGGAGCTCGCTCTTAATCTCATCGAGGTCCCAATCAGCATAGTCGCCTCGATCGATGTCGGCTTGTGCCTCGGCTAGTTTTTCACGGATGTAGTCGTCGTCCAGGGTCGGCGGCTCGTACTGAATCAAGTGATAATGAACGTGCGTCGTCGGGTCTTCGCAGCGGGCGAAGCCGCCGCCGGCGGTAATGGCCGCGAGCTGTTCCGGTGTCAGGGGCGCCTGATGGGTCATTTCCATGAAGACAGTATAGCACAAACGTCTAGAGACGACACGCCGAGAATGCAACGATCCCTTCCGGCTGGCACCGTCGCTGCGATCGCTCTATAACTCTACGCATGCTCCGCTGGCGACTTATTCTTGGTGGGTTGTTCATCGCGGCTTTGGTCGGGCTGTGCGTGCTCGACTATCGGGCGGCGCTTCCCGGCGCGTATTTGTTGCCGGTGGCCGTCGCGCTAAGTTTGCTCGGTGCCGGCGAGCTCTTGGCGATGTTTCGCCGGCAGGGGCATCAACCGCCGGCGTGGGCCGTGTACGGTGGCACTTTGATGACGGTGCTGGCCGCCGGGGTGCCTGGGGTATTGAACAGCGATTGGCCCGGCGCAGCGGCGGTTGGCCAGCTTGGGTGGTTGACGATCGGTTTGGCTGCCGGGCTGCTGATGGCACTGGTCGCTACACTAATGCGGTTTCAGTCGCCGGGCAGAGCATCCGCCGATTTAGCGCTGACGTGTTTCGTCGTTCTCTATGTGGGCGGTTTGATGGGGTTCATGGTGCAGTTGCGGCTTTTGGACGGCAGGCCTGGGAACAACAGATACCTGGGAATGCTCGCACTCGTATCGCTGATCGCGACGGTGAAGATGAGCGACACCGGTCAGTACTGGGTTGGCCGGCGGCTCGGGCGGCATAAACTCGCGCCCGTTGTCAGTCCGGGAAAGACATGGGAGGGCGCGGCGGGCGGAGTGGTGACTGCCATTGTCACGGCGTGGATTATATTCACGGCGGGGGCGCGCGGTATTGTCGAAGTGTCGGCAATCACCATCAGCCCACTCACGATCGTTTTTTTTGGGGCGACGGTTGCCGCGGCCGGGATTATTGGTGATTTGGCCGAGTCGCTGCTCAAACGGGACGCCGGCGTAAAAGATTCCAGCACGTGGTTGCCCGGATTTGGCGGCGTGCTGGATTTGTTGGATTCGCTGTTGGGGGCCGCCCCTGTAGCGTATTTGTTCTGGGTAGCGGTGATTCTGGGGCCTTAGCAGGCCGTTGCGCTAAGCCGCAAGCGGCGATTGGCCCGGTATGGTGGCCAGGCGTATAATCGAAATCGCCGTTGCAACCGGTTGAGGCCTAACGGGTTGCGGCTCGACTTGGGGCGTCTGCTATTACGGCGCCTCGGCGATTGGGTATATTTGGAAATAGTCTCGAACCTGGGAACCACAGCGGCGGCGGCCCGGTGCCCGGCTGAACCGGTTGCCGGGCACCCCATGCCGCCGCGACCGTTTAATGATTGAAGCGACGATTCCGGTCGGCTCCGCCGATGAGTTGGTGATGCTGCTGGGCGCCAGCGACCAACATCTCCGCCGCATTCGCGACAGCGTGCCGGCTAAGATTTCCGCCCGCGACGGCAAAATCCACGTCAGCGGCGACGAGCAGGCCGTTCTCCAGGCCACGGAAATCATTGAGAAGATCAAAAGCACCGTCGGCCGCGATGGTTCGCTCACGCCCGACCAGGTGACGCACATCATCAAGCAAGTCACCGGCGGGCCGAACAACGGCCGCACGGCGCCGGTCGACGTGCGACAAGCCGGAAAAATGATCCGGCCGCGGACCCCCGGTCAGGCCGAGTACGTCGAAGCAATCCGTACGTGTGACCTCGTTTTTTGCAGCGGCCCGGCCGGCACCGGCAAAACGTATCTCGCGGTCGCCACAGCCGTGGAGTCGCTGAAGCAGAAGCAAATCGGCAAGATCGTGCTCGTGCGGCCGGCGGTTGAGGCCGGCGAGAATCTCGGCTTCTTGCCGGGCGACTTGCAGGCCAAAATCAACCCGTATCTGCGGCCGCTGCTCGACGCGCTTCGCGAGATGATGGATTACGAGCAAGTGAAGCGCTACATGGCCGACGACGTGATCGAGGTCGTTCCGCTGGCCTACATGCGCGGCCGCACGCTCAACAACGCGTTCATCATCATGGATGAAGCGCAGAACACGACCGTGCCGCAGATGAAGATGTTTCTCACGCGGATGGGTCTGCAATCGAAAGTGGTCGTGTCGGGCGACACGTCGCAGGTCGACCTTCCGCCACACACCAAGAGCGGACTCATCGACGCGATCGGCCGCCTACGGCACGTCGAAGGATTCGCCAATGTGACGTTGACGGGCGCCGATATCGTGCGTCATCGCCTGGTGCAGGATATCGTCCGCGCCTACGAGGAGGGCCCGAAGAAGAAGCGATGAAGCGTGGAGCATGGAGCCAGGAGTAAGACGTCCGGCTCCGAGCTCCGTGCTCCATGCTTTCGGCTATGCCATGAGTACGGGCAGCAAGAAGAAACGGCGAATTGACCGCGTGACCTCCGTGGAGTTGCCGCCCGGCGTACTGGGGAATCTGTGGGGCCATCTGCGCCGTGGGCACGTGTTGGTACGATTGGCTCTCTGCGCGTTGACCGCGCTGTTGCTGTGGGGCATCACACGCGGTTGGGCCCCCCCGCCACCGCCTTATCATTGGGGCGACGCGCCGCCGCGAGACATCGTCGCACGCACCGAATTCAAGCTCGAAGATCCGGAAGCCACCGAGAAGGCTCAAGAGCTCGCGAGAAGCCTCGCCATTGCGACCTACGATCACGATCCGGCCAGTCTGGAGCAGCGTCGCGCCAAAGTTGAAAATGAAGTCACCGAAATATTGGCAGCCAAATCACTGGAGGACGTTGCCGATCTTTGGAACGCATATCGACTTCCGCTCGCCCAGGGCACGCCGGAGCCGACGGAGGACGAGCGCAAACAGCAGTTTCAGCAATTTCGCGACGCGCTGTCAGCGGCGGGGGCGCTGGACTTGTTCAAGAATGCGCTGACTGTCGCGTTCGAGCCCATGATGGAGAAGGGCGTGCTGGGTAAGCTGCCGCCCGAGCACACGGCCAACGTGGAAACGATCTCCGTCAGGCGCGTCGGCAGCGAGGCGGGATTTGATCGCACCGGCGTGCCGGTGAGCGACGTGCTGGCTGAGAACGTGACGTCGGCGCTGCAAAAGTCGCTGCAAAAGAACATCGCTTCGCCCGAGGTTGCAGATCGCGTGTTCGCGCGGCTGAAATCGGACTTGCCGGCCACGTTGAAGCTCAATGTAGAAGACACGCTCAAAGCGCAACAGCTCGCAGAGGATGCCGTTGAGACGCAGACGCAAGTCATCCCTGTCGGCACGGTGCTGGCCCGCGCTCGCAACGCGGAGGGCGGCACGGGGACAATCGACGACGAAACGTTGAAGAAGCTTCGTCTGGAATATGGCGCGGAACTCGCGAGTCGCCCATTTTCGGCGAAGTTCTCGCGCTCGTTGGCCGTGCTGGGGATGTACGTGGCGCTGTACGTTTTATGTGGGTTTTACATTCATCATCGCGACCCTCGCATCATTGACGACCTCGGCCGGCTGGCCACGCTGCTCGCGCTCGTCGTCGTTACCGTGGCGCTCATTATCGTGACCAGCAGCGCATGGCGCGCCGAGCTGGTGCCGCTGATGCTCTTCGGCATGACCGTCGCCATCGCGTACGAGCAAGAAATCGCGCTACTACTGTCGGCGGCGGTCACGCTCATCAGCGTGGTAGCCCTAGGGTACGCACTTTCGGATGCCGTGGTACTAATGGCCGCCACCGCGGGGGCGATCCTGCTGCTCGGACGCGTCCGCAGCCGCAGCAAATTGTTGTCCGTCGGCTTTCTCGCCGCTGCCGTCGCCGCGCTAACTACGCTCGGCGTCGGCACGCTGGAAGGCGAGCCGATCGCGCTGACGCTCAAAAACGCCGCGCTGCTGGCGATCTGGGCCGTCATCGCCGGCTCGCTCATGACGTGTCTGCTGCCGCTTGTTGAGAAGGTCTTCAAGGTGCAAACGGACTTGAGTCTCATCGAGCTCGGCGATCCGGCGCACCCGCTGCTGCAAGAGCTCATTCGGCGGGCGCCCGGCACGTATAACCATTCGATCACGGTGGCATCGCTGGCCGAGGCGGCAGCGGAGGCGATTGGCGCCCGCGGACTGCTCGTGCGCGTCGGTGCGTATTTCCACGACATCGGCAAAATGCTCAAGCCGGGTTACTTCGCGGAGAATCAGGGGCAGGGCGACAATCGCCATCGGTCGCTGGTGCCGGCGATGAGCACGCTGGTGATCATCGCACATGTAAAAGACGGCGCCGATCTTGCGCGGCAAAGCAAAGTTCCCGAGCCAATCATCGATTTCATTCAGCAACATCACGGCACGACGCTGGTCGAATATTTCTATCGCCAGGCGAGCGAGAGCAAGAAGTCCGACCCGCACGGCACCGAGGTGGATGAAAGCTCGTTTCGTTATCCGGGCCCCAAGCCGCAAACCAAGGAGGCCGGCATCCTGATGCTGGCCGACGCCGTGGAGAGCGCGAGCCGCGTGCTGGTCGAGCCGACGCCCGCGCGCATTGAGAACCTGGTCGAGGACATCAGCCGCAAACGATTGCTTGACGGCCAGTTCGACGAGTGCGGCCTGACACTCGAAGAAGTTCGCAAGATCGGCGACAGCCTCGTCAAATCGTTGACCGCCGTGTATCACGGCCGCGTAAAGTATCCTGGGCAGGAAACCGCCTAACGCTCATGCCTCAACCTCCCGCGCATCAGCGACTCGATGGCATTCACGTTTCGTTGACGAACGAGCAATCGCGACATCCAGTCGACGAGAAGCAACTGGTCGATGCCGTGAGACTGGTTCTGCACGATTCGGCGTTTACCTCGGCGACGATCAGCCTAGCCGTTCTCGACGATGCGACAATGCAGCAGCTCAATCGCCAATATCTCGACCACGATTACCCAACCGACGTGCTGAGCTTCGTGCTTGAAGACAACGGCTGGCATTTGGAAGGCGAAGTAATTATCAGTGCCGACACGGCGGCGACGGGCGCCGAGGAGTTTGGCTGGCCCGCGGCGGCGGAACAACTGTTGTATGTGATCCACGGCACGTTGCATCTGGTCGGCCACGACGACAAGTCGCCTGTTGACGTCGAGCGAATGCGGACGGCGGAAGAAAAGTACTTGCGGCAATTCGGATTTGAGCAGGCGTGCGCAGCCCGCGCGCCGCGCTGGGGAGCGACGAGTCGGTGAACACGGACGCGTTATTCTGGATTGCCGTCGCGGCTTTTCTCGCAGCCTGCCTGGCTGCGATCGCGGCACGCTCCCTCCACGGATTTTCGCGCAGCGAATTAGAGGAAATCTGCCGCACTCGCCAAGCGCCGGAATTGTTCGCCGATATCTTGCGCCGTCACGAGCGGGTAGCCCTCGGCGTCGAGATGGTGGTTGCCGTGCTTGTCACCGCGGCGATTTCCGCTGGCGCGCTATGGGCCTGGCAGTCATCCATGCCCGCCGACGCATCCCCGTGGCTGGGCCTTGCGATCGTCGTGCTAGTGCTGGGTTCGATGAGTGTGGCGACGATTGTTTGGATTCCCTGGTCCATTGCCCGGATCGCCGCCGCGCGGTTCCTCTATCGCTCGTGGCCGCTTTGGAATGTTTTGGGCCGCCTTGCATTGCCGCTCGTGTGGAGCGCACGCATCATCGATGCGTTGCTTCATCGCCTGGCCGGTCGCACGCCGCCGCACGCCGATGAAGAGTCGATCGAAGAGGAGATTCGCACGATCGTCTCCGAAGGGCACCGCGAGGGTCTGCTCGAGGAAGAAGCCCGCGAAATGATCGAGGGCGTGATCGAGCTGGGCGATGCCGTGGTGTCGCACATCATGACGCCGCGGACCGAGATCAACATGATTCCGCTCAACACGCCCTGGGACGAGGCGGTCGAAAGCATCGTCGACTCGGGCCACACGCGCGTGCCCGTGTTCGACAAGACCCGCGACGATATCGTCGGCATGTTGTACAGCAAAGACCTTCTTCCGGAATTAGCAAAAGGGGCCGATGAGCCGCACCGGCCGCTGTCGGAGCTGCTGCGCAAACCGTTGTTCGTGCCGGAAACCAAACCGGTGGACGACCTGCTGCAGCTCTTCCAGAAAAGCCGCACGCACATCGCGGTCGTCCTCGACGAATACGGCGGTGTCTCCGGTTTGGTCACCATCGAAGACGTGCTCGAGGAAATCGTCGGCGAGATCGACGATGAATACGACCAAAAGAGTGAGGCCCAGCTGCACAAAATCGACGACGACACGTGCGAAGCATTGGGCCGCGCCCACGTCGATCAAATCAACGCCCTCATGGGTTTCGAGCTGCCCGAGAACGAGGATTTCGACACGATCGGCGGCTTCGTCTTCGCCGAATTCGGCCGCGTACCCACCGCCGGCGAATCGATCACCTGGCAAGACGCAGTCCGCGTCACCGTCCTCGAAGCCTCCCGCCGCCGCGTGAATCGCGTGCGCCTCGAGCGGGTGCGCAAAGAATCACTGGAAATGGCGTAATCAGAAACAGGCTATCAGCTATCGACTGTCAGATTGAAGCGAGCCGGGGCGTCCTCGCCCCCGTGTGGGGCCGTCGTTACACGCCGGTGCGAGGACCCCGCAGACATGTTACCTTCTTCGTCCCATTGCCTGCTTTGGCTGATAGCTGACAGCCGATAGCTGACAGCCGAACGCCGATTTCCCTCTGCTCTTGACGCCGCGCTAGCATACCGCGTAGTTTCCCGCCCTCTTCCATCGCGCAATTTTCCCGCGTTCGCGCTTATTCTCCGCCATGACTAAACGTCTGTTGTCACCGCGCCTCGGGACATTTCGCGTCCACGTGAAACTCGCTGCGCTTCTTGCTGCCGTGGTGTGCGGTTGTCTCGTTCCAACGCCGCCCGTGCGCGCTCAATGGCCCTGGAGTAAGGAAGCGCCGGTGGGGACGCCGGAGTGGTGGAAGCAGCACAAGAACGACCGCATCTTCGACCCCGAGAAGGGGTACATGGTCGAGGGTGTCGAGGGTTATTTCGACGGCGATGGTCGGCCGATCCAGGGACCCGTTGCCGCGGAACGGGTGATTGAAGCGGGCGAAGCGAAAGAGGAAACCGGCCTGATTCCCGGGCTCGATCCGCGCGTGCAATACGAAAAGATGAAGACGGCCGTGGGCTTGGGGCCGAACGAGCAGTTCGCCCGCGAGGCATTCGCGGCAGGCGACCGGCTGTTTCGCGAGGAGAAATATCGTGCGGCCGCCGCGAAGTTCAAAGAGGCCATCGAGCGCGGTCCGCATTCGACGGTCGAGCAGGACGCCCGGTTCATGCTCGCCGAGAGCTACTTCTTCGACGACCGCTATGTGAAGGCTCGCGACGCCTACGACGAGCTCGTGAAGGAGCATCCCAACACCCGCTATCTCGACCGCGTGATTTATCAAGAGTGGCTCATCGCGCGCTACTGGGAACTTGAGGCGAAACACAACACGGACTGGCCGCTGACGCCCAACTTCTTCGACAAGACCCGGCCTTGGTTCGACACGGTCGGACATTCCATCAAGACGTACGACAACATCCGGCTCAACGATCCAACTGGCCCGCGGGCCGACGACGCGATCATCGCGACCGCAAACAACTACTTCGAACGCGAACGCTACGAGGACGCCGACTACCACTACTCGCTGCTGAGGAGCCAATACCCGCAGAGCGAGCTGCAATACGAGGCGCACTTGCTCGGCTTACAATCGAAGCTTCGCAAGTATCAGGGTGAGGACTACGATGGCACGCCGTTGGAAGAGGCGAAGAAGCTCGTGAAACAACTCAGCATGCAATTCGGCGGCCGGCTCACCAGCGAGGAAAAAGAGCGGCTGCGGACCGTGGAAGGCCAGCTCAACATGGAACTGGCCACGCGCGACTATCGTATGGCCGAGCACTACGACGGCACGAAACACTACGGCGCGGCCAAGCATTATTACAACCAGGTCATGGAAAAGCATCCCGGATCGGAACTCGCCACCAAGGCCCGTGACCGGGTCGCTCAAATTGCCGGCGAACCGGACAAGCCCGCCAAGCCCCTGGGCGCGATCGTCGAGCTCTTTCCGCAGAGCACCGAGCGGGCGCGCGTGGCACGAATTCCTGAACTGCAAAAAGGCGGCCGCCTGGCCGAAGGACCCTCATCGGCAACAACGAGATAAATCTTTGGAACAGGAGGCTACAGAGACAACAGAGAAGTCAATTCTTTTTCATCTCTCCGTTTCCTCTGTTTCCTCCTGTTCAAAAATGCTTTGCCCGAAGAATGCTGTTTCGTCAAACTCTATATCCGACGTTTTGGATTTGCCTGCTAATGTTGACCGGCTGCGTTGGTTATCAGGTCGGCGCCGGTTCGCTTTACGCGCCGGACGTCACGACCGTGTACGTGCCGATGATTGATTCGGATAGTTACCGGCGCGATCTGGGCGAGCGGCTCACAGAAGCGGTCATCAAGGAGATCGAACTCAAGACGCCGTACAAAGTCGTCAGCACGCCGGACGCCGATAGCATTCTTTCGGCGCGCTTGATCACCGACACGCGACGAACGCTCATCGAAAACGCATTCGACGATCCGCGGCTGGCGGAAACGGAGCTGCGCGCCGAGGTTACCTGGCTGAATCGGCGGCGGCTGCCAATCGTGCCGACTCAAGCCGTGGTGCTGCCGCCCGGACTTATCGAAATCGGTCAGACGGCGACTTTGATCACCGAAGAAGGTCAATCGGTGGCCACGTCGCAACAGCAGGCAATCGAACGACTAGCGCAGCAGATTGTCTCCACAATGGAATCGCCGTGGTAGGGCAGAGGTGTCAGGTGTCAGATTGAATTCATCACCGACACCTGACACTTGACACCCGACACCATGAAGAACCAGCACCATCCTATCCTATTCCGCGTTGATCAGGTGAATCGCGGGGCCAGCCGATCCACCACCAGCCGGCCAATGTTGAGCGATGCGGTGGCGGCAGGCGACGGCGCGTTTTCCACATTCACGACGCGATCGGTTTCTTCAATCACGAAGTCGTCGATCATCTGCCCATCGCGGCTCACCGCTTGTGCCCGCACGCCGGACGGCGCCCAATCGAGGAACCGCGACTCGATCGCCGGCACAAGCCGCTGCAGGGCCCGCACGAACGCCGGCTTGCTGAAGCTACGCCACATTTCGTCGGCGCCGATTTTCCAATACCGCAACGCAAGCCGCCAGAAGCCGGGAAAACTGAGCGTCTCCGCCACGTCGCGAAGATTGATCGTTGTGTTGCGATAGCCTTCGCGCGCGAAGGCAAGGACGGCGTTGGGGCCGCACTCGACCGTGCCATTGATGCGTCGTGTGAAGTGCACGCCCAAAAAGGGATAGTTTGGATCGGGCACCGGATAGATCAGCATCCGCACCAGGTGATGTGCCTCGGGCCGCAACTTGTAGAATTCGCCGCGGAAGGGCACGATCATCGCCGATGGCCGCACGCCACTGAATCGCGTGACGCGGTCGCTGTAGAGCCCCGCGCAATTGACGACTTGCTCGGCGGCAAATTCGCCGGCCGTCGTTTCGACAATCGCGCCATTTGTGTCGCGTCGAATTCCTGTCGCGCGCGCCCCAGTAACAATGCTGCTGCCCTGCGCCTGAATCAGCTCGGCCAGCCGACGCGCGACCTGTGCGTAATCCACAACGCCCGCTTCCGGTATGTGAATGCCCGCGATCCCCGCCGCTTGTGGCTCCAACTCGCGTATCCGTTCCGGCCCGATCCGCTCGCAGGCAACGCCATTGGCCTTCCCGCGCTCGAGCAACATCTCCATCCGCGGCAATTCGGACTCATCCACCGCCGTGATGATCTTGCCGCAAAGCAAATACGGAATCTGCTCGCGCTGGCAAAACTCCTCCATCGCCAGCTTGCCCGCGCGGCAATTCAATGCCTTGAGCGAACCGGGCCGATAGTAAATGCCCGTGTGCAACACACCCGAGTTGCGCCCCGTTTGATGCCGCGCGATGGCGGCTTCCTTCTCCAACACAGTGACGCGCTTGCCGGGAAAGCGTTCAAGAAAGCGATAGGCAGTTGCCAGGCCGACAATCCCGCCGCCAATGATGATCAGATCGCTTTTCTGCGTCATAGCGCGAGTGTATCAGCCGGCCTTTGCCGCATCGGTGTAGACGCAATGGCCGATTTGATCGCTTCTAACTGGAACGGCGCGTACGTGAGATGTTCTGAGAGCGAGTCGCTGCAGTCCCGTAATTGTCTTGAGACCTCATCTGACGCTATCCAACCCAATACTTGGTGTACGCTCGGCCGCGTTTCCCAGTAAGCGTTCCACAAACACCGCTTCTTCAGGATTGTATCCGCATTGATCAAAATGAATTGCGCCAATTGTCGTATGGCCGGTGCTTCGCGTTGCTGCATCCAGATCGCGAGGAAGTCACGTAGGTCATTACACGCGTTGCCAACCGCACAAAGTGCTGTGTCAATTGTATCGTCATTGATTTCGTGGACGTCCCGTTGTAGCTGCGCACACCAAAACGCAAGCAGATACGACATTACTGCTTGTCGTTCGTCCGGCGGCCAGTCGGTCCACTGGCCATGGTGGAGCTTCCCGAACATAACTTCCACGGACAAGAACGAATGGAGGTCGTCCGTGAGCACTAACTCAAACAGACGCGGAAGAAAATGTTTGAAATGGTCTACATCCCCCCAAGTGCTAATCGCTTTGAAAGCATACGAGTCTAACTCTGCTGCCGTCAGCTCTTTCAGGGGCTTAGAGAGCAGGTATTTAGACCGAGCCGGCTCTATGTAGTGATCGAAACCAACAAAATCTTCGCCGACTCTGTATTTGGCGAAAACGCGATAGAGTTCAGCTACTGCGTTGGTCGCATTGAGCATTAGAGTCCGGATGCCTCTTTTCCTTGTGATTTCGATGAATGAATCGATCGAGAAGGCCGATCAATCCGTCGCGACAAGTTCTGTCGGATGCAGGCTCAAATACTCTCGCACTTCCAACTGCATACGGTCGATCTCCGCCAAGAACCCAGAGACGGACGCATGATAATTATCAGGATTAGCCTCGATGGCACGAAGGTGTGCCACCTGCTTCTGAAACTTTTCAATGCGTTCGAGTGTAACTTGCAGCTCGTTATCGTTCGCAATCATGCCGGTCACTCTTCGGTAATCTCGACTATTCCGCGCCGGCTGCCATCTCGCTTTATTTGCCAATCTTCAATCGCCGCTTGCTCGCCGCCAAGCGCGCCCATTCGACGTACCCAAAATACACTGCAACCAAAATGGCTCTGCGCGGCCGCATGATCGAAGAGCAGCCGACCTTCACCCGTTAAGCGGCCAACATCAAAATTATCATCCATAACCATGAATACGTCTACATCGTTCGGATTCTCCTTCGATGAAACGAAGGATCCAAACACGACAAATCGGAGCAGAAAACCGGATTGAATTGCAATTCGATGCATTCGTTCAAGTCGCAGTGCCAATACTTTTCGACTGGTTGAACTGGTCCCAAAACGAAACAAAACCTCAGACAGTGGTGCTTCGTAGACGCGATCGGGCAAATCGCCGGCGTTGTTAAAATCGGGAAGTGGCATATCCGGGCCTGCTCGCTAATAGTTCGCCCCGCTCCTGCGGATGTGGACCATTGGCTTCAGCTCCTCATTAATGAGGCGGCCGCGGGCCACTTTGGCGAGGAAGATGCGGTGATCGCCAGAATCGACGTGGCTTGCCGGTTCGCATTCGAGGTGGCCGACTGCGTCACTGAGGATGGGTACGCCGCGAGCGCAGTGGGTGATCGCCAGGCCCTCAAAGGCGGGCGCGCCGGGCTCGAAACCTTGCCCGAAGTGGCGGAGAAAATTCTTTTGTCCAGCGCCGAGGAGATTCAGCACGAACGGCTGCCCTTCGGTCAGCCAATCGCACATGTCGCGGCCTAGCTTCACGGCGACACTGACCATCGGCGGCTCGAAACCGGCTTGCATCACCCAGCTTGCGAGCATGCCCGTGGCGCGGGGGCCGGTACCGATGGTGAGGATGTAGATTCCGCTCGGCACGCGGCCCAGCACGGGGTCGAAGGGTTTGGGGGTGGTCATGAAGTTGATCTCGCGCGTGGGAAACTGGCCGCCGAAACGGCCAGTCCGTCGTGGGCGATGTAAATGGTTTTTGCTCGTTAGGGATTCTTGCGGGCGGGGTGTCCTAGTTTTTGTTCGACGCTTTCGACTTTGCTTTTGAGGCGGCCGGTGTGGCCGCGGCGGAAGTCGAGCTTGGCGGCGCAAGTCACGCGATCGCTGTGCTTGGCGACCTGCTCAATGCAGCGGCGCATCAAGTCGAGCACCTGGTCGAGCTCGCCCTCCACGATCGTACCCATCGAGTGCAATTCATAATCGAGGCCGCTCTCGTCGATGAGCCGAACGCACTCAGCTACGTACTGGCTGACGCTTTCGCCCTTGCCCAACGGCGTGATCGACATTTCGAGCAGGACCATGGTGCGAATAAACTCTAGGTGTAGTCGAACGGCGTGCGATAGTTCGATGGTGCATGCAAGACAGCAGCGAGCGTCGCTGGCTGCTGATAGCATGCAGAATCTCAACCGCCATCGATTGTAGAGACGCGGCCACGCTTCGTCGACCATTGCGTTCATGCATCCTCTCTGTCCGCCAGTAATGATATCCGCTAACTTGTCGCCCGATTTCGAGTCGAGAATGAATTAAGGCGCTTGCCCAGGCGCGCGCCGACCCGCAGGGCTCGACCCACTTCCGCAGAGTGGTTCTCACCATGATTGCCCGCTTTCGCCCGACCGTCGTCCAGGCGTGCGCGCTTGCGCTCGTTGCATGCGTGTGCGCAATTGTCGCACTGCCGGCGGTCGCTGAAGATGGCACGGTAAAATTGGCTGCTCAGCCTGGCCCGGTGCTTGTGACGGGTTGGGATGACGCGCCTCAATACCCAACGACGGCCGCGCCGTTGTACCAGGTCGTGCAAGCGATGCCGATGGAGGAGCAATGGATCGCGCCGCCGGATGCTGCCGCGTCGCACGGCGTGGCCGATGTGCACGTTGCTGAACCCGTTTGGGGCGCCCCCGTGATTACCGAATCGTGCCCGCCGGACGTTTGGTTCTGGCAGGTGCTACCAGACGGCTTAATCTACCATTCCTATTGGGCTGGAGTGCGGGAGCCGCGTTTGGGAATCCTGGCGTTCGACGAACGGGGCAGCCAATCGTTCTGGGACGGCACGCTGGGCGGCCGCGTCGGATTGCTGCGCTACGGCACGGGTGCGAGCATCTTTCCGCAAGGCTGGCAGCTCGACGTCGAAGCGGCGGCGATCGTGCGACTCACGCTCGATGAAATCCGCGACTTCGAATCGGCCGACTACCGCGTCGGCGTGCCGCTGACGTACGGCATCGACAATTGGCAGTTCAAGTTCGCCGTGTATCACCTCAGCTCGCACTTGGGCGACGAGTTCGCGATCGCCAATCCGGGCAGCCTCGCGGACCGCATCAACTATGTTCGCGACGCGATCGTGTTGGGCGCATCCTATTATCCGGTTCCGATCATGCGCTTGTATTCCGAGGCGGCGTACGCGGTGAACATCGATGGCGGCGCGAAGCCGTGGGAGTTTCAATTCGGCACCGAGATTTCGCAACCCGGCCCGACCGGGCTGCAGGGCACGCCGTTCATCGCCATCAACGGCCATCTGCGCGAGGAGCACGATTTCGGCGGCGACATCAACACGCAAGCCGGTTGGCTGTGGCGCGGCCAATCGGGCCAGGTCGTGCGCGCTGGCGTGCAGTACTACAACGGCAAGAGCAGCCAATACCAGATCTTCGACAACTCGGAGCAGCAAATCGGCTTCGGGCTGTGGTACGACTACTAAGTGGGCAGGGGGCGGGGGCAGGGAGTAAAAACTGTCGGCTCATTTTGCGCGGCCGATGACTTTGTCAGTGCGATATGGTAAAGTTGTTCGAGTGGTCCGCGCAGCAGCCGACGCGCGAGGGCAATCGGAAGACGAGCTGGAACGCGGGAACGTGAACCCTCGCGCGGGCGACTTACGCAGGGGCGG
>JAKEIB010000086.1 GCA_022614705.1 Planctomycetota bacterium | reverse complement strand
TATAAGGTCAGGCTGGAAAGCCTAACCTACGATCGTATAAGGTCAGGCTGGAAAGCCTAACCTACGATCGTATAAGGTCAGGCTGGAAAGCCTAACCTACGGAAGCAACGGAAGTGAATTTCGCTCTTACCATCGGAATGTTGAAGCTGCGTCGGCGCTTGCGGTCGACTCGCCCGCTGCGCCGTCCGGCGCTGCAGTGGGAAGTGCTGCACATTCCGGTCGCGCCTTGCCTGTGCGGCTGGCGCGATCACATCCGTCGTTGATTTCTTCACCACAGAGCCTGTCATTTTGTGTGTGACGGCTCTTTCTGACCCGTGGCCCCAGCGCTCGGGCGCGGCGGCCGTTCTTGTTTGCTCTTTGGTCGAAGCTGATTTCGCATTTTTGCATCGCTTGGAAAGCGTTTGCGAATAAATTGGGCTGATTTTCAGCGGAGACGCTCCACTCGGGGGCGAGGACGCCCCGGCTCGCTGGGTTTTAAAGAACCCATTCGCAATCAAGGAAACAATTTAGATTTAGGAGCTGCGCATAGGATGAAAGTTTCTTCACAACAACTTACCGTTCGTCAACTGCTCAACGGATCCTCGCCGCTGACGAACTTGCGCGACGCGGCCGATGTGGCCTTCGGCGACGATGCCACGCCGCTGCGCGTGGTCGTGACGGGCAAGAGCCGCGGCGGCCACCAGTGTGAAATCGAAGCGGTTGAACCCAAGGTTTACGGCTCGGACGACAGCGACGTCTCGGTGTTCGACTATCGGCAGCGCCGGCTGGCGCGGACCAATGCGTTCAATGCCGTGATGTTGATCCCGACGGGCGTCGACTGCGCCATCGGCGGTCACGCGGGCGACGCCACGCCGAGTGCTCGTCTGTTGGCCTCGGTGTGCGACAACCTCGTGTTGCACCCGAATGTGGTCAACGCCTCCGACGTCAACGAGCAGACCGAGAATTGCCTGTACGCGGAAGGCAGCCTCATTTGCCGCCTGCTGATGGGCACGGTCGGGTTGCGCAAGGTTCGGCAGAACCGCGTGCTCCTCGTGACCGAAGACCGCCGCGACGCGCCGAACGTCGTCGATCAGACCATTAACTGCGCAGAAGGCGCCCGGGCCACGCTGGGCATGGACATCAGCGAGGTGATGGTTCTCGATCAGGAGCTGTTCATGCAGACCGGCGTGGCCGACTCGGGCCGCGTGACGGGACGCATCGAGCGGCTCGGCAACCTGCTGAACGTGCTTCGCGACAAGCGTAGCTCGTACGATGCCATCGCGCTGGCCACCCGGATCACGCCGCACATCGACACGGTCGAGCTTCACCGCTCGTACTTTGGCGAGGGCGGTCCGAATCCGTGGGGCGGCGTCGAGGCGATCCTCACGCACCTTATTTCCTCGGTGCTGGACGTTCCTTCGGCCCACGCGCCGACGATGAGCAGCGAAGCGCTGCGGACCGAGAGTTGGGGGGTCGTGGAACCGCGGAAGGCGGCCGAGGTGATCTCGACCACTTACCTGTTCTGCGTGCTGAAGGGGCTCAACAAGGCGCCGCAGGTGCTGTTGAACCCGACGGGCGTTTACGATCCGTCGGTCATCACGGCCGAGGACATTTCAGCCCTCGTGATCCCGGACGGCTGCGTTGGCTTGCCGACGCTGGCGGCCGTGGAGCAGGGGATCCCCGTGGTGGCGGTTCGCAACAACACGAACCTGATGCGCAACGACCTGCGTGCCCTTCCGTTCCGCGCGGGCCAATTGCGGTACGCCCAGAATTACTACGAGGCGGCCGGCATTCTTTCCGCGATGAAGGCGGGCGTGGCGCCGGCGACGATCGCCCGGCCGATGCAGCCGCTGCGGATCGAGCATGTGGACGCGTCCGCCGCGGCGGACGCGGATTCGAGTGTCGGAGACACTCGTCCACGTGAAGCCAACGGCCACACGAATGGCAACGGCAACGGCAAAGGCCGCAAGAAGGCCGTGGCTGCCGCGCAAGTGGCGGCCGACGATGTGTTGCCTGAGCTTGCCGAGGTGGCCGGAAAGTGACGGGCCAGGCGTCATCCTGAGGGAGGCTCGGCGACCGAAGGATCTCCGTCACCCCAATGAGATTCTTCGCTACGCTGCGCTTCGCTCAGAATGACATACAAGATAGACCAGGAGCGGGCGCCGATTTATGAGACGCTCGCCAACTACGCGCGGACAGGCATCTACGGTTTCCACACTCCCGGTCACAAAGGCGGACGCTTCGCGGCCGCCGAGATAACCGAATTGGTCGGCAGGAGCGGCCTCGCGCTCGACTTGCCGGGCATGACGGCCACGGACAACACGTTCCATCCGACGGGCTGCGTGCGCGATGCGCAGGAGTTGGCGGCCGAGTTGTTCGGGGCGGCGGCGACGTTCTATCTCTCGGCCGGTTCCACGCTGGGAATCGCGACTGCGCTGATGGCGGCCGCGCCGCAGGGTGGCACGGTCGCGCTGCCGCGGAATATTCACCGGTCGGTGGTGGCGGGGCTCGTGCTCTCGGGCGCGTCGCCGCGGTTCGTGCCGCATGAGGTGTTGCCGGAGTGTGGGGCGCTGGGCGTGACGCCCGTGTCGCTCGCGGCAGCGCTCGATTCGGAGCCGAAGCCGGCGGCGGTGCTGTTGACGCGGCCGAGTTACTACGGGCTGGCTCGCGATTTGGAGGATGTCGCCGCCGTTTGTCACGAACGTCGCGTGCCATTGATCGTCGACGAGGCCCACGGCGCCCATTTGCATTTCTTGCCACCGGGTAGCCCGCAACCGGCGATTGCCGCGGGTGCTGACCTGGCCGTGCAGAGTTGCCACAAGACGCTTGGGTCATTGGTGGGTTCAGCCCAGTTACACGTTGGACGTGAGTCGGTGATCGAACCGGGGCGCGTGCAAGAGGCGTTAAACTTTCTCCAAACCACCAGTCCCAGTTTTTTGTTGCTCGCCTCGCTGGACGTCATGCGACGTTGGATGTGGCGCGAGGGTCGCGAGTTGTTCGCGGCGGCCGTGGAGGAGGCGCGGCGGTTGGAGGATGAAATTGATTCGCTGCCGGGGCTCAAGGTGTTTCGGCCGGAGGGTGATCCGCGGCTGGCGGGACATCGGCGCGATCCGTTGCGGGTGGTGGTGAACGTGAGCGGGACGGGGTGGAGTGGATACGAAGTGGAGCGCTATTTGCGGACGGAGTTTCGCGTCGAAGACGAGATGGCGGATTGGTTTAATGTGGTTTACATTTTGAGTCCGCGGGATGATGCGGGGGCGACGCAGCGGTTGTTGGCGGGGCTGCGGGCGATAAGTGAACAGCACAACACGGGGGCGGGGACGCCCCGGCTCGCTGAAGACGCGGTAAGTTCGTATTTGCTACAGCCGCCGGTGCCGCCTTTGGCGATGTCGCCGCGGGCGGCGGCGCTGGCGAATAAGGCGACGGTCGCATTGGACTCGGCGGCTGGGCGCACTTGTGCGGAAATGGTTATGTTTTATCCTCCGGGCATACCTCTGTTGATGCCGGGGGAGATGGTGACGCGCGAGACGATCGAAGTTTGTCGGAAACTGCTGGCGGCGGGGGCGCACCCGTATGCGAGCGATCCGACGCTGGAGACGGTTCGCGTCGTGGAGTAACTGAGGATTGGCCACAAAAAGCACAAAAATGCACGAAGAGATTTTGTGATTCTTGTGCTTTTCGTGGCGACTGTCTTGCACCTAAAGAACGAAAACTCATCCGCAATCGGGAATTGAGGGTGATGCGATGACACAAACGATTGCTGGACCTGAAACCCAAGTTGATTCCGAACTTGGACTTCCGGTTTCGTGGTATTTCGATCCTGAGATCTTGGAGATCGAGCGGCGCGAGTTGTTTGCGGCGGGGCCGACGTACGCTGCCCACATTTGCCGCGTTCAGCGAGACGGCGACTACGCTGTCCTCGGAGGGCAGCAGGCTGGGCGGTTGTTGGTGCGCCACGAGGGACGGCCGCAACTCCTATCAAATACTTGCCGGCATCGACAGGCGGAGATGCTCACGGGCACGGGGTGGATGAAGAACATTGTCTGCCCGATCCACAATTGGGCGTACGACCTCAACGGTAGACTACTGGCCGCGCCGCACTTTGCGGAGTATCCGTGTCTCGATTTGGAGCGGACGGATCTTACGGAGTGGAACGGGCTGTGGTTTACCGGGCCGCGCGATGTTCGCCGGCAGCTTTCGCCGCTGGATGGCTGGACGGAGTTGTCGACGACCGACTACGTGCTGGAACGCATTGACGAAGAGGAGCACGATCTCAATTGGAAGGCGTTCCTCGAAGTGTATCTCGAGGATTACCACATTGGCGTCGTGCATCCCGGTTTCCGGGCGATGGTTGATCCGACGGACCTGCGTGCCGCGCTGCAGGCCGTCGGCGGGGAGCGGTTCTTCTGCGAGCAGATGAATGTCCGCTGGCCGCTGCCGCCGGCGGCGACGCCGAAGTTTGCCGAATATCTCAAAGTGCTGAACGACGTGCTGGATGGGCGACGGCCGCCATTCGCGGCGATTTGGCTGTGCTTGTTTCCAGGGCAACTCGTCGAGTGGTATCCGTTCACGATGGTGGTGACGACGTACACGCTGCTGTCGCCGACGCGCACGCGGCTACGCAGCGAATATTATTTCGACCGGCGGATCGCGGAGACGCGGCGAGACTACGTGGAAATCGGGCTGGCCGTGCTCGATGAAGTGACGGGCGAGGACCACATGGCGGCGCAGACGCTGCAGAATGGCCGCAACGCGCTATGGCAACGTGGCGAGAACGCGCAGGGGCCGTACCAGATGCCGATGGAACAGGGTCTGCGGCGGTTTCACGATTGCTTGCGGGAGATCGTGCAGAATGCGTAGGTCAACTTGGGAGGGCGAGGCTCCTGCCGAGCCGATTTGTTGAGGGAACGAGGCTCAGCAGGAGCCTCGCCCTCCCGCTTAAAATTTTGCTTCGCTGCCGTCGGGGAGCGTCACTTTGGGGGCATCTTCGCCGTCGACCTCGCGCAGGTTCTCGAATGGCCTGTCTCGCAGGCGGAGGAATTTGAAGCCGAGGAGGCGGGGCTTTCCTTTGGCGTCGAGTTCCTTCATGTTTTTCGTCGAGCGGGCGATGTACTCGTCGATCGGTTCTTCGCGGACGCGCGGTTCACTCGAGTGGATCAGGTGCACCTCGCCATAATCGCCGAGGACGATCATGCCGACGTGGCCCACCCAGGCGCTGCCGCCGAACGTGTTGCTCAGTTCGCTCGGCGGCGCGTCTTTGTTGACGGTGCCGCGGACGATGTTGACGAAGTCGCCATCCTGCAGCGCGCCTTTTGCACGGTCGATATCTTCAAATCGAAGGAATGAGTCTTTGTGCTTTTCGATCGGGATGTCGACGTCCAGCTTGTAGCGGTTCTTCAAAAACTTTGCGCGGTCGATCTTTTGCTCGAATGTCACGGCCTTGCCATCTGCGAGTTTCTCGGTGATGTCTTCAACCAGCCAGCGGTTGGAGATATTCCAGTCGGCTTCCGTGTAGTGGTTTCGGGTGGCAACGCCGATCTTGCCGTCGCGGTAACGGATGCGCTGCAGCATTTTCATGAAGCTGGGCCAGTTGTGCGACAGGGCCATCGCGTAGGTGTGTTCGGCGAACACGAGGCAGTCGCTTTTGCCCAAACAGTACAGCGGCTGGGGGTCGTACGGCTCGAAGGGCATCTCGCCGAGCAAATAGATTTCGTAGGGCTGGCCGATGTTCCTGCGGGCCAGGTGGATGATCCGCTTGCGGAGCTCAGGCTCTGTAGCGCTGAGAAACCTCAGGTAGGTGTCGACTTCGATTTCGGTGAATTCATAGAGCGGCTTTGCGAGGAGAATTTCGATGGCGTTCTTGTCTAACTTTAAGCGGTCGCAGGCGGCGGATTGGGCCGGGTTGAGTGGGGCGGGTTTGCTGATGCTGACTGTGTGAACGGGGCCGGGGACGGCCCGGCTCGCGAGGTTTGGTGGCGCGGGTTCGCCGCCGATGTTTGCCACTTTCGCCACGTAAATGTTGGCCTTGCCTTCGTGGCTCGAGTAGTAGCTGATCCACAGTACGCCGTCGCGCAACACGAGGCCGGGGTAGCTAGTGTCGCCGCCACTGGGAAGCTCCAGGAAAGGCTCAAGCGATTTGTTCTCGACATCAAGCCAGGCCAGTACCGTCTTTGGATTGCCGTCGCGAACGAGGCGTCCGGCGGCGATCCAATCGCCGCTCGGCATCTGGATGAGATTCGGCCCGCCGAAGTAATGGCCCAAATCGTGCCAATCCCAATCGGTGTACGGCGGCTTGCTGACGCCAAGCATGGCCGTGTTCGACGGCGCTTGGCCGTCACGGCGCTGCAGGCAGTACATCGTGTCGTCGTCGTTGAATCGCAACACGGCCTCCGTCGGCCGGCCGTCGTCGAGATGTTTGCGCACATGCGTGCGGTATTTGACGCCGTCCTGACTCACAAGCAGCGCGGACGTGCGGTCGTCGCTGCCAGCTTCGTACAACACACCATACGCTTTGCCATCGTGCCAGGTGACGCGCCACAACCAGCGGCCCGGCTCAGCGACGATCTGCGGCTTGGTCCAGGTTTTCGCGTCATCCGAAAACGAAACGAAGCTGCCGGTCGGGGAATGAGCGGCGTCGGTCGGACGAGGCGACGCGCCGCCGATGAGCATCAGCCGGCCGTGGGGCGCGATCGAAAGTCCGGCATCGCGCAGGTCGTATCCATCGAGGCCGATCGACGCGGACGACTTCCACTCGCGGCCATCCGCAGAGGTCAGCACACGAATCGTGCCGTCGGTCGACACATGCGCGCGGCCCTCGCGAAACGCGCACACGAATTGATCCTTCCAATAAGCGAGATCCGTGAATGCCGAGTGCGGCGCGCGGTCCCAAATCTTCGTTACTTCCAACAGCTCGGCGGCGGGCGGCTCCGCGAAGCACGGCGGAGCGCTCATCCATAGGACCGTCGATAGAATTACCAGTCGTTTCATGCCCTATCTCCGAGCGGCCGCCGGCCACAGTTTGCGAATTAGAAGCCCGTCAGTTTAGTCGTTTAGTATAGCGGACGGCCGCCTCGTGTGCCGAACCTGCGAGGCGCATCGGCGGCCCGGCAGATCCAGGCGATGTCGCTAAGTAGGTCAGGCTTTTAGCCTGACAGAAACCGCGAGCAGGTCAGGTCGCCACAGGCGACTCGCCGGGGCGAGCTGGAAAGCCTGACCTACAGCCTAAAACTATTTCACGGGTCCACATAGTTGTTTTTTTGTATTGGTCCGCTAAGATGTCGGCTCGGCCCGGCCCATCGATCGAACCTCGCGAGCGACTTATCGGAGGAGTTATTGTGGCAAAAAGCTGGTTACGGCGTCTGGTATCTCCGCTTCTGCCCGGCAGTCGGCATTCGCAGGAACGGCGGCCGCGTTATGCGCCGCATTCGCGTCGCAGCCTGACGTTCGAAACACTCGAAGACCGCCAGATGCTGGCCGTTTTCACGGTGACGAATCTCAACGACGCCACGGTGACCGGTGCCGGGCAGGCGCCGGGCACGCTTCGACAGGCCGTCTTCGACGCCAACAACTTGCCTGGGGCCGACGTCATCCAATTCAGCGCCGGCCTGAGCGGCCCGCTGCAGCTTTCGGTCGTGGGCGATACGGCGGCCGGCGCGAGCGCGCTGGCGATTACGTCCGCCATAACGATTCGCGGCAACGCGAACGGCATCACGCTAGAGCGCGATCCGGCCGCGGTGGACATGCGATTGTTCCGCGTGTCGTCCGCCGGCAACCTGACGCTCGAATCGATCATGCTGACCGGCGGCGTCGCGCGGGGTGCGAACGGTGCGTCACCCGGCATGGAAGGCGAAATCGGGCGCGGCGGCGCCATCCTTAACCAGGGAACGCTCGACGTCGTCGGCAGCACGCTGTACAACAACCAGGCGATCGGCGGCAACGCAACGGGCGCCGCGGGAGGACGAGGTATCGGCGGCGCCATCGCCAACGACGGCGGCACGGTAACGATTAAGAACTCCACATTCTCAGGCAACACCGCCACGAGCGGCGCCGGCAACACGGCCACATCAAGTTTCGGCGGGGGTGTCCACACTCTAAACGGATTTCTCAAGATTTATAACACCACGGTCACGGCGAACGCCGCGACGACGGGCAGGGGAGTGTACATTTTTAGTGCCGCGGGAACCGCGACGGTGGAAGTTTTTAGTTCGATCATCGCCGAACACGATACGCCGCTTTCTCGCGATGTGGTCGCCTTGGCCGATACGGACGGCCAGCTTGTTCTTAGCGGCTCCAACAACATCATCCGCACGCACGTCGGCTTTGAACAAGTGGGGCTGTTAGGCGACGACCCGCTGCTGACGCCTCTTGCCGACAACGGCGGTCCCACGCTGACTCATCAGCCGCAAGGCGGCAGTCCGGCGATCGGCAATGGGAACAATCTGCTCAATCTGGCGACCGATCAACGCGGCGCGACGTTTACGCGAATGGTCGGCGGCGCGGTGGACATCGGCGCGTTTGAAGTGCAATCCTCCGCCCCGGAATTGCCGGGCGACTACAATATCGATCACATTGTGAACGCCGCCGATTACGTGCTGTGGCGGAAAACGATGGGCAGCAACGTGGAGACTTACGCCGGAGCTGACGGAAACGGAAGCGGGACGGTCGACCCGGTTGATTACACCGTCTGGACGGAAAACTTTGGCGAGGATACGCTTCCCGGCTTGGGCGCAAGTGAGTTCATGAGCGACGCAGTGCAAGCGAACATCGCGGCGAGCAAATCGCCGGCTGCGGCAGAATCCGTCGCCATCCGCTCGATAGCGTTCGAGAGTTTTACAAACTCACCGGCGTCCTTCGGCGGCACGCTTTCGAAAAAACGCAGCGGCGTTCGCCCCATGATCCGGTCAGTCTCTTTCGATTCGCGGACGGGCACGGCCGGCGCGCGAGACGCTGCCCTAGCGGCCCTTATTGCCCGTGGAGATCTGACTTCTCGCGCAAGCATCGGAGGCTCGGAAATTGCGTCCGACGTAAAATGTCCGGCCGGTTCGAACGACAATGGAATTACGGCGCGCCAGGTTAGCAGCGAGCTGCCGTAT
>JAKEIB010000085.1 GCA_022614705.1 Planctomycetota bacterium | reverse complement strand
CGATTTCGTCAGACCCTACAAAATCAAGAGCCCGCGTTTGTTTGCTAGCACCAAATAACCCTGCAATTCCCGGGGTTTAGTTTCCGGACAGCCTCTTAGTCCCGTAGGGACGGCAGAAGCTTAGATGAAGGCGTCAATCGTCCCTACGGGACTTGTCGGGTCGTGCAATCTGCTTACCCAGCGATAAATCGCTGGGCTATTTTCGACTGTCCCTACGGGACATGCCTCGTTTGCATGCCGAGTTGTGGGTAAAGACAGTGCGTATGGCGGGTGCGAGCACCCGCCCTACAAACGCCCTCGGCGTTCGGGAAGGTTAATCATGATTACGTTTATCCGGACGGCGACGGGATCGAGCCTTCCTTTCATATATTCCGCATTGAGCGTGTTCTGTTTGGCATCGTTGTCGCTGAGTCAAACGCTCGCGCAAGAACAAGTTCCTCCGGCCGCGGATGCGACAGGCGAGACGGCTGAGGAGACGTCGTATTTCGATCTGCGGCGTTCGAAGGATCGTTTAACGCGGCAGCTTGCCGAACGGTATTTCAACCTTGTGAAGCTACAGGAGTGGAGCAGCGACAAGGGTACGAAGGTCAAGGCCAAGTATGTTTCGCACGATGCCGACCTGAAATCGGTCACGCTCCTCGTGGTGAAGGGAGTCGGGGCCGAGCGAACTGAAAAGGAGTTCGCCGTGCCGGTAATGCGGCTGAACAAAACGGGCCAGTCGCGCGTCCGTCAGATCGACACCATCCGGAAAAAACTCGACGAACTGCTCACGACGGCGAACCAAGTAGAAGACGCCGAGGGACTGCCCGGCGGCGACCCAGGCGCGCCCATGCTGGACGAGCGCGGGGTCGAGCCGCGGACGGCGCGTGGGCCGGAGGAACGTTTCACCCCGCCCACGGCAAGGAATACGCGCGAAATCACTCGCAGGGCTGCGGAGATCGCGCCAGACGGTTCCGCTGATGAAGATCCGCTCGGTTTTGGTGAGGGCCAGACCAGCCCCAGTTTGGATGTCCGGGGTCCGGCAGGCGTCACAACGGCCGTCAAGGACGATCAGGGCGGCAATCAAGTACCTTCTGTCAAAGAGGGAGCTGCGGCCAAAGGCGGCAGCCCAGCCGCGGTAGTTCGCGCATTTCTTGAGGCGCAGAAAAAAGGAGACATCGCGGGCGGCCTCGCGGTGCTCACGGAGAAAGCCCGTCAAAAGTCCGGGGGGCAGATTACGGACAGCGAGGTTGGCCCGAGCGCCAAATATCGGATCGAAAAGGCGACGATCGACGGCGATACCGCGCGCGTGCCGGTGAAGCTCACCGATAACGGGCTGACGATGCCCGCGCTCGTTCGCCTGCGGCGGGAAGCCGGGGTGTGGCGGATATATGCGATGTCGCTCTTTGCCGACGAAGGCGAAGAAGGAATGACGCTGGACTTCGAGAACCCCGACCAGCAGATGACGTTCGAATTCCGGGGCGGCGAGTTACCCGGTCAGCGTGATGCCGCGACAACGATACCCGGAGAGCCGGGTCAGTTCGACCGGTTCGAACAGTTCGGCAAGCCGCGCGTTGGACCGGGCAAGGTAACGCTGGAAACACTGGGAACGCACGGCGGGTTTTTCGGCTTCGCGTTTTCGCCGGACGGCGAAACGCTTGCAGGCGGCAGTGGAGCGATCAAAGAGGACGTCGGCGGCAAGTCGAAATTCGCGGGCGGCGGCGAGGTCGTGCTTTGGAATAGCCGCACTGGCGAGCTTACCAGAACGCTGGGCAGTCACGGCGCGGGGGTCGATTGGCTGGCGTACTCACACGACGGCAGGCGGCTCGCCAGCGCGAGCAAAGATAACGGGGTCATCAAAATCTGGGACGTCGAGGCCGGCTCGGCGGAGCGAACCATCGAGGTGCCCGGAGGCAAGATTGCGGCGGTGGCGTTCTCGAACGACGGCAAGACGGTCGCGACCGTCGCCGAGAAGTCGCGCCCATTTGGCAAATCGACGATCAAGGAGGGCGGCGAGCTAGCCGTGTGGGATGCGCAAAGCGGCGCGAAAAAGTGGAGTCTGCCTGACTCGAACGGCTATCAGATTGCCATCTCGCCGGACGGCCAGACGCTGGCCGTTTACTCGTCCAAGGTCGCCGACGCGAAACTGGACGAAAAGGGGAACGCCACTTGGAAGCACGTCGAGCCACGCTTCACGTTGTTCGACGCGGCAAGCGGCAAAGAGAATGGCAAGTTCGATCTCAAAGCGGCGATGAACGTCAAGTTCCTCGCGTTCCTGCCGGAGACCGAACGGCTGGCCGTGCTCGGCATGCAGGGACTGAGCCAGCTTGACATTCGCACCGGCCAACTGCAGAACGAGATCAAGTGGGACAAGGATCGATGGGCGTTCTCGTCGGCCGCCGTTTCCGCGGATGGCAAGACTGTGGCGCGAGCGTGGACCGATTGGGTGGAGCGCGTCGACGTAGCGAGCGGCCAGGTCGAGGGGGTTCGCAAAGTGCAGTTTCCGACCATGTTGTTCAATGTCGTCTTTGCTCCGGACTTGAAGCGCATCGCATGCAGCCAGCACGGCGCGGTGATCATCGACATTGCGAAGCTGGATCCTTCGGGCTAGCGTCACCGCGCCGCGACGCATTCGACGCCAGCATGCTCGCCACGTTTCGGATCATGAAGGTCGCGTCGAATTGCGAGATTTCTTGGCTATCCTGGCAAGCTTTGCCGATTATTCTGTTTATGCGGATTGTACCGTGAGCGCATCGGATCGTGCGCGCTGCCGGCGGAATCGCGGAACACGCAGAAAACTCTCGGGTTTCCGGATGGCAAGGTCAGCATTTGATTGTCGCGGCATACGGCTGCCATCACGACGCGTCGTGATAGCGGTGGCGGCATTTTCGATGATGCTGGTGCGCGCGGCCAATGGCCAGCTCGGTCCGCAACTTCCGGTCGCGAATCCTAGCGCAAACGCAGCGCCGGCGGTCCAAGTGCCGGTCGGCGCCTTAGAGCAGCAAATCGAAGCCTATCCGCTCAGCGCGCAGTCGCGCGACGTGCTGCTGTCGTGGCAGAAGTATGCCGCGGGACGTACGGACATGCGTGTGGCGATCGACGAGCGGACGTCGCAGGTGCTAGTTTGGGCGCCGGCGGCGATTCACGGCGAAATTCGCCAGCAGATTGCGGCGAAGAATGCGGCGGCGCAAGTCCAGGCGCAAGCTCCGCCTCAAGTCCAGGCCCAAGTCCAGCCGTCCGCGGCCGGGCTTGCCGCTCCGGCGGGACCCGTCTTGCTGCAACTCAAGACCATGCAAGCCGCCGAACTGCACACGCGATTCGAGCGGCTGCTTTCCGTCCAGCTACGGGCAACGGTCGATGCCTCGGGCGAATGGCAGAGCTTTGCAGTGGAGGTGTCGCCGGGCGTCGGCGTAGTCATAAACGTCAACACGCGCACGGGGCAGGTCCGCATCGACGGCCTGCCGCTGCAGGTGGCTGCGTGGCGGAGCGTGGTGGAAGCGCTAGACAGTCCACCGTTGGCGCCGGGAAATGTCACGCAAGTCGTTGCCACGAAGCCGGCAAACCATGATCGTGTTCGCAAGACGCTGCAAACGCTGCAAACCAGCAGCGAGCGGCCGGCGGAAACGAATTCGCTGGTGGCGATGCTGTTTCAAGAGCAAGGCGAAGGCGGCGGAGCGGCACAACCCGGCGGGGCGGGACAAGCGCCGCCCGCAGGCGAAGGCGCAACACAAATTACCCCAGGCAGCGCGCAGACCGCCCTCGACGCGGCGAAGATCGCGGAAGCGGCGGGCGGATTGCTCGGCCCCGTGCAGGTGGAGTTCGTCGAGGGGCTCGACGTGATCGTGCTGCGCGGCAGCGAGCGCGATGTGCAGCGAGTTTTGGAAATCATCAATCAGATCGAGCAACTCAGTGCCGTCACGGTGCCGGCGATTGAGATTAAAGAATTGAAATTTGTCGACAGCGTGCAACTCGGCACACTCTTGCAGCGGCTGTACGAGCAAGTGCTTGGGCCGCGGATTGGGACGGTCAGCATTACGCCGCTGGGCAAGCCGAACGCTCTGCTACTGATCGGCCGCGAAGAAAACGTGAAGATGGCGATCGAGCTTATCAATCGGCTCGATCAACCGGTGGAGCCCGCGGCTCGCTTCGAGGTGTTTCCGCTGCAGCACGCTTCGGCGCCGGAGGTGAAAACACTCATCGACAATTTTCTGGGCCAGCCGGAAGGCAGGCAACCGGAGCTACCTGCGAATGTAATTCCGAACTTGACTCCGCGGGCTTTGGTCGTGGCGGATGCTCGCACGAACTCAGTGGTTGTGAGCGCGGGGCCGCGCGACCTCGCGGAGATTGCTTCGTTGATACAGCGGATCGATCGGCCGGGCGCGACGGCGGAGCTGAAGGTATTCACGGTCACGAACGGCGACGCGGCGGCGCTTGTTGAAACGCTGCGCGCGTTGTTTGGGACGCCGGAAGATGCCGCGGACACCGGCGGCGGCGGATTGGGCGCGGGCGGGCCGGTGCGGATGCAATTCTCCGTGGACGAGCGGACGAATAGCATCATCGCGGCCGGCGCGCGCGAGGATTTGGCCGTCGTCGAGGCGATTTTGTATCGACTCGACCAGGGCGATTTACGCATGCGGAAAACGACCGTTCATCGGCTGAACAACGCGTTTGCCGAGAACGTCGCGCTCGCCCTCAACAATTGGCTGCAAACCGAGCGGCAAGTCGAGGTCACGGCGGAACTGGCGATCAGCCCATTTGAACAAATCGAGCGGGAAGTCATCATCGTGCCCGAAAACGCGACGAACAGCCTCATCGTAAGCGCGACGCCGCGGTTTTACGACGAAGTTATCCGCATCGTCCGCGACCTCGACGAACGCCCGCCGATGGTGCTCGTGCAGGTGCTGATCGCCGAAGTGCGGCTCAACGACACGGATCAATTCGGTGTGGAGCTTGGGCTGCAGGATTCGGTGCTATTCGACCGATCGCTGCTGTCGGACCTCCAGTTTCAGGATATAACGACGACGAATGTCAACCAGACGACGACCCAGACGCAAACCCTTATCAACGCCAATGGGCAGCCTGGCTTCAACTTCAACAACCCCAACCTTCCGCTCGGCAACAATCTTAGCTCGACCGCTCTCGCCACGGCGAGCCAGGTCGGCGCTCAGGGCTTGTCGAACTTTGCAGTGAACCGTTTGGATCCGACGCTCGGCTTCAGCGGTTTCGTGTTCTCCGCATCGAGCGACGCGGTGAGCGTGCTGCTGCGGGCGTTGCAAGAAAAGCGACGCCTAGAAGTGCTCAGCCGGCCGCAGCTTATGGCGCTCGATGGTCAACAGGGGCAGGTGTTGGTCGGCCAGGACGTGCCCACGATTCAGCAAACCAACTTCGACCAGTTCGGTGGGACGATCAACACAATTCAATATCGCTCGGTCGGCCTGATTCTGCAGCTCGTTCCGCGGATCAGCCCGGACGGCTTGGTCGTGATGCAAATTTCCGCCGAAAAATCGGAGGTTGGGCCGGAAATCGAAGGTATTCCGATTTCAATTTCGACGAACGGTCAGATTTTGCGAGCGCCACGAATCGAGCGCACGAACGCGATCACTACCGTCAGTGCACTGAGCGGCCAAACGGTGGTGCTGAGCGGCTTGCTGCAAACGCGCAAGAGCGACATCCATCGCCGCGTGCCGATCATTGCCGACATTCCGCTGATCGGCGATTTGTTCCGCTTCGACAGCGTTGCGGAAGAGCGCCGCGAGCTGTTGATCATCCTCACACCGCAAATCATTTACAACAAGCTCGATTCCGACCTGGTGAAGCAGATCGAATCGTCGCGCATGAGCTGGATTCTCTCCGACGTTGTCAATCTGCACGGCGAAGCCGGTTTGCGCAGCCGCTGCGACGAGTGGTTCGAGGGCGAGTGCGAGTCGGTCTATCCGAACTTCGTGCCGGAGGAAGGCTTATTGCCGCTATCGGGTGGGCAAATGCTTTCGGTCGAGGGCGAGAGCGTGATACCCGAGTACGAATCGTTGCCGACGCCGACCATCTTGCCGCCGGCCAACGGCGAAATGTTGCCGGAGCCGCGGCCATCGCCGGTGCCGTGAGCAAAGCGAAGGGCAATTAGGAATTTGAACAGGAGGTAATAGAGTGTGAGGGTTCGGGTGTCAGGTGTCGGAATCTGACACTCGACACCTGACACCCAACACCTGATCCTTTCTTCTGCTCCCACTGCGGCCAATTCTACATGAATACATTTAGCAAGTTTCAAATTGTCGTTTCATTGGTCTTGACGGCTTCAATTTTGGCCGGCGGCACGGGGTGCGGGATAAAGTCGGCGAGCTGGAAGCCATCGGAGATTTTCAGTCTCGATAATGCCTGGCCGTTCGAGGACGACGATGAGCCGGAGGAAGGTGTGCCGGTTCGACTCGTGGGCGCGTGGACGGACACGGTGCTGACAAAAGCGGGCCAGAAACCACAGCGCGGGTTCGGCGGAAGGCTGATGTTCTATGGCGAGAAGGATGAGAAACCGATTCTCGTCGACGGGCAACTTGTCGTGTATGCGTTTGACGAGACGGGGCGCCAGCCGACCGACAACAAGCCCACTCGTCGGTATGTTTTTCCGGCCGACCAAATGCGGCTGCGGATGAGTAAGTCCGATGTCGGGGCATCGTACAGCTTCTGGCTGCCGTGGGATGAGGTGGGCGGGCCGAAGACGGAAGTGAGCCTCGTCTGCCGGTTCGAGCCCAAGGGCGGGCCGGTGATTACGGGCGAACAGACGCGACACTTGCTGCCAGGCACCATGCCCGCGGAAGCCGCGGTTACCAGCGGAAGCAGCCCTAAATTGCCGGAGGGCGAGCCGATGCGTCCTGCACGGTTGAGGCTGGAGAGCGTGCAGAGTCAACAGCAAGTACACGGCGGAGCGCAGCATGCGAGCTACGAGAGTCCGGTGGATCCGCAGGCGGCGGCAGCCGCAAGCATGACAAACGCGGCGCCTGCCCCGGCGCGGCAGATGTCCGTTACGTCGATCGTGCTACCGGAAAACTTTCAGCTTCCGAACGGGTCGGCATACGCACCGGCGGGCGCTGCCGCGGTTGGCCAAACGCATAAACCACGGCCGTTTGTGCAACAGACGTTGCCGGCGCAGTACCAGCAACCGGCGGCGGTGCAACCGATCAATCAAACAATGCAGGCGCCGGTGATGAACGGCACATCCACGATGCAGCAGATGCAACAAATGCCGGCAGCGCAATACCAGATGGGCGCGGGCGCTACGACGCAGCATCCTAATGCATCGATGCAAAACACCCTTGTGGCGCCGATGGGTCGGCCGCAATTACTCGGGCAGCAGCCAGTGGTCGGCCAAGTCGTGCAGCCGATAGGATCGCCGGCGGGAACGACCGTGGTTGGCCAAGCCGCGCAAATGGGTACGCTAACCCAACAACAAGTAACTCCGCAGACAATCCCGCAACAGGGCTGGCAGCAATTTCCAACTGCGAACGGGGTGCGGACGGCTGTCAGTTACCCGACGCCGGGAGCTGTTCCAGTGCGGTAGGCGGCACGACCGTCATCTCATTGCGCACTTCGCGCACACCGGGCTCCATCGCGACGAGCTTTTCGAGCACCAGTCGCTGACTTTCGCTTGCGGCAACGCCCACGAGCACGGCGACGTCGCCTTCCATCGAGATCTGCGGCGCGGCAATGTTTTGGACGGCGAGGACCCGGCCAATTCGCCTGCGAATGTTGTTGGTCAACTCGGCCGACGAGGGCGAGGGCGCCGTGAAAGCAACTTTAAGGGCGACGCGCATCGGCTGCGGCACATTTTCACCCGCTTGCGCGGAACTTGATTCGCGATTGTTATTGCGGCTCATGCCCCGGTTCATCTGATTGAAGAATCGCGTGCCGGCCTGGCCCATTTGGTTCCACACGTTCGCCATGTCGGCGCTGTCACGCCCGACAAAGTTCTGGCCGCCGCCGTATCCGCCGAAGCCGGTGTTGCCGAGGCCGCCCGTGCCAAAGGAACTGTTGCCGAGGCCGCCCCTGCCGAATGAGCTGCCGCCAAAGCCACCGCTGCCAAACCCACTCGTGCCGAATGAATTAGCTCCAAACCCGCTGCCGCCGAAGCCGCTGCCGAAACTGCTGCTGCCAAATCCACTGCCGCCAAATCCACCGCTGCCAAAGCTGCTCGAACCGAAACCGCTGCTTCCGAAGCCGCTGCCGAAGGCGGAGGCATTGCTGCGGCCGAAGCCTTGGGCGTGGGCGAGAGTCGTCATTCCGGAGAGGATTGCGAAGACGCAAGCGGTGAAACGCGTGCAACGCATGGCATGCTCCTTGAGCTTGGGGCGAACGAATCCATTATAACGTACAATGGGACCCAAGATTCCAGCCCGTGGAACGATTTCCCTACAGCGTTTGACCGAAGTAGGGCGGGTGCGATTCCCCCGCCATGAACGAGGAAAATCGACGTCACCGATTCAAGGCGGGTGCGAGCACCCGACCTACGTGAAAGAGGCATTTTCCATGAGCCGCATATTTGCGCCCCGGTTTTGCCGTTCCCTCCCCCTTCTGCTGGTTCCGCTGGTCCTCGTCGCCTGCAGGTCGGCTCGCGCGGAGCGGCCATCGGCGATGAAGCTGTTTCCAGAGGAGTCGGTGGTTTTTGTCCGCATGGCCAACGCGCACGAGTTCGGCGAGCGGCTCAGCAAGACAGGCACGGGTCGCATGCTGAAGGACCCTCAACTGAAGCCGCTGATCGAACAGCTCTATGGCGACGTGGGCAAACTGTACGCCGAAGAAGCGGAAGAGAAAATGGGCATCACCTGGGACGATCTTCAGAAGCTTCCGCATGGTGAAATGGCGTTCGCGGTCGTCGCGCGTCCCAACCAGCGGCCGGCGTTTTTGATCTTGATCGATCAGGGCGATGAGCCCTCGGTTGTTGAGCGACTGGTCGACCGCGCGCTCGAGTTTGCCGGTGAGAAGGGGACCGAGTTCTCGACCGAAGAGATCGGCGACGTGGAAGTGACTGTTGTTCGCGACGCCGATCAAGAGAATCGCATGTTCGGTGTCTTCCAGCGCGAGAACACGATTGTCGCGGCGACGGATCCAAACGTGCTACGGAATGTGCTTTGGCACTGGGATGGTGGTGGAAGTCCCGAAGACGCAAGAGGGGGCGCAGCGTTGGATGAAAGTGCGAAGGACGACGAAGCAAACAGCGATAGAGATGAAGGGGGAGAGGCGAAGGAAGACGAGCCGTTCGTTCCGGGCCGCACGCTGGCGGAGAATGATCGGTTCGTGACGATCCTGAAGAACTGCCGGCGCGAACAGGACCCGCCGCCGCATTTGATTTTCTTTGTCGATCCGATCGAACTGGTGCGCAACGTGGGCCGCGATAACGGCGGCGTGCAGTTCGCGATGGGGTTGCTTCCCGCGCTGGGCGTCGACGGCTTGCTCGCCGTCGGCGGCGCCATGACTTATTCCACCGATCGGTACAACGAGATGTCGCAGTTTCACGTGCTGCTGGAGAACCCGCGCGCCGGGGTGATGCAGTTGCCCGCGTTTGAGCCGGGCGATACAACGCCACAGCAGTTCGTGCCGCTCGCGGTCGAAACGTACATGGGGATGCACTGGAACGTGGGGGACACATACGACCGGCTCGTGGCCCTTGTGGACAAATATCGCCACGAAGGCGCGACGGAGAAGTTCGTGAAGGAGCGCATTTCGGACCGGCTCGGCGTCGATCTCCCGACGCAAGTGCTCGACAACCTGAGCGGCCGGTTCACGTGGATGATCGGCTACGAAAAGCCAGCCAAGTTCCGCGGTCAGCAACATACAATCGCGGCCGAGGTCGTGGACGAAGAGGCGATGAAGGAAACGATCAAGGCCGTGATGGCCAAGTACCCAGATGTGTTCGAGGAACGGCAATTCGGTAATGTGACGTATCATGCAATACTGCCGCCGCGGTTGCGGGACATGGCAGAAGAAGAGCGACCGGCGGAACCCTGCATCGCGGTTATGGATGGCTACATGTTTCTGGGCGGCTCGTGCAAGCTGTTCGAGCGTTGCGTGGCCGCGCGCGACGGCACAATCGATCGGCTCGTCGATTCGGAAGATTACGCCCGCGCGACGGAAGTACTCGGTCGCGAAACGGCCGGTTTGACGCCCGCCATTTTCTCGGTGAGCCGGTATGAGGAAACAATGCGGCAGTGGTATGATCTTCTGACTTCGGAAAAGACGCGCGAGCTGATTGAGGAGAACAAGGAGGACAATCGATTCTTGGCCGCGCTGGCCGATGCGCTTGATCAACACCAGCTTCCGCCGTTCGACGTGCTCGCGCCGTATCTCGCGCCCGGCGGGGCGATTCTTTACGACACGGACAACGGCTACCACGGGATCAGCTTCACGTTGCGGAATGAGGCGGAGTAGGTTCTGTCGTTGATTGGCTGACACAGCAAGATAGCAATGTCCAATACGGCGTGCGATCTGGGGGCCGGTTTGCTTGCACTAGCCGGGGTCACAGACCCCAGCTACAGTTTTGAAACCGGTTCTAATCTAGTTGCAACAGCACATCTTATAAAATCAGGACAACAAAACAATGCCGCCGCGTCCGTATTTGTTGATGGAAGCGAATCACAAGCAGCTCACGGCGTCGCCGCCGCAGGTGGCGATTCTGCCATGGGGCGCTACCGAGGCGCACAACTACCACTTGCCGTACGGCACAGATGTCATTGAAGCCACCCAATTGGCCGAGCGTGCGGCGGAGCTTGCGCACCAGCGCGGCGCGCGAGTGGCGGTATTGCCCACGATTCCGTTCGGCAACGACGAGCAGCAACTCGATCAGGCCTGCACGATCAGCTTTACCACGGCAACTGCCGCCGCAATTCTCGATGATGTTGCGCGATCGCTCGTGCGTCAGCATATCGATCGGCTGGTGATCCTCAACGCGCACGGCGGCAATCAGTTCCAACCGCTGGTGCGAGACGCGCAGTCGAAGCACGGGTTACTGATCGTCGTGGCGAATTTTTACGAAATGGTACCGGACGCGAAACGGAAGATTTTTGAATTGCCCGGCGATCATGCCGATGAACTGGAGACGAGTCTGCTGCTGCATCTGCGTCCGGAGGTCGTCGAACTTCCACAAGCCGGGCCGGGCAGGCGGACGCCGTTCGCGATCAAGGGGCTAGTGCAGCCGGGCGTGTGGACGCCGCGACCATGGTCGAAGAGTCATCCAGATACCGGGAGCGGCGATCCATCACGGGCGACGGCCGACAAAGGCGAGCGGTATTTCGATGCTATTACCGCGGCACTGGCAGAGTTGTTTGTCGATTTGGCGAGCGCCACGAAGGGTCAATTGCCGTATGTGTGATGGGCGCGGTGCTACCCGACAGCGGACTAGCTGCGATTGGCAGCACTATTTTACGAATAACTGCTTCAATCGCCTGGTATCATCGGCGCTCCACGCCTCCGGCTGGGAAACTTCGACCCACGCGTCGATGTAGCTCGACGGCGCGAAGTTGTGGCCGTAGCCAGCAGGGACCGTGGTGGCCATTGGCAGATCGAAACCAGCTTGCAGTAATGTCACAATTGGTAACCACGACAAATACGGCGAGACATCGGGACCGCGCTGGCCAACGAGCCAATCCGGCTTTCGGTACAGCAGCTCCGGCGCGAAAAATGTCATTGGGTCGCTGGCGTGCTGAATAAAAACAAATCGCATCGGCCCCCACCGTTTTCCCGACTGATCCAACGTGTTCTCCTGTCCGGTGAAACGCAGCATGGATCCATCGCGCGATTTCGGCAGCCACATCGGCGAGTCGGGATTTCGATATCTGGTTGCTCTTGTCCAAACGGTGCTCGCGAACGGCGGGCCGCTCCAGACCCCGCCCTGAATTGGATCTTCGAAAACGGTGAACAGGTCGGCGCTGGCTGCGGAACCGAGCGCTCCCAGACTCAAGCCATGCACATACAGCTTTGGCCGACTGTTCTTGGGAAGCGTTGTCCAGTGGTCGTAAATTTCGTCAAAAAGATCCTTCGCGGAATCTCGAGAGCGCGTTGGGTCCACGAGAATAGTGAGCCAACTAGGGAGATATGAGTATTGCATGCTGACGATCGCTGTGTCTCCGGCGTGCAAGTACTCGAACGTATCGACGCCGCCCGGATCGAGCCAACCCGTGCCCGTTGGCGTGGCGACAACGAGCACCGAGCGGTCGAATCCACCCACACGCTGGAGCTCTTGCCGAGCGAGCGTGGCCCGCTGGTGCGTCGTTTCTTTTGTGCCTAGACCGACGTAAACCCGCAACGGCTGAACGGCTTCTTTACCCCAGAACTGGCTGATCGCCTGCCTGGTCGGACCGGTCGCGACGAACATTTTTCCTTGTCGCCCAATCGTATCCCAAGCAATGAGCGACTCAGCGCTGCCAGAAGCCGTCGCAGCGGTAGGCTGTTCAACGCCGTCGTCAACAACCTGGTCGAGTCGCAGAAAAAGAGCGTCCGCGGCATTCAAGGCCAGCCGGGCGATTACGTTATCGGCAATCAAGAAGACCCCAACGACTACGACCAGGGTGCTCACGACATACGAGACACGTCGTGGAACGACCAAGTTTATTTTGCGATGCACGTACCTCCATAGATAGCTTAAGCAGCGTGCCGTGGCGATCAGCAGGACGCCCGTAAGAAGCGCAATCAAGGCGACTCGCCAGGGATAAGCGGTCGCGACAGGTTCCATCTCCATCAATTGACGGATCGAATTCTGCCAAATGCTTGCTCGCCACAAAAATAGCGCGACCACAATTGCTACAGCAACGGTCGTGATCTGTTTGCTCACACGCTGGGTCTTGGCGTTTGGTTCGGGAATCTCAAGGTAAAGCCATAGCCACACAAAGAACACTCCCAGGCCGTAGCCGACGGCGAGCGCAAATCCTGAAAGTATCCCTTGAACGGCGAAGTGCCGTGGCAACAGCGACGGGGTGAGCGATGCGGCGAAGAATAGCGTCCCGACCGCCAAGCCCACGTACGAAAAGGACGCCCAAAACCGTCCTAGCAACGTTTGTAGACGCAACGAAAGACTAAACATTCAGGGAATTGTTTGAAGGCGCGTCAGCTTAGGCGGCGCAGCTTAGTGATCCGGCCGGTCGCGACCCATTCGGCGATGAAGATGTTGCCGTCGGCGTCGAAACAGGCATCGTGCGGATGGAGGAATTTGCCGGCCGGACACTGCTCCGGATGCTGGCGGGCTTCCATCTTCATCACATTTTCGCGCCACGTCGCATCCTCTCCCAATTGGGCGATGACTTTGTTCTTGCCATCGAGTAACGTCAATCGCGCCTGAAGTTCGGGCACCAGCATCAGTTCGCCGAACGTATCGACGTTTGCCGGCAGGAGGAATTCATTGACGGTTTCGAGATGCGTGCCATGGGGGGTAAACCATTGCAGCCGGCCATTGACTCGGTCGGCGACGACGATCGACGGGTCGCGGCGTTTGCGGTTGTCGGTCCACACACCGTGCGGCAAATTGAACTGGCCGTTTTCCTTCCCCACCTTGCCGAAGGTCGATTTGTACTTTGCATCGCGATCATACACGTGGATCGCGTAAGCGCCGTAGCCGTCGGCGACGTAGAAGTCGCCGTTCGTTGGGTGGAACGAAATGTTCGTGGGCATGAAGCGGTCGCGGCCCCAGGTGCCGTCGGGTTTTGTGTCCTCGTTGGCCGCGTACATGCCGCTTTCCATGGGGGCGTGACGCACCCAGACAGTCTCGCCGTCGAGCGTGAGCTTGGCGAATTTCTTGAGGTGCTGATAGCCGGTGACGTACAAAAACTCTCCGCCGCCTTCTTCGTGGACCTCGAGTCCATGGCCGCCGCCTTGAAACTCTTTACCGAACGAGCGGATGTATTTGCCATCGGGATCGAATACAAAGATCGCCGGATGATCGGTCTTTTTGGCATCGCCTTCGTGGATCACGTACACGTTGCCGGCGCGATCGATCGCGACGTTGTGCGTAGTTTGCCAGGTGAACTTGCCGGGCAGCTGTGGCCAGTCGTGCTGCACTTCGTAGCGATGCTCGCCGCTGCCGACGATGGCGGGCGAGTCGGTTTTCTTCGCGGTAAGGATGGCCGGGGCTGCGGCGACCGCGGCAGCGCCGGCCGCCATTTGGAGAAATTCACGCCTGCGAATTGTTGACATTGTTATTCCTTTCAGGAGCTATTGACATCTTTACTCGCCGTAGAAAGCAGCATCCGAGACTCCATCATCGGGCGTCAGTTTTAGCCGACGACGAATGGATTTGATTACGGCTTTCGGCTTCTGATCCGATTCTCTATGGCATTTTGTTGTTACGCTGTACTTTTTTCCCGCAACGATCCGAGTGAGCAGTCGCTCAGATCCCTTACCACGGCTGCGATCTTCAACAACGCCAAATACTTTGAGGCGTTTGATCAATTCGCGATATTTCAGTGTCCGCTCGGCCATCTTTCAAGCTGTCGCGAACTGACGAACACTGAGTTTGTTTACTTGCTTAATTGCTTTTCGAGGTCGGCGCGACGGTCCTTCAGCGGCAACCGCATACATTCGCCAAATGTCGGCCGGGGCTGGTGAAAAAAGCGAGGCAAGATCACCCTCTTCGATTGCCGCTTGAATTTGAACGTTGGATATATCAATAAGGTAGTCGATCGCTTCAGTCACACTTGCGCCCTCGGCAACTAAGTCTGTCTCAAGACAGTGAGCGATCCAAAACTCAGCCTCCTTGTAGATCAGAACGCGGAAATCCAGACGTATCCTGTCGGACATGAGGGCACTTCCACTTCAATGAATGTCTATAGTGGGCGGCGGCATTGGCACCTGGCTATGGGGCCCGATCCGCGGAATTTATTCTTTGGCGGCCTCGGCAGGTTTCTCTTCAGCCGACTTTGCTTGTTCTGCCGCTTTCGCTTCTTCGGCTGCTTTAGCTTCAGCGGCTGCCTTTTCAGCTGCGGCTTTGTCAGCGGCCGCTTTGTCGGCCGCGGCCTTGTCGGCAGCAGCCTTCGCATCTTCGGCCGCCTTCGCGTCTGCGGCTGGTGCGTCGAGTTCTTTCAGTTGCTTCTCGACTTCGGTCAACCGCGCATTAACGGCTTCAGCGTTTTTCTTGGCCCCCTCGAGCTGTTGCTGCGCTTTGGCCTCTTCGGCTTTGGCTTCTTCAGACTGCTTCTTAACGACCTCCAACTCCTTAGTTAATCGCACGCGAACAACCATCGGATGGTTGTAGCCGAGATTCACAATGAGACCGGGGATGCTCTTTTCCATGGCCATGGCCGTGTCGTACGACGCTTTGGTCTGCCACAGGTAGAGCCGCTGGAGGTGCGTCAAGCCAGCGAGATGCTTCAGCCCTTCATCGGTGACGCCGGTGCCGAATAGATTGAGATATTGAAGGTTGGCCAGGCCGGCGACATGTGCCAGGCCGGCGTCGGTGACGGAGGAACGCTCAAGGTGTAGCACCGACAGATTCTTCAGTGCGGCCAGCGGCGCGAGGCCGGCGTCGGTTGGTTTGGAGTCGGCAAGGTTTAATGCGTAAACTTGTTCGGCCACGCCGGAGAGCAGCGCGATTTCGGCGTCGCCCGCCGGCTCGCTGCGGTGAGCGAACGACACTTGGAGCAGCGCGCTATCGGCAAATAGCGGCATCACCTGGGCGCCAGCCGCCGTGAGTGAGTCGATGGCCTCTTGAGGCGCGGCAGCGACCTGCGGTAGCGGCAGCTCGGCTGGTTTTTCCGGAGCGGCCGCTTCGGCCGGCTTGTCGGCGGGAGCGGGTGGCTGCGGTTCCGGTGCGGGCGGCGTCCCGGGCAGCGTAGCGCCTTCGCGAATCCATTTGGCGATCAAGTCGATCGTTTCTTTCGGCAGCGGGTCGGCCTTTTGGGGCATCCGCTTTTTGTCGTCCGCGGGCAGGACAAGCCGTTGGTAAAGCTCGCTCTTGTCGGGGTCGCCGGCGACGATGAGATGTTCGTCGGCCTTCCATTTCTCCTGCAGTGCTGCGGCCGTATGGAGCCGCATCTTGCCGGCAGCCTTTTTTTCGCCGTGGCAGCCGGCGCAGTGCTGCATGAAGATGGGCTGAATCTGCGTTTCGTAATTGACCTTTTCCTCGGCCGTCACGGCGACGGGGGCAAAAACAGTTAGAGCCGCTGATAACAGAAGAATACGAGTCGACATGGGGATTCGCCTTGAGGGTGTCGTCGGGAGTTGGCAGGCCGGCCGAACGGCGGATGCCGGCAATGGCCCGTGCCCCTATTGTAATTCATCCGGAGGGCCTTTGGCAGTCACTGCGAAGCGGCAAAATTGCCAAGAAAAATCGACGTGCCGGCAACCGTCGCGCCCAATAAGTTTCGCGTCTCAATCGCCCACTTTCTACTTCGGGAGCTAGCCAATTATTGAACCCCCGCCGGTAGTGTGCACTGCTTCCCGCCAATCGTATTCGAATCGGGAGCGCGTTATAATCGCCGCTTCATTCCGAGCATCATGCGGCGGCGGTTGATCGGCGGTTGCTGAAAAGGTCCTCATCGATGTTGCAATTCTTGAAAACCCTGTTGCGGATTTTTCTGGTCGGCGTGGTCGCGGTGTTGCCGTTTGTGATCACGATGATGGTTGTGATCTGGGTGTCGGGCTATCTGACGAGTTTGCTCGGACCGCACGCAGTTCTTGGCCAGTTGCTGCGACGCATGGGGTGGCTGTTTGTCAGCAGCGACATGCTGGCTGATTTGGTGGGCTGGCTGATCGTGCTGTCACTGATTTTTGGGCTGGGGTTGCTGGTCGAGTTCGGCGCTCGGCGGCTTGTCTACGACCGCTTCGATCGCTTCGCCGAGCGCGTTCCGGTGCTCGGCGGAATCTACGGCACGGCGCGGCAACTAGTCGGCATGATCGACGCGAAGGGCAATCCTGACTTCAAGACGATGCAGGTGGTGTTCTGCAATTTCGGCGGCGAACGCGGGGCCGCATTCCTCGCGCTGCTGCCTACGCCCGAGCGGTTTCGCATCGGCGATACGGATTTCAACGCCGTGCTCATTCCGTCCGCTCCCGTACCCGTCGGCGGCAGCCTGCTATTTGTGCCGGCCAGTTCGGTCACGCCTGCGGGGCTATCGGTCGATGCCTTTATGAGCATCTACGTTTCGATGGGCGTCACCGGCCCGCAGTTTTTGAAGCCGGTCGACGCCGCGAGCCCAAAATCAAAACAAAGAATTGGATAACAATTACAGCACGACGCGTTTCCTTGAAGTCCTCTAACAGATTCTCAGAAGGTATTGCAATGTCCAACACAGTAGTGTCCGGCTATAAGTCGAACAGTTTCAGTTGGTTAGGGTCGGAGGATTCTGGAAACGGTTGATGTTTGGCGGTGAGGGCCTCAAACAGCGGGG
>JAKEIB010000084.1 GCA_022614705.1 Planctomycetota bacterium | reverse complement strand
GACGCCAGATTGAGCCGCCACTCGAAAGGCTGTCCGGTGTCCGGAATACTCCAATAGATGAACGACGAGAGATTGGTCGGCGGGATATCGGGCTGATCCGGACCGTTGTGCAATGCGCCCTCTCCCGTCGCGCCAAACAAACCTGTGCCAAACACCAGCGCGTAGCTCCCCGGCAGCAGCGTCGCGGAGAACGGCACGAGCACCTCGTCGCTGGGGAACGGCGGGCGGAACGTTGTTGTGGCGACGATTTCTTCTTCGGTAAACGGTGCGCCAATGGGCACGGAATCGATCGACTGCAGCTCGACGATCGCCGCGAAGATGTCGCCGGGCGCGTCCGGAAAACTCAACATGTGTCCGCCGACGCGCTCGACCGCGAGAGGCTGGCCGATCTCGAAACGCCAGCCGACGAATTGCGACTCACTGATGCTGGTGCCGCCGATTCGCCCTGTCGCACCCAGCTCGGCCGACTCCAGGACGACCGGCTGGCCAACCACATCACTGCTGATTAAGACGACGTCGAGCGTGAATAGCACGAGCGTCACCATTCGAGCGAGCGAACGAAGGACCATGGCCCGTCGCTCCTTTCGCCGCACGCTTGGAATACTTACGGCGTTGCGGCGCGCGTCAGTCTAGCACACCTCCCGGTCCTCCGCACTAGACGCTGCCTGCGCACCAGGTTTATTGCCGAATTTGGTTGCTTTTGCGGGTGGCCGCGTCATACTCACGGGTAATGCGCCGCCGGGGTGCAAACAGTGTAGGTCGCTCGCTCCGCGAGCGGAAGAGTGTCGTCTGCTCGCTCCGCGAGCAGAGTTAGTGTAGTCTTCACGCTCCGCGTGAAGAAATCCTCACGCGGAGCGTGAGGACTACACTGCGTGAAGACTACACTCGACTACACTGGTTTCGACCAGAAGCGGTTTCAAAACGGTATGTAGCTGGCCTCTGTGAGGCCGGCTTGCCTGCACTCGCCGGGGTCACAGACCCCAGCTACACGTTTTGAAACGGCACCTGCTACTTCTGCATCCGCTGCATCGTCATCCGCGGCTGCTGGGCGTTCGTGCCATTCGTGTTCGACGTCTGGCGGACGTTTGGCGTCTGGCCGACGCGTGGCGGAGTGCCGGGGCCAGTGACCGATCGGGCCAGCTCCGAGTACTTTGCCGCGTTCGAGCTTTCGCCTACTTTCTGGTACATGGTGGCCAGGTTGCTGTAGGGCACGCCGAGCGTCGTGCGGGCCAGGATGCCGGCTTCGACCGCCGACTCGACGAGGTGGATGCCGTTCTGCGTCAGCGTCAGCGCGCGATTCTGTTCGCCCAACTGCCAATAAGTGACGCCCATGCTGACGAGCATTTCGCCCTCGCGGCGCGGCGCGTAGAGCTCCGATTCGGGCCGCGGACCGTTCAGCAGCGGCTCGGCCTTGTCGTACCATTGGGCCGCTTTCACGTGGTCCAATTGGTGGACGGCATGCACGGCGCCCATCTGGAAGTACAGCTGGCCGATGAGTTGTTCCGACGAGTGAACGGCTTGGCGGGTCACGGCGCCCTGGGCCAGGTACTCGACGGCCTTGTCTCCGTATTGCAGCGCAGCGTGCGTTTCGCGGCGCATGTGTTCCACGCGCAGCGCGTTGAGGTACGCCAGGCCGAGCTCCCACTTAATGCGGCTCTGCCACAATTCATCGTCCGACTGCTCCAGCAGCGTTTGGGCCGCTTCGTTGGCCTCGGCAACCCACGGGGCCGGGTCGAGCGTGGGACGAAAACTGGCCAGCGCCGCCAGCGCGCGTTGCGCGATCATCAGCCGCAACTCGACGCTGCCGCCGTCGTTAGCAATGTAGTCTTCGGCGATGCCCGACGCCCGGCCGACCCACAGCGATAGGTTCTCGACTTTTTGGTTGAACGCCTGGCGGGCAATCTCCTCGGCAATTGCCATGTGGGCATCGACGAGAAGTTGCTTGGCCGCGCGGCGCTCTTTGCCGTTGTCGCTGGCGGCCACTTCATCAGCGATCTCGATCGCGCGGGTCTGGAAGCCGATCGCTTTGGACGCGATCTCCATGTCGCCGAGCGACGCCATGTTGCCCATTTGATGCAGCGCTTGCGCTTTGTCGATCGGCGCGATGTCTTCGCGATCGAGCACGGCGCGGACCGTGAGCACGGCATTGTCGTATTTGCCGATTAGCTCCTGCGTGCGGCCGTGGAATAACTGGTAGGAGGCGTTCTCGGCATCGATTTCACACGCGGCGCGGGCCGCTTCGTCGGCCTGGTCGGCCTGGCCCGTGGCTAAGTAGATTTTGGCCAAGAGCAAGTGGGCATGCGCGCATTTCGGGTCGAGCTGAATCGCGGTATTCAGATCCGCGATGTTCTGCGCGTAAGGACCGTGCAGACAGCTTTCGGCTCGCATGGCAAACGCCAGCGGATCGAGCTGCTGCAGAACGACGTGCGAAACCGTCGGCTGCGACGCGCCGTCGTCGACCAGTGCATCCGAACCGGAAGCCTGGAACATAAACAGCACGCCCCGTTCCGGAAACGCCTGACCGAGCGGCTGATCCGCTTCGTCGAAGGCCGTTACTGGGCGAATGCCGCCTAGCGAGAGCTGTTCGGTAAGTTGCTGGGGATCGAGCGGCGAGGCGAGCGCGATCTTAATGGCCGACACGACATCGCCGGCGCCAATCAAAACTTCGACCGCTTGAAATGGATCGATATCGTACGCCAGCACGCTGCCTTCGGCGGTGGCCACCGAATCGGCCGGTTTGCCCCATGCGTCGATTAGTTCCTGCTTGCTGGACGTTCCGACGAGGATGTCTTGAAACTTCGCCGGCTCGGCCGGGAACGAGCCGACATGCGCGGCCGGCGCCTCGCGATTTTGTTTAGTCTCGCTGGCTTGCTGCAATTTACCGGCTAGACCGTGCGCGGCGCCGAATTGCAGCTTGTTACCGTTATCTTCTTCACCGCCGCAAGTGGCAAGCTCGGGTGTGATGTCGGAACTTTGCGCGACCGGTTCCAGGGCGTCGCCTTCCGGCCTAGTCGCAGCGCCGTCGTCCGTCGACGCCTCGGAGGTCGGCGCTTCCTGCGTCGCCACGAGGACCGATATTTCGTTAGCGGGCGGCGGAGTTGATTCCTCGCCGTAGGCGAAGGGTGCTCCCAGCGGCAGCAGCGAGGCCGCGCCCAGGCAAAGGGCGGTGAGTACTCGGATGCGACGTGGAGACCTGCTCGCGACGTGCGGCCAGAAAGGCGCGGGACGGTACCAATTGAACATTTCTTTCCCCCTCAAAACGCCGGCTGTCCACGTAGGCAAGTTTCTCCGAAACTCGCAATCCGCGTCTCAGAGAGACGCGGCTACGTGAGGCGACGCCGCAAGTGCGACGCGTTTATCTCGAACTATTCGCACCGTTCGGTACGATCGGTTCATTCCGACTCTTTATTGTCATCGGCATAAACGTTAGCGTTTTACAGCGCGATGTTGGGGGAATCTTGCGGCCGCATCGCCGTTGCGAGCATTGCTGCCAATGCAGCGTCGGCCGCTGGCGCGTTTGCGCCAATGATGGCAGCGCGGACTGCTTCCAAGCTGGCAATTTGGTCCGAGGTGAAAGTAATCGCGGCTCCAGCCGGCGGCGCGACCGGCACGAGCGAGCGGTCGATCGCCGCAATCAGCTTTGGGATTCCTTCGCCGGTCAGTGCGCTGACCGAATGCAGATTGAAGCGAGCCGGGGCGTCCCCGCCCCTGTGCACGAGGTCAATCTTATTCCGCACGCGAATCACTCGCGCCGCCGTTCGAAGCTGCAGCTCAACTTCCTGCGACTCATCGACTCCCGCGCTCGCGTCCGAAACGACAATCACTAAATCAGCCTCAGCGAGCGCAACTTGCGCCAGCGCGACACCCGCCAATTCCAGCTCGTCGCGACCCTCGCGCAGCCCGGCCGTGTCGGCCAATTGCACGGGCCAGCCATTGATTGCCGTGGTAATCGTGACGACGTCACGCGTCGTGCCGGGCAGCGGCGAAACGATCGCGCGCTGAAAGCCGGCGATCGCATTGATGAGACTGCTCTTGCCAACGTTAGGCGGTCCGGCCAGCACGACGCGCCACGGTGTGGTGAGGTGCAGACCTAGATATCGAAACTTGAGGATGCCGTCGATGAAGTAGGCGGCGCGTGGCCAGTCGGCAGCTGCGATCGCGGCGCGCGCGGCGCGTATCGCCGCAGACAGCGCGCCGTGATACTGATCGAGCAGCACGGCCGCGGTGCGCGCGGTCGGCGCGCTGGCCAACGCGACTTGAGCCGCACTAGTGGTCGAGTCTCTCCGAGACTCGATTCCGCGTGCCTCCGATACGCGGCCACGCGGCGCGCGCACCCATTCTTGCCACGTCATCACACGGCAGCCATGTTGCACGAGTTGGTTGAGAATCGAGCGCACTGCCGCGACGCCGCCGTGGCAATGGATTTCGAATTGATCGTCGTCGCGCCGGCACACGATGAGTTCTTCGCCCTGCGGGCCGCCCCATCGGCCGAGTGAAATTCGCCCGATCAGCGGACCATCGGCCGGCCAAGATTTCGTCGGCGAAAAGAAATGGCGAATCGCTTCGAGTGCGTTCGGTCCGGCGATCAAGACAACCGCCACGGCCGCGCGGCCAGGTGGCGTAAGCTCGACGACCACGGTCGAAACGCTCGACGCCGTCATGGCTCCACCAACGCAATGCCGGATAGAACCAAATGCGGCACGTGGCGAACCGAATAATCGGCGTCTCTGGCGAGAAGCTCGGCCACGTGCGTTGATGCGCCGCCCGTGAGAAACACCTCCGGCGCAGCCGCAAGTCCCGACGACATCTGCGATATCAGTTCGCGGACAGCGCCGATCGCGCCCCAGTAAAGGCCCGATTCAATCGCCGGCACCGTGGACGTGCCAATCGGTGTGGGCGGCTTTTCCAATTGATCCATCGTCACGCGCGGCAGCGCATCGGTGTGCTCCTCGAGCGCACGGGCCGACAGGGCGATGCCCGGCAAGATCGCCCCGCCGCAAAACGTGCCGCTTGCGTCCACTAGATCGACGGTAATCGCGGTGCCCAGATCCACGACGATGGCCGCCCGATCGCGCGCGCGAATCCGATTGGCCGCAAGCGCCGCGAGTAAGCGATCGATCCCCAAGCGCGCCGGCTCGTCGACACGAATCGCCAACGGCACGTCGCGATAGGTTAGTCGCCGAACCGTGCACTCGACGCGCCCTATCAACCCCCAATCCATCACTAAGTCAGCGAGCCGGTCGGCGGCGGCTCGGTGTACGCTGGCCAAAAGCCATGTTCCCGTTCCGTGGACATTCTCCTCGCACCACGCGTTCAATCGGTTTACCTCGAATTCGCCCGTGGCATGGTCGATCGCCAAATCAAACGTCGCGATTGGTAACGGCAGCTCATTCGCACCGATGGGCCGATCATCGCCTCTACTCCAGAAGCGACCAATCTTCATCCGGCTATTGCCGATGTCGACGGCGATCAGGTTGGCTGCGACGGTATTCGACATTGCAAGCCACGATTGGAACGCAATTGAGGAGCTCACGGGCAGCGTTTCTTTAAGTGTAGTCCGCTCGCTCCGCGAGCGGAAATGCATCTCGCGGAGCGAGATGCCTACACAACGTCGCTTGAATGCCTGTCGCGTGGCCGGTAAACTTACATGTTCGCGGCGAGCCGGCGGGTTTACCCCGGCGGTTCCCGTTTCGGGCTCGTGGCGGAATTGGCAGACGCGCAAGGTTGAGGGCCTTGTGCCCGCAAGGGCGTGCTGGTTCAACTCCAGTCGAGCCCAGTAATAGTCGAGAGTCGAGGGTCAAGAGTCGAGAGCCGGAATTCTGGCTCTTGACACTCGACTCTTAGCTCTCCTCTCTGTTGATACTGGGACTCGGAACCAATGTTTCGAGTCCCTTTTTTTGTTCGCCGCGAATCAATGACCGATGGGCAACGGACGGCGAACTCCTATAATTTTATAGTCGGCCAAGCGCAATTCTACGGCCGGTCACTCGAACGATGGGATATGAAAATTATGATGCTTAACGAAGTCGTCCAAGACGCGATTAACGAACAGATCAACAACGAACTGTTCGCGATGTACAGCTACCTGTCGATGAGCGCGTATTGCGAGCACAAGCAGTTCCGCGGCTGCGCGCATTGGATGCGCCTGCAAAGCCAGGAAGAATACGCGCACGCGATGCGGCTGTACGATTTTCTCATCGTGCGGCAAGGACGCGTGAAGCTGCGGCCGATTGCCCAGCCGGAAATCGATTTTGCATCCGTGGCGGACACGTTTCAGAAGGCGCTCGCACAAGAGCAAAACGTCACGCAGCAGATTAATTCGCTGTACGAGTTAGCCTTCAATGAAAAGGCGTTCGCGGCGCTCGTGGAACTGGAATGGTTCATCAACGAGCAGGTTGAGGAAGAAAAGACGGCCCGCGACATCGTCTACAAGTTCCACCTCGTGAAAGACGATCCGGCCGCGCTATTGGACCTGGATCGCGAACTCGGCGCGCGGCAGCCAGCGCCGGCGACCGCCCCGGCATGATGACGCCGAATTTATCGAACAGGAGGAAACAGAGGGAACGGAGTTTTTCACTTCCTCTGTTGTCTCTGTTTCCTCCTGTTCAATATCTTTTTTTGAAAGACCGGCGCGGTCAGATTGATGCATCACTCGGACTTTCGATTCCTTGCTGTCCGTTGCCAACAAAGAACTCCTGTTGTTCCAGCGCCGAGATTCTTTGCGGCACCGTGCCGAACCCGCCGAAGCGGCCGATTTCCAGCCAGAGGATCAGGCAAGCCGTCAGCATGCACACCAGCGCGATGATCAACAGCGCGTAGTAGACCGTCATCTTCGGCTTCGGCGTGGCGACGCGCAGGGTAGGCGGCGAAGTGAAATCGGGATGCGCCATGGTACTTTTCGCGGCTAAACGAGTAAGTTGTGCGTAAGCACCGGCAACGTCGCCGAGCGCAAGTTGGCGGGCGGCTTGTATTGCAGATCGTACTGCAACATCTCCCACGCCATGATTGCGCAGCCGATCGCCAGCGCCATCAGGGCGATGAACAGCAGCACGGTGAAAATCGTCGTGGTGGGCCTGCGAACGAGCACGCCCCGCGGCTGATCAGAGTTTGATTCGGGTAGCGACACGATCGCCCTCCTGAATCTGGCCTTGTTGGAAGCGTCGATCGACGCGGCCGACCGACTTATCGGGCGACGTTCGCAGAATTTCGATGCGGCCCAGGTACTTGCCGCCGCGGGACACTTCCAGCGTGTTGCCCGCCGCCAGGCCGTCGTCGGCGCCGATCGTGACTTCGATCAATTGCGCGCCGCCCACCCGGCGAATCTGGCTCACCACGCCGTTCACTGTCGGCACGACGGACTCCGGCTCGGTATTCGGATTTATCCCCTTCTCGCGCATCACGTGCGTCATGCCGGAGACTTGCTTCACGAGCTGATCATTGCGTTCGCGCGCCGTATTGTATTCGCCGCTGACCTGGTGTAGCTGCTCGGTGGCGGTGAGCGTGGCGGCGACGGCCGCGTCGCGCGCCTGTTGTTCCGTACGAATCTGATCGCGCAGCTTGGTGACTTCCGTGGTCAGCCCTTTGTTAAGTTCCTGCGTGGCCGTCATGGTGGCGAGCTGTTCGCCCTGTTTCTGCTTGAGCTGTTCGAGCTCCGCTTGAATCTGCACGTTGCGATCGGCAAGCGAAACACGTTCGGTTTCCAGTTTGCGGACTTGCTGCTCGGCCGCTTCGATTTCGGTGGAAAGTTCCTCAACGCGGCGGTTATGGGCCGTCGTCAGCTGCTCTTTCTCAGCGGTCGCCTGCTCCAGCTGCTTATTCAAATTGTCGGCGACCAACTTCCAGTTCTTATGCGTGGCGTACACGGCCATCGACAAGGCCATGAAGATCACGCTCATCAGCAGGATGAGCACGACGAATACCTTACCGAGCCAATTCATGGTTTGGATTCCTGAAAAGCAGAAAAAGCGCCCCGGGTGCGAGCACGGCGCGGTTCCAATGCGCCTGGTCCGCGCGGGGCGAATTGCCCGGCGGCAGAATAGTTCCTGGAAGTCTAATTTCAGTATACGCAGCCGCCGAAAGTAGTGTCAATTTTCGGCGCAGGGCCGCGGCGGAGCCAAAAATCGCGGGGTGAAAACTAGCCGCGACCCGGGCACCACGGCTGCCGTGGTCGGGTCGCCGGGGTGGCACGCCCAGAGGCTTTGCGATGGGCGTGGTAGATTTGACCTACTACAAAATCCTACGCCCTTCGAGGACTCAGGGCGTGCCACCCCGCGGGCCGCACAATCGCGCCAAACGGAACTTCGCTTACCCGTGCGGATGGCAACCGCAACCGGCGCCGCACGAGCCGCTCGGCCGATCGCTTTGGCCCGCCGTCGATCCTTCGCGGGACGGCGACGCGACCACGGAAAGCAGCTTGCTTAGCTTTCGGCTGCCGCATTGCGGGCAATCGGGCTGCGCGTTTGCCGCGACCAATAACTCGGCATCCCGGCCACAATCCTCGCAGTGGTACTCGTACAGAGGCATTCTGTTCTCCGCTATAACTCAGGCTGTCATTCCGAGGTCCTCCGAGGAATCCGGTCGGACCCCTCGGAGGACCTCGGGGTGACAATTATTATTACCAGCGATCGGTCGGCCGGCGAAGAACTTCATTAAGCACGATCGCCTGCCGCACGCCGTCGGGATTAGCCAACATGGCGGCAATCTGTGCGGCGGGCGTATCGGGCGCCACCGGGACAAGCTCCGTGCTGGGAACCGTGGACTCGGCAAGCGTCCCCACGGCGTGATCGAACTTGGCCTTGAGTTGAACGTCGAACTGCGCGTCCTCCGCGATGATTCGCTGGCCGAGGTGCGAAACTTGGCGGGCGATCGACTGCGTGCGGGCGGCCGCACGCTCCTCGGCGCGCTCGGCGAGAGACTTACGTTTGCGCGGTACGACCGATCGACGAGCGGGACGTTTATCGGCAGGCGTTACGACAGGTGGTACGTTGGCGACCGGACGCGATTCCATCGGGCGCAGCGGCGCGCCCACGGGCCGGCGCTGAGGCTGCGATGGTTCGTCGTCGAGCAGCACCTCGATTTCGCGCGCGGCCTGCGCCGGTCGCCGCGGCTGCCCGACATCCTGATTAGGCTGCTGTTTCGCCTGGCCAGCGCGTCGCAAGAACTCCTCCACTTGGTTGCGCAGCGGATCGGCTTGCTGACCGGCCGGCCGAGCGCCGCCCGCTGCGACGGCCGGCGGAGGCGGCGCCGCAGCGCGCGGTGGCCGCGGCTGCATGGCCTTATTGGCTTCGGCGATTCTTTGGATGATCCACGCAATGAGTCCGATTAGCGCGACAAGGCCACCGATGATTTCGCCGATCTCGGCCAGCAGCACAAATTGGAGGGGATGAGCCGTCATTGTGAACGTATCGCCATCGATAGTTGTTAGCTGATAGTTGTTAGTGGTTAGTTGATAGTGGATGTCCGATTATGCAATTTTCTGCAACTAACAACTATCCACTAACAACGAACCAATCACTTCCGCCCCGGCGTGCTCGCCGTGGCAATAGCGCCGCGCATGTTCGTATCGGCTTGCACGTTTTGCAGTTTGTAATAATCGAGGATTCCCAGCCGGCCGCTGCGGAACGCCTCGGCCATGGCCTTCGGCACCTCGGCCTCGGCTTCCACGAGCTTCGCGCGGTTCTCCTCGATCTTGGCGATGTTTTCCTGCTCCTGCGACACGGCCATCGCACGCCGACCCTCGGCTTGCGCGCGGGCCACGCGCGTGTCGGCCTCCGCCTGATCGGCTTGCAGGCGGGCGCCGATGTTGTCGCCCACGTCGATGTCGGCGATGTCGATCGAAACGATCTCAAACGCAGTTTGCGAATCGAGCCGGCGCGCGAGCACGGCCTTCGAAATGCGGTCCGGGTTCTCCAGCACAACGGCGTGCGTTTCGGCCGAGCCGATCGCGCTGACGATGCCTTCGCCCACGCGCGCGACGATCGTTTCCTCCGTGGCCCCGCCGATGAGTTGGTCGAGATTCGCCCGCACGGTAACGCGGGCCTTCACTTTCAATTGAATGCCGTTCTTGGCCACCGCGTCCAGCGTCGGCCGCTTGCTGTTCTTCGGCGGGCAATCGATGACGCGCGGATACACGCTCGTCTGCACGGCTTCCAAGATATTTCGACCGGCCAGGTCGATCGCGGTTGCCCGCCTGAAGTCCAATTCGAAGATTTTTGCCTTGCGCGCGGCGATCATCGAGCGGATCACGAGCGGCACGTTGCCGCCGGCCAGGGCATGCGCCTCGAGGGCCTTGGTGGTCACTCCTTCACTGTCGTAGATGCCGGCCTGCACCGCCATGATCTTACTGCGCGTGATCACCGTCGGATTGACTTTGCGGAACGTCATTCGCAACAGGTCGAGCAGGCCAATGCCCGCGCCCGTCGTGAGCGATTGAATGTAGAGGCGAAAGTAGCGGGCGAAGATGGCGATGAACGCCAGCACGACGATCAGCCCGCCGATGATCAGCACGAGCAACAGCGTCGTGTTGCCGGAAAGGTCGCGGTCTTGCGCGAGCAACAAACTGGACGCGAATCTCGATTGCAGGTCGGCCAACAAATGGTCAAACATGAGTGGATTCCCGAAGGAGACGCCGGACGACTCGTCACGCCTCACTTGTAATCGGTCGGAGGCGTTTTTTCAAGTTGCGCAACGTACGTTAGGCTTTCTAGCCTGACCCGCTCGATGGATGTCAGCCTGGAAAGGCTAACGTGCGTTACGCCAGCGGGTCGTCGAGCGATTCGATGCCCAACTCGTCGATCGGGCGCGACAACAAGTCGCCGGGATTCTCGTGGCCGGGACGCTGGTCCTTGCCGGCCGGCCGCACCACGACGCGGTTGGCGCGCACCTCCGCGACGACGACGTACGTTCCCGGCTCGATCGCCTGGCCTTGCGTGACGGCGTCAATCATCTGGCCGTCGATTTCGACCGCACCGCTGGGCAACATCTTGGTGCGGGCAATGCCTACACGGCCGAGTAGCGCCCGCCGCGAATCCTCGGGCAGTATGTCGGCCTCCGATGGCAGCTCTCCAAGGAAAGCTTTGCCCATCGGTGTCTTGGGCCAGTATTTGAACGCCAGCGCCACTAGCGACGGCACCGCGAACATGGTGACAGCGGCGAACACGAAGCCAATCGCCGGCCCGGTCGTCGAGCTTTCCTGAAAAGCGATCACCATCGAGGCGATGAGCGCGACCGCCGACAGAATAGCGATGATTCCGCCGGACGGAATGAACACTTCCAGCACGGCGAGCGCACATCCAGCGAGGAGCAGCAGAATTGCCCACGCGATATCGGGAATGACGTCCATGGATGCGAATGCTAGGATGCTGGGCCAACGAAATTGCGCAGTGAACACCGAAACGTCCGCCACGGTTCCGCGTGCCTTTACAAATTATAACCACCAACCGCAACGCGAGGCTACAAATTCGACAACGGCAACAAACCCCGGCCGTTGGCACGCGGACAATCTTAACAATAGACGGCCCGCCTCAGGTTCTGGTTCACGCATCCACCGCATGCACCAGCACGCGGTTGCCGCCGATGAATTATCCATTGAGATTTCGCGATGCAAATCTCTGCGGGTAGCCGTTAGGAAGCCGGCGCTATTTCTCGTCACGACGCAGCCGTCGCCACTGTCGCTGTCGCGAAATGCTCGTCCGTTTCTTCCGCACTTCGCACGCCGCCGGCTTCGCACCAATAGCGTAACACATCGGGGCAGAAATCCGCGTCGTTTGGCCAGCGGATCGTGTCGTCTTCGAGGCGAACTTGTTGAAAGTACGCCGGAGACTTGAGAGGTTCGAAGACGGGACCCCACAGGGTTGGACCCAAGTCGATTCGGCTTACAAATCCGTCCTTAAATTGAAGTTCTAGCTGAGTATCTCCGACGACTTTCACTCCAGTGATGCGATTAATTCGTGGCATAGTCATTACTCCGACTATTCAAGCGGTTCGATCTTATTCAATGGCTGGTGCTGGCGAGCTTGTTGCCATCTCTGCAACAACTCTCCTTGATGCAAGGCAGCCCATTCTACGACAAGCGACATCGCCTTGTTTGGTAGGCTATGGCTCATCCGAAAAAATCTGCAACACAACAACGGAAGAAGATGCCGCGAATTAGCGAAGGGTTATTGGACATACGTGTGAGCTTGCTTTGGGTGAG
>JAKEIB010000083.1 GCA_022614705.1 Planctomycetota bacterium | reverse complement strand
GTGCTATGTAGTTAATTCGTCCCGCGGGGACGCCCTACGTGGCCTGAGGTCATGTGCGCGGAGCTCCGGAAGTTTGCACCCGGAGGGGGCCCCCTTCATTTTTTTGATGAACCTTGCCGACACCCGGCAAGCGCAGCTCTTTGACAACCCGAATGAATCGCAAGCGGCGAAAAACGCCTGCTCCGCGCTTACCGTGCGCGCGGACAGCAGCAGCGCGTCATACTATGACACGGCAAAATGGTAGTAGGATTCGCTCCAACGCAACTGATTGCTGAAATCCCGCAACGTCGTCTCATGTTCGATCACGAGCAGTTCGACGCAGCCTATTTCGGCATTGCACTCGCCACACCTGCCTTTGCGTGCGTATGCGCCGTCGCGGCTTCCATCTTCGCGGCCACGTGCGCAAGTGCTAGACCCAACACCAACGCGATTGAGAGTTTCACGCGATCGTGGCGGTGAAATTGCAGCTCGGGAAGCAGGTCGCTTAGCGAAATGCACAGAAAGGTGCCGGCCGAGAAGGCCAGCGCGCAGGCGACAAACCACTGCTGCGCGCCGGATGCAGGGTCTGTGTGTTCGCGCATGAGGCCGAAATAAAACACCAATACGCCGATGGGAATTGCCAGTGAAAACAGCGCGTTGACCGTGTGCCGCCAGGGCAGGCTCCAGCCACCGCGCGCCATGAGCATGCCGATCGTCATGGCGTCGAACGGCTTGTGGAGAAAGATCACCAGAAACGTACCAAAACCGGCCAGCCAAGGACCATCGCTGCCATGCTGCACGGCCGCCGCCAGAGCGACGCCGTTGAGCACGCTGTGCAGCATCAGCCCGAGCGCGGCCCCGCTCCACGACAGATTGTAATCGTGCGCCGCATCCTGCTCGTGATCCTGGGAATGAGCGTGGTTGTGAGTTTGCTTAAGATCGCTCGCCGCGGGCGAGTCGTGCGAATGATCGTGTTCGTGCTGATTCTCTTGCGGTACGTCGTGGTGGTGATACGAAAAGAATCGCTCGATGAAAAACATGGCGAGCATGCCGGCCAGAAGCGATATCATGGTCGCATGCACGGCGTCCACGCTCGCTGCGGTCATGTCGGCGTCGCCTACGCGCGCCAACGCGGCAGCCGTCGTTGCGTCGGTGATCGCGTGCGGCAGCATGTGCAACACGGCAACACCCAGCATCACGCCGGCCACGAAGCTCACCGCGAACTGCATCCAACGATGCGTGAGTTGAAACCACACCGGAATCATCCCGCCGATGATCGACGCGACGAGGATCAGCGCGCAATAATAGGTGAGCAGGACGATGGGCATGACAGGACTGATAGTGGATAGTGGATAGTGGATAGTGGATAGTGGATAGTGGATAGTAGCAAGTGGCGCTCAACTATCAACTATCAACTATCAACTAACCACTATCCACTAACATCCAACAATCGATAGTATCCTATTTTCGGTCACCAGCGAAAGCATAACGAGCATCATGCGTGCGTGTATTCAGCGGGTAAGTGAAGCACAGGTGGCCGTCGAGGGCGACGTCATCGGCCGGATTGGCCGCGGGCTTGTTGTGCTGTTGGGCGTCGGCGCGAACGACGGCGACGCCGAACTACGCTGGCTTGCGGACAAAATCGTTGGCCTGCGAATTTTCGAGGATGACGCGGGCAAGATGAATCGTTCGCTGGCCGAGGTGGGCGGCGCGATGCTCGTCGTGAGCCAATTCACGCTCTACGGCGACTGCCGCAAGGGCCGGCGGCCAAGCTTCATCACCGCGGCAGCCCCTGAATTGGCCAAGCGATTGTACAACGAATTCGTCGCCCGCGTGCGCACCGTCGGCATCGAAGTCGCTACAGGCTGTTTCCGCGAGCACATGCTCGTGTCGCTAGTGAACGACGGCCCGGTAACGTTGTGGATCGACACGGCGGAAGTCATGTGAGAAAGTAGGGACCGTTTTGCTTTGACGGGCAGATGGTGTAGGAGGCCTCTCCGAGGCCGATGTCGGCGACCACTCCCCAAAAATCGGCGTCGGAGACACCTCCCACACTTGTTTTCGCGCGTCCCGTGTACCTCTTTAATTGTCGAGGAGTAAACGTCGCATGGCATCTTTTCGTTACTGCTTCAACACGAGTACCGTGCGCGGTCAGAAACTATCGCTCGTGGAAGAGATCGACATCGCAGCCAAAGCCGGCTACCAGGGCATCGAGCCGTGGGTCAGCGAGATCGAAGCGCATGTCGAGCAGGGCGGCACATTGCGCGACTTGAAAAAACGAATCAGTGACGCCGGACTAACCGTCGAAAGTGCGATCGGCTTTGCCGAGTGGATCGTCGACGACGATGCGCGCCGCGCGAAGGGCCTGGAGCAAGCGCGGCACGACATGGACCTCGTCCAGCAAATCGGCGGCAAACGCATTGCGGCGCCGGCGGCAGGCGCCACCGACGTTGTGAACATCGATTACATGAAAGTGGCCGAGCGATATCGCGCGATTCTTGCGCTGGGCGACCATTTTGGCGTCGTGCCGCAAGTCGAGGTGTGGGGGTTTTCCAAAACGCTTCAGCGGCTGGGGCAAGCCGCGTTCATGGCCATTGAAAGCAATCACCCGCACGCGTGCATCCTGCCGGACGTCTATCATCTCTACAAAGGTGGTTCCAATTTCAGGGGCCTCAAACTGTTGAATGGCAAATTGATTCACGTGTTTCACGTCAACGACTATCCGGCCGACCCGCCGCGTGAAATTATCGACGACCGAGATCGTGTGTACCCGGGCGACGGCGTCGCTCCGCTGGCCGACATTCTGCGCACGCTTCGCGAGATCGGCTTCGACGGCTGCCTGTCGGTCGAGCTGTTCAACCCAACCTACTGGCAGCAAGACGCACTCGGCGTGGCCCGCATGGCCATCAAGAAGTTGCAGTCTGTGGCCGAAGAGATCATATAGCAGCGGCTGCCAGTGTGTCACCCCGAGGACCGCCGAGGGGTCCGGCTAGATTCCGCGGAGAACCTCGGAATGACAAGTGCGTCTTATTGCGGGTAGACACCTTGGGCGCGTTGGGCCGTATCGATTTCGTTGCGGTACGGCGACCCGGGCGACGAAAGTTGGAACGGATCGGTTGGTGCGACGCCGGTCGGCGGTGATCGCGTACCGCCCTTGTTAAACGGCGCGATCGCCGTGCGCGCAGCGTCGAGGGCGTTCTGCGTGGCTGGCGCCGGGTTGAATTGATTCAGTCGGTTGCGCACGTCGTCGATCTGGTTTGCGAATTGCGGATGGCGCGATTCGATGTGTTCCATCACCGTCGGTTCACCGAGGATGAACATCACGACGATGGCGAGCTTTGCGTAGGTAGAGAAGTTCGACCAGCCATCGTCGCCCCAAAGTTTGAGCGCGGTGCCGAACGACTTTTTGAATCGCCAGCGGCCGCCTTTCCATTCGATCGCGTAAATTTCATCGAGCAATAGGTGCGACATGAATCCGGCGACCACGCCGCCCGCTTTGTAACAGCGAATTTCGAACGGCGCCGTGCCGGTGACGAGGAATGCCAAGCCGGCGAAGATCAGGCAGGCCGGGATGCTGTGGAACATCCCTCGATGCACGGTGTATTTGCGCACGATATTCGTGACGCCGAAGCGCACGAACAGATACAGCGAAACGGCGGCGAGCGCCATTGCGTCGTGACTGAGTGCGAGAGATTGGAATCGGCCGACGAGCATCATTGGAATGATCGCGGCGGTGAAGGCCATTGTTTCGCGCAGCGGCACGCCGTAATCGCTGTCTAGGTCGGGCAGCATGCCGGAGAAGCCACACATCGCGCCGGCGACCACTGCCGTGTCGAGCGGCACGCCGTACAGCGCGTGGCCGACGCCCGCGTACCCGCAGCCGAGTACGGCGCTGGTGGACACATGCATGCGGAAGCCGGCCATGGCGTGCCTGTTTTCGGATTGCGGATTTCGGATTTCGGATTGCGGATTGGGAGGCGCAAGCGGTGGAACTTTAGGCGAATAACTTTGCCGGCAAAAGGGCATCGCCGGCGTAAAATGCTAGCTGACCTTGCGCTAGTGACCTTCGCGCGCGTGCTGGCACAACGCTATAGTTGTCGCCGCGCAATTGTTCGAATTCACCATGCATCAAAATCCGCAATCCGCAATCCGCAATCCGAAATCGTGGATTCGATTCGGCTCGCCGGACTAACACGGGGCGCCCCTGTGCAAACTTATGATCTCTTGATGGTGGCGGTCCTTATTGCCACGACGCTGTTTGGATTTTGGAAAGGCATGGCGTGGCAGATCGCGTCGCTGGCGTCGCTCGTGGTGAGCTACTTCGCCGCGCTGCGCTTCAGCGCGCAACTCGCGCCCGTGTTCGGCGAGCACGCGCCGCTCAATCGATTTGTCGCGATGCTGGTGATCTACATCGCGACGTCGTTCATCATCTGGACATTGTTTCGACTGGTCGCCGGCGCGATCGACAAGGTGCGACTCGAGTCGTTCGATCGACAGCTTGGCGCGATGTTCGGGCTGGCCAAGGGCGTGCTCTTATGCGTGGCGATCACGTTCTTCGCGGTGACGCTGTTGCCGCCGGCGCAAGGCGAGGCGATCGTGGCGTCGCAATCGGGGCGGTACATCGTCGCCCTGCTCGACAAATCGCATTCGGTGTTCCCGCCCGAAATTCACCAGGTGGTCGATCCGTACCTCGACAAGATCGAACGGCGGCTCAATCCGAATTGGCAACCACACGCGAGCCAACAAGGCAACTGGCCGACGCAAGCGCAGGCGACGCAGCCGTCGCAACCCGCGGCCGCCTGGCCACCGATGAACTTGTCGCTGCCAAACCCCGGCCAACTGCAGCAGCTCTGGCCGCCGCGCGGCGAGCAGCCGGCGACGCAGTCAGAATACGACCCGTACGCCGCGCCGCGCGAGCCGGCGCCCTTCCCATATTCGGCCGAAGCTCCCAGCAACCGCGACTATTGATCGCGCGTTGGGCAAACACACTTGCGCTCGCAGTTAAAAGTACTCGACCCTGCCACGCATGTCTTCCGGCTCAAGACAATCGTTCATAAGTTGCAAGAAGCGAACGATTTCTCCAATGCTTCGAGTTCCTTGCTTCGAATAGATGATTCCAGGATGCTCTCGACCCGAATTGTGGATGCGAAGAAAGTCTTCGTCCAGCGTCACCATCGCGCGACCAGTTCCAAGCAGGTACGCCAGTTGTCGTTCGTCCGCGGCGTCTTGAAGGCCGGCTTCGGCGGTCGTCGTCACGTCGACGCCGCGCCGACGAAGTCCGCGTGCAATCGCGTTGGAAAGTGCTGATCAAGATGAAATCGAATCACGCCGGTCAAGCTTCTCGGCCAGGGGACCGGGGCCGGTTAGCGCCTTGAGTTGATCGACAAAGTCGTCAGCGGCTTTCATTTGGGCATCGATTTCCGCCTGATGGTCAAAATAATAGGGCTAGGGCGGCATGAACGTCCGCCAGCGAGATATCGGGGTATTCGTTCAGGATTTCATCGGGCGTTTTTCCGAGACGCTCGTGCAGCACGTAAACATCCCAAACGCGAATGCGAGTTCCCGCGATGCAAGGTTTGCCGCCGCATTTATTCGGTGTAATCTCGATGTGCTGAGTGAGTGTCGGCTCCATACACGCTATTCTATCCAGCGTATGGCAGGAAAAGCGACATCAGCTAAACCCCGGCGTTTGTTGGCTCCGAAACGAACATAAGAGCGATTATCGGACGTTGGGCACGGGTGCCGAGAGGTTTTCAACAGCTCGCTCATTGGTTCGGCCAAGATCATCTGGGGCGAGGACGATCGTCGGCGCTCGACTGAGGGCATTCTGTGAGGTCGTTTCCAGAAGCCTTGCGGATCGCTTGATGATGCCGATTGCGTAGGGCGTCGATTTTGCGCTACTATTCGAGCCACCGTCACCAGATCGACAACGTTTCGTTGTGCATGAAGATGACCCGGACATCCGCTTGGTTCTGATCGGCGTCGACGTCAATGACAACGTGAATACCATGATTCGGCATTTGCCAAATTGCGGTCGCCTTTTCTCCATCGCTGGTCAGGCTACGCTTTAGACCAAGCTTTGCAAGACCCTTTTCGTAATGAGTGCGAATTTGTACGCTGGCAGCCTTCGTGTCGCTGGTGGCTACAAGTTTCGTGATATCGAGGGGTTGTCCGCGGGTTGCCATGATGTAGTACCGGCCGTTACTAAATATCGACCCGAGCTGGCTGGATTGTTCGATCGAACCCTGTCGCGTTTGCTTCAGGAAGTTGGCTTGCCGTTGGCGAAGATGCGATGGCATCGTGAAGATGGTGTTCGGCGGCGCCGTGGCAATGTTGCTTTCGATCACATCCAAGACGGCGTACGACCTGGAAATAACCGCGGCCGCTTGGCGCTGCCGGGCCATTCGCCACCCTAGCCATAGGCAAAGCACCGTCATGACGACGAATGCGGTTTTGAGACCGAACCGAAACCGCCGACGCTGGGGCGGATCTTGTTTTGTTCCTGTTGCAGTCAAGTACGTCATGTTGCTCGGCCGTTACTGGGCGCTGGGCCGGCGGCGTCGCCTTCGAGGAAGCGGCCCATGCGGCGGAACTTTTCGTAGCGGCCGGCGAGCAGCTTGTCGGTCGGTTGATCGACCAGCTCGCGCAGCGTTTTGACGAGATACATTTTGAGACGCGCGGCCATTTGATGATGGTCGCGATGCGCGGCCCCGAGCGGCTCTTCGATCACGTCGTCGACGCAGCCGAGCTCTTGCAGATACTTCGATGTGAGCTTCAGCGCGCGGGCGGCGTCTTGCGCGTAGTCGTGGCTCTTCCAAAGTATCCCGGCGCAGCCTTCGGGGCTGATCACTGAGTAATAAGCGAACTGCAGCACGGCGATGCGGTCGCCGATGCCGATGCCCAGCGCGCCCCCGGAGCCGCCCTCGCCGATCACCACGCAGATGATCGGTGTTGGCAGACGCGACATTTCCAGCATGCTCTCGGCGATCACCTGGGCCTGGCCGCGCTCTTCCGCGCCGATGCCAGGATACGCGCCGGGCGTATCGATGATGCAAATGATCGGCAGCCGATATTTTGCCGCCATGCGCATCTTCGACATCGCCTTGCGATAGCCTTCGGGATGGGCGCAGCCGAAGAAGCACTCGTTGCGCTCTTTGAGCGTTTTGCCTTTGTAGTGGCCGACGACGAGCACCTTGTAGCGATCCAGCTTGGCGAAGCCGGTGCGCAACGCGCGGTCGTCGCCGAAGAACTTGTCGCCGTGCAATTCGACGAACTCGTCGAACAGCAGGTTGAGATAGTCGGTGAGCATCGGCCGATCGGGGTGCCGGGCCACCTGCACCGTTTCCCACGGATCGAGCTTGCTGTAGATGCTGCGCGTCGTATCGGCCAGCTCGCGGCGCAATGCGCGCACCTGATCGCGCAACTCCGGCGTCTTCGGCTCAGTCGCCTCAAGCTGCGCAATCTGCTCCTCGAGCCGATAGATCGGCTGTTCGAAGGCGAGGCGGTAAGTCGTGCTGGCCATTCTTCGCTTGGATGCAGGACGAAGGATGCGGGATGCGGTGACAAGCAACCCCTGCACCCTGCATCCCGCCTCCTGCATCCTCAATCCTCAGTCGCCTTTGCTTTCGCCGTGTCAACCTCAGACGGCGGCTGCGGCGCATTGTAAAAAATCTTCTGCGTCTTTATTTCCATCATTACGTCCTTCATGCTGGCCGGGCGTTCTTTGGGATCCTTGGCCATCATGCGTTGGACGTAGTTGGCGAATTCGGGAGTAATGTTTTTGTCGAACACGACAATCGGCTGCGGTTTGGCGGTGAGATGTCGTTGCAACAGTTCGTTGGGCGAGTTGGCGGTGAACGGCGGCTTGCCCGAGAAGAATTCGTGGACCGTGCAGCCGAAACTGTAGACGTCAGCGCGGAAGTCCTGGGCCTGTCCGCGGATTTGTTCGGGCGACATGTAGCTGTGCGTGCCGGAGACTTCCATCCTGCCAAACAGCTTGCTGATTCCGCCGGCCGGCTTGCGAGCCAGATTGAAGTCGATCAGTTTCACCACGTTGTCATCGCGCAAGAGAAAATTGTCGGGCTTGATGTCGCGATGGATCCAGCCCTTCTCGTGCAAATGGGCGATGCCGGCGGCGCAGGCGGCGAGAATTTCCTTCGCGCGGTGATGCAGCTTCTTGTAACCGCCGGAGATGATTTGCTGCTTGAGGTTCGGCACCTTGAACAACTCGAGCAGCATGAACGCGCCGTTCGACGTGTTGCCGAAGTCGTAGGTCTTGATGACGCCCGGGTGATCGAGCGACGCGCCCACCTGGTACTCGTGCTTCAGTTCGCCGACGGAAGAGCGCGAATACTTCGGGCCCGGCGGTAGCCATTTCATGGCGTAGGCCGTGGTTTCCGACATCGGCCGCACGGCCCAGATCTCGTACATGGCGCCCGCGCGTATCAAGTGATACATGCGGTAACTGCCGACGAATTGTTGGGTGGCGGCCATGGGGATTGCGGATTGCGGATTGCGGATTAGAGCGAGTGATGCGCGCTTATATTAAGTCTAACCCGGTGTGCCGAATGGGGAAAGCTTGATGTGTGGCAACGCGCGCTAGGTGTGGCAAGGTTGGATCGCGAGCGAATATAGCCGGACCATCTTGGTCCGGCGGCGCGAGTGTCCGACCAAGTCGCCGTAGCGACTCGCTGCGGCGAGATGGCCGGGCTATTTTAGTAGTCGACGCTCACAAGAAACAAACCGTGCGGCGGCGCGGTTTGGCCGGCGGCGCGACGGTCTTGCGCGGCGAGGACTTCAGCGGGCCAGTTGACGTCGCGCGTGCCGCGGCCGACTTCGACGAGCGTGCCGACGATCGTGCGGACCATGTTGTACAGAAAGCCGTCGCCAGCGACTTCGATGGTGACGCGGTTGGATGTTCCAAAGTGGGGCAGTCTCTCCGAGACTGCCAACTTCGAGTCCGCCGCGGCGGACTCGTCCACTTGAAAGCCGCGCGCGACGGTGAGCTCATTGATAGTGCGGATCGAATCAGGCCGTTCGGAGCCGGCCGATTCGAAGCTGGAAAAATCGTGGCGGCCGACGAGGGCCTGCCCTGCCGTATGCATGGCGGCCGCGTCGAGCGGGTTTGGGTAGTGCCACGCATAGTGGCGATCGAACACCGACGGCGAGCGGGCGTTGTGAATTTGATAGCGATAGCGCTTACCGACGGCATTATACGTTGCATGGAAGCGCTCGGGCGCGTCTTCGACGGCGACGACGGCGATGTCGTCCGGCAACAGCGCGTTCAGGCCGCGGCGCAAGTCGTCGTTTGTTAGGCGCGTCTGTGTCGAGACGCTGACGACCTGGCCGAGCGCGTGGACGCCGGCGTCGGTGCGGCCGGCGGCGGTGACGTGCACCGGCTCCTGCGTGAGCTTCTGCCAAGTTGCCTCGAACGTGCCCTGCACCGTGGGCTTATCGGGCTGAATCTGCCAGCCGGCATATGCGCGGCCATCGTAGGACACGGTGAGCTTGAGCCAGCGCGCGAGCATTACCAATTAAGAAGGAGGATTCACCACGGAGGTCTTGGCGCGGCGTAGCCGCAACAAGTCCTCTGAGGTGAAATAATTTCTCAAGACACTGCCGCCTGGGTGCGGACCAGCAGTTCGGCGATTTGGACGGCATTCGTGGCGGCGCCTTTGCGGAGGTTGTCGCTGACGCACCAGAATGCCAGGCCGTTGTCGCACGATAGATCTTCGCGGATGCGGCCAACGAACACAGCGTCGTCGCCGTCGCAGTCGCTCGGCTTCGGGTACTTGCCGTTCGGCAGGTCGTCGATGACTTTGATGCCGGGGAACGCGGAGAACAACTCGCGGGCCTCGTCGACCGTGATCTTGCGCTCCGTCTCGACCAGAATGCTCTCGCTGTGGCAGTTGCTCACGGGCACGCGGACGCACGTCGGGCAGATGCGGATCGAGTCGTCGTCTAGAATCTTGTGCGTCTCATACACCATCTTCATTTCTTCGCTGGTGTAGCCGGCGTGTTTGGGCGAACCGATTTGTGGGATGAGATTAAACGCGATTGGATGGGCGAACGTTTCGTACTTGTGCTCGCGGTTGTCGAGCGACGCCCGGCTGCCGTTGATGAGGTCGCGCTGGCCGCCGACGCCCGCGCCGCTGGTTGCCTGATAGGTGCTGACGACGACGCGGCGGATGCGGCTGGCGTCATACAACGGCTTCATGGCAACGACCATTTGCGTGGTCGAGCAGTTCGGACTGGCTATGATGCCTCGATGATTCTGCACGGCCTCGGGGTTCACTTCCGGAATCACGAGCGGCACCTTCGGGTCCATGCGCCAGTAGCCGCTTTCGTCCACAACGACGCAGTCGCGCTCGACGGCCCAGGGGACGAACTCCTTGGCAACCGGATCGGGCGTGCTGCCGATCGCTAGGTCCACGCCCTCGAATGCCTCCGGCTTTAGCTCTTCGACCTTGTGCTTCTTGCCGGCGAATTCGATCGTGCTGCCGGCCGAGCGGGCGGAGGCGAGAAACTTGATCCGCTCGAAGGGAAACTCCCGTTCTTCGAGCATCGAACGAATGAGCTGACCAACGGCGCCGGTGGCGCCGACGATGGCGATCGAATCAAACACTGATAGGGTCTCCGTCGAAATTTCGGATTGTGGATTGCAAATCGTGGGAAATTAGCCGCGACGCGTTGCGTCGCGGCTGTTAAGTATAGAGTGACAGCGGGCGGACGACAATGTTCGCGCTGAGAGTGGTCGTCTCGCTCCGCGAGACGACGTTTCCTCTCGCGGAGCGAGAGGGCCACTCAGTCGCTCCCCCCTGCTCTGCTGGCTTTGCCGACGATGGCCAGCGAGATTCGGCGGGCGACGGGGTCGAACACCTTGCGGATTGTCTTGGGCGAAACGAACGCCAGGTTGCCGATCAGCATCACCAGGCCGAACGTGGGCATGCCCAGGACCAGGATGATGCCGCCGTGGACGAACACGGCCATCAAGAGCACCCAGGGCCGAGTGAGCCGCGGCCAGACCAGGGCGCAATACGATAGCTCCCAGAAGACAGTAAGATGGGTCATGAAGTTCAGCAGCCGCGGAAATTTGGCGAGCCAGGTCATGTCGAGCGATTGGTACTCAAGCATGGCGAACGACAGCCAGCTTGCCGTACCGGTTACCCACGGCTCGCCCTGCAGTTTTCCGATGCCGGAAAACAAGTAGATGATGCACATGTGGATCTGGATCATGCGGATGGCCAGGTTAGCGAACGTGCTGGGCGGAACTTCGGTGGGTCCGCCTCGTTTGAGCCGCCACAGGTGGTCGACCGAGTAGCGAGCGCCGCACGGCCCGAGCATGAGGTACATCGCGAGCATGCAATTTATTTTGTCCAAGCCGAAGTAGGCGCCGGGCGTCACTCGGTTCGCATACGACACGGCGAACAAGAAGCCCAGCAGCGCCATAGTGCGGCTGAAGAAGCCGATCATCAGCAGAAAGAAGACGGCGAGCGCGACGACGTGCACCGTCCACATCATCTTGGGCGACTGAGCGAACGCGAAGTGCGACCAATTCCATCGCGGCGCGCCGACCACTGGACCGGGGCCGTCCGGATCGTTGCCGGCAATCTCGGCCTCTTGCATCATTTCGGCCGGCAGCCAACCGTTGTGGCCGAAGAAAGCGTTGAGGTCGAACGACCAAACGAGGTGCGTGTAGAGCAGCATCGCGCCGGCCAGCACGCGAATTGCCGAGAGCGTCGACGGGCTGATGGGCGTGAACCAGAACTCGTTCCACGCCTCCCACACTTCCGCCATGTAGTTTCGCGTGGCTGCGATCATCGCGGCGCTCCATTCCAGCGGCCGGCCGTATTCATCTGGCCGCCCTGCCACATGAGGCTCTGATTCGTTTCTTCGGGACCCAAGTCGCTGCGGCGCTGGGTCACTTCCATGAGCAATTCGTAGCCCTCTGGATCGGTAAGCGTTCGCTGTTGAAGAGCGAGCTCGCGCGGCAGCGGCCAGTGGGCGATTCGCCGCACGAGTGCCGTCTGAGCGATTTCGTTGGTGCGTAATAACTGGCGGGCGTACGCCTCGAGATACCGCCGCTGCCAGTATTTGCTGGACTCTTCGCTGCCGGGCATATCCGCCTGGTCGGCCAACATGAAGTGGCGGTGATATCGCAGTCGCGGCCACTCGTCTTTAGGAAACTCACCTTTTTCCATCACCTGTCCGCTTTGGTCGAACAGCTCGTAGCGGATCAGGTGTCCGGGACCGACCTCGGGCGCGAAGAACGAATGCCCTTGATTCATGTACAGCGCGTCGAGATACCACTGCATCGGCCGGTGCTGTGCGGCGTCCATCACCAGTTGCGAACTGGTGGGTATCGACAGCGCTGCAAGAAACACGCCGGCAAAGTGCCACACGATCAGCAGGCTGATGACGACTCGCACAAACGCACCGGGCCGGCCGGGGCGCTTGGGCGACGCGCCCGGTTCGCGCAGTGTGGGAGTCGGTCGGGGCTTTTGCGGCGTGGGCTGCATCGTCGGGCCGAACGGTTTGACGGGGGCTGCTGCCATGAGCTTGCGCTGCAAGTAGGCACCGCGAGCCGAGCGGCGCTTCCCCCTGTCCAACCAGTTCCGCCTCGGCTCGGCGGACCTACTTTGGCGCAGATACTAGCGTCGGAAGCGGCTCGCGGGCCAGAGCAAATGAAAAACCCTCGCACCGACCTGGGCTTCGGTGCGAGGGGTTTTGAGTTTCAATTTGCCTCCGCGTCGGAAGGCCCGACACGTCGGCTGCCAGCACGCTCAGAATTAACGCTGAGCGAGTTGATTGCTATCAAAGTTGACGGTGAGCTCCTGCGGCTGGCCGCCGGTGAGCTTTAGCGTGCGCTCTTCGCGAAGCGTCTGGCCGTCCTTCTCCATTTCGACGACTACTTTGTAGTCACCCCAAACTTGACCAGCAGAGAGTTTGGTCGTGGAGAATTGGCGGACTTCGCCGGTTTGCTTCGTGGCAACTCCAGCGAGCGTGACCTTAGCCTCGGCCGGCACGTTCAGCGTCAAACGAGTCTTCACAGCCGGTGCGGAGGCGACGACAACAGGCGCCGGTTCGCGGACAACGACGCGGTCATACACAACACCCGTGCGGGCATAGCCGCCGCTGCTGTAGTACACGCCGCCGTAGCTACCATGACTGCCGCCCCACGAACCACCCCACGATCCGCCGTGCGAACCCCACGAACCGCGCCAGCCCCAGCCGCCGTGTGAACCCCATGAACCGCGTGATCCCCAGCTACCACCGCTTGAACCACAGCTGCCGCCGCGCCAGCGACCAAAGAAAGCATGCGAACTTTCCGTCATCATGGCCACTGCGCTAATGGCCACGACTGCAGCAAGCAAACCTCTTTTGAATGTCATTTGATTCGTTCCTCCCGGTTTCCTTGAGACAAAATACTAGACCCTCCGATGGGAAAGTCGCCAGTGGCGACCACCCGTTCAAGGATACCAGCACGGCTAGACAATTCAAGTAAGCTGGGAAAAATTGTCCGAGTTTGTCGATGGGGCTACCCAGGCGAGTAATCCTTGACGGTGCTAGCACTTACGTCGAAACCGCCAATCGGCCGGAAAAATGCGTCATTTCGACGCATCAGCGGTCGGAGCCTCGCATTCGCAAGTCGTCCAGCGACAGCTCGCCGACCGACCCCAACAGACCGATGCGGAGAATGGCTTCGCGAGCGCGGAGGGGCACCGGCAGCTGCGCGGACTCCTCGCGCCAGTCGAAGCTGCCGACGAACGGACCGACCGATTCCTCGCCGACCGTTGCCCTACGGTCGTCGTAAAACGTGACGACGATGCGCGGCCACTCCTCCTTTTGCGCGCCGGGACGAATGTCGTTGGCGCGGACCCAGAAAACCAATTGCAGTTGCGAGACCTCGCGGCCATCGATGGCGAAGCCCTGCAGCGCGTGGCAGCCACGGCCGGGTTCGTCGTTCTGAAATGCGACGTATTGCTGTCCTTGCGGCGCGGTCGAGGAGGCTTTCAGCGTCATCTGCCGTTGGTAGTGCCAACCGTGGGGTTGTTTCTTGCCGTCCTTATTGTTGATCGCGTCTTCGAAATCGCCGTTGGTAAGCTGAGGGTTTTTGGGGTCTGGCTTCACGACGCGTTTGCTTTCGGCTTCGCCCGTCATGGGCACAAACAGCGTGGCGCGCAGTGCTTCGGATTTTAGTTTGCCGTCCGTTTTGCGCATGAGGTACAGCGTCTGCTGATAGCGCTCGCCGACGGGAATCACCATGAGCCCGCCGTCGCGCAGTTGATCGACGAGTGGCTGTGGCACCTTTTCCGGCGAGCAGGTGACGATGATCTTGTCGAACGGCGCGGCTTTGGCCCAGCCTTGATAACCGTCGCCAGCGCGAGTGTGGACGTTCTTGTAATCGAGCCGCTTGAGCGTGCGTGTAGCGCGCTTTGCGAGCGGCTCGACAATTTCAATCGTGTATACATTCCTTACGAGCGGACTGAGCACGGCAGCCTGGTAGCCGCTGCCAGTGCCGATTTCCAGCACTCGATCACCGGGCTTTGGATCGATCGCCTCGGTCATCGATGCGACGATGAACGGCGGAGAAATCGTCTGGCCATTACCGATAGGCAGCGCCATGTCGTAGTACGCGAATTGACGCTGGTTTGCGGGCACGAACTCATGCCGCGGCGTCTCGCGCATCGCGCGGATTACTCGCTCGTTAATGACGCCGGCGGCGACGATCTCTTCATCAACCATCCGGCCAGCGAGCTTGCGCCAATCGCGAAGCGGCTGGGCGGCGGGCGCTTGTGGCAGAAGGACCAAAGCGGCGACAAAAAGGAAGAGGTAGGTTCGCATAACAGAGGCAATCTTCACCGCAAGGCTGCGATATAAGCCGATCGTGGGTACAATCGCATTATTGCAACCAACGGCCCAAAATCAGGCTGATTCACAAGAAATTATACGATATCGGCCGCGCGATGCCGAGATTCGTCGAGCGGCAAGCTGCAACGAATGCCGCGTTGCGGCTAGAATCACCGATTGGCTGAATTCTTGCGACAGCTACCTGTTTACTGCGTACCTAAAGAGTTGCATGGCATCCATTGACGAAACACGCGAAAGATTACGGGCGGAGATGCCCGCGGCGCAGAAGTGGGCTTACTTCGATCATGCGGCGATGTCGCCGTTGCCGCGGCCGACGGCGGACGCTTTTCAGAAGTGGCTCGCCGAAGCGGTGGAGACGGGCAACCCGGTGTGGCCGGACTGGGTGAAGAGCGTCGAATCGATGCGGGCCTCTGCCGCGCGAATGATCGGCGCGCACCCGGACGAGATCGCGCTCATTGGCAACACGACGGCCGGCATCAGTCTGGTGGCCGAGGGGATCGACTGGCGGCCGGGCGACAATGTGGTGACGCTGGCCGACGAGTTTCCGTCGAACGTGTATCCGTGGTTCAACCTGGCGGACCGCGGCGTGGAGACGCGCCGCGTGAAGACCGATATCAGCGGTCGGCTGGACATTGAGCGGTTGGCTGAGGCGTGCGACGAACGGACGCGCGTCGTCACGGTTAGCTGGATCGGCTTTGCGACCGGCTATCGGCACGACGTACAACGCATCGCGCAGGTTACGCATGAACACGGCGCGCTGATGTTTCTGGACGCGATTCAGGGACTGGGCACTTTTCCGCTCGATGTGAACGAAACGGGCATCGATTTTCTCGCGGCCGACGGACACAAGTGGCTGCTCGGGCCGGAGGGCGCGGGCATCGCGTACATCCGGCGCGAGCAGCTCGAAAAGTTGCGGCCATTGGGCGTCGGGTGGCACAGCGTGATGCCGGGCCAGGACTATACGCACATCGAGCTCAACCTGCGGCCCTCAGCCGCGCGCTATGAAGGCGGCTCACAGAACAATGCCGGCATGCTCGCGCTCGGCGCGAGTCTGGAGCTGCTCACGGGTTTGGGGATCGAATCGGTGGCGGCGGCCGTGCTCGACATCACCGACCGGGCGTGCGAACGATTGACGGAAATCGGCGCGAAGATAGTTTCCGACCGGCGGCCGGACCACCGCGGCGGCGAGCAGCGGTCGGGCATCGTGGCGTTCGAGATGCCGGGCCACGATCCAATGGCATTGAAGCGGCACGCCATGCGGCAACAGGTGGTCTTTGGTTGCCGCGCCGGCCGGTTGCGGATCAGTCCGCATGCGTACAACAATGAAGAGGATCTGGATCGGTTGATCGAGGCGCTAACCTCTTTCCTTTAGTTTGCTTGGCTATCGGCTGTCGGCTGTCGGCCAAACGAAACAAGCAAATTCTGGCCGATAGCCGAGAGCCGAGAGCCGAAAGCCCCACTCACCACAATGTCCCGACGCGCGGTTTATACTGGTTCGTTCGATCCGATCACGCTGGGTCACCTCAATGTGATCGAGCGCAGCAGCCGTCTTGTCGACGAGCTGATCGTCGGCATTGGCACGAACATCGATAAGCAGGCGCTGTTTTCGGCCGACGAGCGGGCCGAGCTGGTCGAACGCGTCACGAAGCTGCTGGGCAACGTCGTGGTGCGGCAATTCTCGGGGCTGGCCGTGCAGTTCGTCCGCGAGGTTCAGGCGCGCGTGATCATCCGCGGCGTGCGGTCGCTCTCCGACATGGACACCGAGTTCACGATGACGCTCGCCAACCGCAAGTTGGATCCGGGCGTCGAGACGGTGTTCCTGATGGCCGACGAAGAGTTTTCGCACGTTTCCAGCTCGTTGATCAAGCAGATCACGCCGCTGGCGGATGATGAGCATTTAGCTCGATTTGTGCCGCCGGAAATCATCGGCGATTTGCGGGCGAAGTTGAATGCGTAAGCGGGCACTGCTTGCTTCCCGTGGCCTGGACCGTCTGCACTGCAATGCGTATGAAGCGAAGCGAGATGCGATTTGGTGCGGTGCAAGCAGTGGCACACGAAACGACTCGGGAGGCTCACACTTTTACCGCACGAGTTTGACGAGCTGCAGGGCGATTGCGAAAAGGCCTATGAGGGCGAGAGCGGATTTGGCCGGGTCGTACCAGCCATCGCTTGTAACGTTACTTAAGGCGCATGATTCGGTTTGAGCTGGGGGCGGCGACGTGGTGTTATTCGCGAGTTGGATGCGGTTAGCGGCGTTCTCTGATTGCTTGGCCGTGTTTGCTGCGTCGACCGGCGTCCACGGCGCGCTTGGATATCTTGTGATCGAGCCATTGCGATATTCGTCGTTGAGGGGTTCCACGATTGGCGCGGGGCGATCGGCAACGGCCACTTGGGCTTGGTCTTTCACCTGACCGATGTCCGGCGCGAGCGAGGCCAGGAAGTTGCTCACGCGCGGAGCGAAGCTGCCGAGGGTGGTCCCCTGCCCTGCCCCGAATAGAACGCCCGCCAGTTCGCCAGTTTGGTTAAAGATCGGGCCGCCGGAGTCGCCTTGGCGGGCTTCGACGTCGAGCTCAACCATCTCGTGCGGGAAGTTCATTTTGGGCGCGTAATACGTCGTGCAGCGGCCGGTGGCGATGCGATATTGGCCGCGGCCGTAGCCGTGGATCGTGAGCAAGTCGCCCGGGCGCGGCGGCCGAGTGGCAAGTTTCACCGGCTCGATCGGCGGACGCCAGATCACGAGCGCCGCAAGGTCCCAGTTGGAATCGACTTTCAATGGCCGGGCGTGGGAGCGGAAGCCGCCCGGGAACACGACTTCGACGATGCCCTGCGAGTCGCGCACGACGTGCCAATTGGTGACCACGAGTCCAAATTGGTCGCGGACGTCGATCAGCGTGCCGCTGCCGTATGCGGTCGCGCCCCGTTCGGGGACGATGATCCGGGCAACGGCCGGGTGCGGCGTGACATTACAAGGGTTTGATTCGTAGATCGGCGGGCGGTGGGGTTTCGTGAAGGGCCAGAAGGCGATACGCGGGGAGGCGTCGGCGTTTGTCGACGCGGGCGTGGGGGCGGGACTGGTCGCTGAAGCGACCAGTCCGTCGGCGGAGGCGTGCACAGTGGCGTGGACGGGCAAGAGAGCAAGCGCGGTGCACGCGACGATGCGGCATAGGCAAGGCCCGTGCGTTGTCGGTCGCCTAGCTTGCGTTGGGTCGTCGGTCATTTCGCCGCGCCTCTTCGCTATCGAGAATCATGCGGAGCAATCGGGCACGTACCTGCCTGCGGCGGGCGTCGCCGCTGTCGGCGCCGGTGGCCGCAGTCAGGCGGCGATCCACGACTCGATGCGGCGGCTGAACTCGGGTTCGTTTTGCCATGGCTAATCTGGGGAACAATTTCACCGACGGCATGGCGTATTTGGAGTCGGTTCGCATGGTGTTTCTCCTGCGCCGCGGTCTCGCGGCGCGCTATGCGGCGATGGGCCGGCCACCCTTCAGATCCTCTTCGCGCGGCGGGAAATCGCAGCCGGCGTTGTAGGCGTCTTTAAGTCGCTGCAGTTCGGCACGGAATGCGCGCTCGGCAAATTTCGTCAGCGTGAGCCGCAGCGGGTAACCGCCCAGGTGGACGGCCGCGTCGCGGGCTTCTTCCAACAGGTCGTGCGGCAAATACAGCGTGGCACGGACCTTTGGCGACGGGAACGGAAATTGAGGGGACATTCGGCCTCCCTGCAGCGAGCGGGGTGGAGATGACGGCGAAAGGGGTGGGGTCGAACATCCTTGCCGAAGGTGGGCCGGGCCATCTTGTACCCGGACGGTGCAGCGGCGTCGTGCTCGCAGTTCACGAAGGCGCGCTTGCGGTGGGTTTGGCTTTTCGCTGGCCGCAGCGCGCCCGTTGGCAACTCGCGAGACCGATTGCTTCGCGAACGTCCGGGGCCAGCCTGGAAAGCCTGACCTACAGATAGCATCGGACGTTGGTGAACGATTCATCAAACGTCGGACGTTTCGCGGAAACTCCGGCGTTATCGTGCTGCGCGGAGTGTGTGAAAAGGTTTCGCCAGGCGTTAAGGTTTGCCCGACTCGGCGTCGAGGATGGCGTCGATGAGGCCGCCCGCGGTGTAGACTTCGGCGATGGCTGCGGGCGGATGGCCGAGTTCTGTAAGCACATCTGCGGTGAGCGGGCTAATGGCGGCCAGGCGAGTTTCGTGGAGCGCGTCGCCAAACAGTCCAACGAGGCTACGCGCGATGGCGGAGCTGGTGACGGTCGTCCAATCTATTTTGCCTGCCGCTAGTGTTGTGGCGATGTCTTCGTTCGCCGCGGTAACGTCGCGGCTTTCATAGACAAGGGCCTGCTCGACGATCGCTCCGGAGTTGGTGAGCATTTCAGCGAGCACTTCGCGTCCCCGGCTGGCCCGAGCGAGAAAGAACCGTCTACCACGGGCCTTCGGCGCGAGCGCCTCGGCGAGCGCTTCGGCGCGATATGTATCGGGCTGCACGTCGGCGCGCAACTGATACTCGGCCAAAGCGGCGACGGTTGCGGGACCAATCGCGGCCAGTTTAGCATTGCCAAGCCGGCGCACGTCGTGTCCCAGAGCGAACAATCGATTGAAAAAATGTTGAACGCCGTTGGCGCTTGAAAAAACAATCCAGTCGAATTCATGAAGGCGCGCGATCACGTCGTCAACGGCCGACCAATCATGCGGCTCGCTGATTTCGATCGCCGGTTGGCTGAGCACGTTTGCGCCGAGCCGGCGCAGTTGGTTCGACAAGTCCTGTGACTGATGTTCAGGTCTGGTGACCAGCACCGTGCGACCGAACAGCGGCCGCGTGGCGAACCAGTTTTCCAGGTCGCGCTGACGGGCGACGTCGCCGACGATAATGACGGCGGGTGGGCGGAGCTTCGTTCGTCGCACAACGTCGCCGACATCGGCAAGCGTTGTAAAGTGCGTTTCCTGATCGGGCAATGAGCAGCGCCGCACGATGGCGACCGGGGTCGCTGGACTCTTGCCGTTGTCGAGGAGCGCATGACTCCAAACGGGCGCAGTGGTCACTCCCATGTAGAACACAAGCGTGCCGGGGAATTTTGCCAGGGCGGCGTAGTCGAGCGCCGACTCCTTCTCGGCCGATTCTTGGCCCGTCACGATGGCAATGCACGAAGCGTCGTCACGCTGTGTGAGCGGAATTCCGGCATGGCTACTGGCGGCTTGCGCAGCTGTGATGCCGGGGACGATTTCATACGGCACGCCGGCCGCTTCGAGTGCTGCGAGCTCTTCTGCCAAATGTGCGAAGATCGACGGATCGCCGCCTTTGAGCCGCACGACAGAGCGGCCGGCGTGGGCGTGGCGAATCATGGCGTCGCTGATCTCGGCTTGTGACATCAGCCGGCCGTGGCCGTGCCGGCCGAGGCAAACAAGCTCGGCGTTCGGCGGCGCACCGGCAAGCAACTGCGGGCTTGCCAGATAGTCGTAAAGCACGACATCGGCGATGCGGATACATTCGGCGCCGCGCAGCGTGAGCAATCCGGGGTCGCCCGGACCGGCGCCAACGAGATACACTTTGCCGATAGGTGAAGTCATGCTCTATCCGTACGTCAGGCTTTCCAGCCTGACACTCTTCGCGCTCGTGCTGCTCAAAGCGTTGAAACTGATGGCCTCATAACGTCAGGCTAGAAAGCCTGACCTACGATTCTTACGGTAACTCATCAGATTGTGTGGCGATAGGCAACTGGTAGAATGGAAATGTAGACGTCTCGCTCCGCGAGACGAATTTCCTCTCGCGGATCGAGAGGACTACACTCCGGGGCCAGGGGCATCATGTCGGCGCAGCAGCCAGGGAAATCGAGTCGGGGCAGTTTGCCGAACGTGACGGCGGCCGTTCGCCAGCGTTTGCAGGCCGTTTTCGAGCACGCGCAGCGGAGCGCCGAGAAAGCCGATTACGACTACGCGCACGACTTGTTTACGCAGTGCCTCGTCGACGACCCCGCGAACCTCATTTATCTGCAGCATTTTCTTGGCAACTTGGCGCAGAAGCATGGGAACAATAGAAAGGGCTCGCGATTCGCATCGCTGATGAATCGAGGCTCGCGAAGCGCGCTGGGCAAGGCTGCAGGCAAGGGCCAGTGGCGCGAGGCGTTCACCGCGGCTTGCAACGCGCTGAAGTCGAACCCTTGGGACACGGCGACACTGCTGGAGGTGGCGGAAGCCTACGAACAGATCGGCAGCAATGAATGCCAACTTTATATGCTTCGATGGGCGTTGGATGCGACGCCGAAAGACGTGACGGTGAACCGCCGCGCGGCGCAGACGCTCGCGCGGCTCGGTCAGTTCGATCAGGCGATTGCCTGTTGGCGCCGCGTCGAACAGACCAAGCCGGGCGACCAAGAGGCGGCTAAGGCGATTTCGCAATTGAGCGTCGAGAAGACGATTCAAAAAGGCGGTTACAACCAGGAGCTTTTGCAAGGCGCGGTGGCCGATTCGACGGCGCTCGAAGCTTCGGTCCGCGATCGGGTGGCCAAAACGAAATCGGAGTCGGGCGAGTTTGCCGCGCCGGCGAAATCGGCCGCAACGAGCGGGCGAGAAAAAGAGTTGCTGGAAGCGATTGAAGCATCTCCGGCGGTGGTCGCGAATTATCTTGAGTTAGCGGAGCAGTTTACTGCTCAGAATCGGCTTCGGGAAACGACGGAAATTCTCACCAAGGCGCTGGCCGCGGCGGGCGGCGGGGATCTCATGATTCGCGAGCGCTTGGAGGACGCGCATTTACGCCGGGCGCAGAACCAGGTGGTGGTCGCGCAACGGCGGGCGGAGCAGGAAAAGACGGAAGAGTCCGCGGAGCTGGCGCGACGCATGGCGGCGCAGGCGAATCAGGCGGAATTGGAAGTTTACGCGGCCCGAGCGGCGCGGAACCCGGGTAATTCGCTGCTGCAGTACGAACTGGCGCTGCGGTGCAAAAAGGCGGGGAAATTCAAAGAAGCCATTCAAGCGTTTCAGGCCGCCCGCGACGATGCGCGGCGGAAGGCCCAGGTGGAATTGCATTTGGGCGAGTCGTTTCAGCACATCCGCCAATTCAAGCTCGCCCTCTCAAGCTACGAGGCGGCGATTGAAGTTTCGGACGACATGCAGGCGGATACGCGAAAACTGGCCCTTTACCGGGCCGGTGTTTTGGCGGCCGAGCTGGGTGACCGGGAACGGGCGGAAAAACACTTAACGCGGCTGGCCGCCATCGACTTTGGCTACCGAGACGTGGCCGACCGGCTGGACAAACTGGCTGCATTACGCGATAGTGAATGATTCTAATTGGTTAGTTGACAGTGGTTCGTGGCAAAGTGTCGTTATGGTTGCCGATCCACAACTAACAACTAACAACTATCCACTAACATGCCCAATACACCCAGCGCAAAGAAACGCATGCGGCAAGACGCGGTTCGTCGTGCCCGCAATCGATCGACCAAGGCGGGCCTCCGCACGCAAGTGCGAAAGGTCCGCGAAGCCATCACGGCTAAGGATGCGGACAAGAGCCAAACCGAGTTTCGCACCCTCGTGAAGAAGCTCGACAAAGCGGCAGCCCACAACGTGATCCATAAGAACCGTGCGGCTCGCACGAAGTCGCGGCTGTCTCATGCGATCAAGGCGCTGAAGGGTTAATTTTTTTCACGCCAAGCGCATTGGGTGGCTAGGGCAACGCCCCATGCGCCTGGATTCTTCTGGGGCGATGCCCCAGACCCCCCGGTTCACCACACGATCTCTTCTGCGTCGAAAATGGGGCCCTCGACGCAGGTGCGCTTCCAGTCCCACGTGCCATCTGGTTGGCGAACTTTGGCGACGCAGCTGAAGCAGATGCCGATGCCGCAAGCCATCGGTGTTTCCAGCGAGACGATGCAGCGCGTCTCATTGAGGCGGCACACGTCGGCAACGGCTTCCATCATCGGCTCAGGGCCGCAGCAGACGACGAGTCGATCCTGGCCGCGGGTTTCATCGAGCACTCGGCGCAATAAGTCGGTCACAAGGCCGTGATGGCCGGCGGTGCCGTCGTCGCTGGCGAGCCGCACGTCGAAGCCGGCGGCCTCGAAGTCTGGCACTCCAGCAAGCAAGTCGGCGGTGCGTACACCGTAGCAGAGCGTGACACGTTTAGCGCGTGGTACGCTTCGCGGTGGATCGCCGTACTGCCGCTGGCCGAGGTACTCCTGGCCAAGCGCGAGGAATGGCGTCTGGCCGATGCCGCCGGCGACCATGATGAGGTGGTCGGTGGGAAGCGGCGGGAAGCCGTTGCCGAGTGGCGCCCACACGTCGAACTCGTCGCCCGGCTTGCAGAGCGCAAGTCGCCGAGTCATTTTGCCGAATGTGGCGTACACGACGTCGACGCCGGTCGCATTGCCGGCGGCGTTGCGGACCGTGTCGTAAAGCGCGAGCGGCCGGCCTAGCAGCGGATCGTTGACATCCGCCATCCGCAGCATGAGGAATTGACCGGGCACGAAGCGTCGGGCAATCTCCGGGCACTCGAACCGCAGGCGATAAGTATCGCGGGCGAGTTGCACGTTTTCAACGATTCGCACGCGCGCCTGGAAGGCGCGATCGGCATAAAACTCGGCGTGCAGTGGGTTGCGGTCGGAAGCAGCCAAAATCGCCACTTAGAATTGCATTCGGAATTTCATTTACCACGGAGGACACGGTGGTCACAGAGAATTTTCAATAGTAGCCGGATTCGCAAGAATTCAGCTGAATTCTTGCGAATCCAGCTACTTGAAATCGCGCCTAACCAATCACCGTTCTGCCGTCTCTGTGTTCTCTGTGACCTCTGTGGTGAACATTCTTCTTTTCGCGCGCTTTAGTCGGCCGCGTAGTGTGCCGGTCGTTCGGCCCCTCGTCGCGGCCGCCGCGGGCGACGGCGCGCTCGAGGGTGTGGATTTCCTTTGGCGAGAGTTGGCGCACGGCGCCGGTGGGCAGGTCGCCGAGGCGAACTGGGCCGACGGCCACGCGCTTGAGTTTTTGCACTTTGTGGCCGACGCGGGCAAGCAGGCGGCGAATTTCGCGGTTGCGGCCTTCGTCGAGGATCATTTCGAGGATTGTGGACTTTTTACGCCGGCCTTTGATTCGCACGTGTCTTACGTGGGCGAAACCTTCGGCGAAGTGGATGCCGCGATGGAGCTGCGCGAGCACCTCGCGTTCGACTTGCCCGGCGACTTGCACGAGGTAGATCTTTTCGACGCCGTGCCGCGGATGCGTAAGGCCGTTGGCCAGTTCGCCGTCGTTGGTGACGAGGATTAGCCCTTCGCTGGCGATGTCGAGCCGGCCGACACAGAACACGCGCGGCGTGTTCGGGGGCATCAGGTCGGTGACGCGCGGCCGGCCAGCCGGGTCGCGGGCGGTGGAGACCACGCCAGTCGGTTTGTTGACGGCGAAGTAAACCAATTTCGAGCGATGCAAGGCTTCGCCGTCGACGCGGATTTCCTGCCGCCGCGGATCGACGCGCGTGCCGAGCTCGGTGACGACATGCCGATCGACTTCGACGCGGCCTTCGAGAATGAGTTGTTCACACTCTCGCCGGCTGGCGACGCCGGCCGCGGCGAGCACTTTTTGCAAGCGGTCGCGAGTGTCCGACGCGGCTTCACGATGATCCGGATCGTCATGCGGCGCCTGATCGCGGCGCGGACCTGGCGTGCCGAATCGCGCTCGTCGATGTTTGTGATGTGGGTGGTTGTGGCGCGGCATCATCGACCTCCGTGCTGCGTGCTCCACGCGACGTGAGCACACAGGCGAATATTTCATGATACGCCGCGTAAGATTGAATTCCCAGAGGCAAACTCGTGGCGGCAGGCGAGCCGCCTGCTGCTACGTCCCGCGTTAATACGGGCTGCGCGGCTGGATTGGAAGAGACGCGCCCTGTACCGCTTGCGCGGGCGGATACGACGGTGGGTACGGCGTGGTGATTATCGGCGCGGCGGGAAGCGCGGGGATTGGTGCCGGTTGTAGGACGCCATCGGGACGTCCATAGCGCCGGCTCCACTCGGTTTCCGTGAGTGGGCGCGTGTAGCCAAGCGGGCGGCCGCCGACAACTTCCGGGCCTGCATCAGGGTCGGGGTATGGATCGAATCGTTCGGCGAGCGCGCGTTGTTGAGCGGCGGTGCCCGGATGCACGAAGTCGGGCCAGCGCATGTAGGGGCTGTAACAGCCGATGATGCAGAGAAACGAAAGTGCAAATGCTACGCGCGAAATTTGAATGCGACGCGACATGGCGACATTAGGGACCAGCGCTATGAGCAGGATCGGCTGCGGAATTGGGGCGGCGGATTATAGGGACTGGGCGGGCGGGCACCAAGTGGAAACGGCCCCTTAATTCATGGGTTGCGAAGTCGGCCGATTGCCCTGAAGGGGCAGGATATGAAAGCCCAGGGCGCAGCCCTGGGAAAGCTTCCACACAGGATGAGAAAGCTCTGAAAGAGCACAGTACAGACTTGAACGACGTATGTCGCCCCTTCAGGGCTTTATGGCCGCTTTTGAATTCGTCCACCCAGGGCTGTGCCCTGGGCTATCACATCGCGCCCTTTCAGGGCGAGTTCGAACGCGAATCAATTTACGGCAGGTACATGTCGAGCAGCACCGCCCTGCCCTGTGGAGTGACATTGAACTGGCGGCAACTTGCGGGGATGAGAAGTGTGTCGCCGCGGCGAAGTTCGCGTGGGGAATCGCCTGATTGCACGGTTACACTGCCGTCAATCGCAGCCAAAATGTGAAATCGATCGTCGCTCGCGAATTGTTGCGGCGCGCTAAGCCGCGAGCGGTCGAGGATGAACTTGTCGCACGTGACGAGCCGTTCGATGTGTCGCTGGTTTGTTGCCTGCGGCACAACCGGGTCGACTGGGCCACGGTGGTAGTTAATCGTGTCGAGCGCTTGCCGGACGTGTAACGTGCGCGGCTTGCCGTCGGTGTCGTGCCGGTTCCAATCGTAAAGGCGGAATGTAGTGTCGCTGGCTTGTTGAATTTCGGCGACCAGCAGTCCGGCGCCAAGTGCGTGGACCGTGCCGGCTTCGATGAGCAGGCAATCGCCCACCCGGGGTTCGAACGCGTGGAGGCACGATTCGCAGTTGCCGTTGGCCGACTCACGTTCGAGATTCGCGCGATCGACACCCGGCTTGAGGCCGGCATAAATGTGGCTGTTCGGTTCGGCCGCGAGGACGACCCAGGCTTCGGTTTTTCCCAGATCGGGCGGATCGAGCTTCGCGCCTTGCTCGTCGTTCGGATGCACCTGAACGGAAAGCGTTCGTTGGCAATCGAGATACTTAAACAGGAGCGGGAATTGTCGTTGCGGATGGTGGCGACCGAAGAGCGCTGGGCCGTGTTCTGCTGCCAATTGGTGTAGCGTCGTGCCGGCCAACGGCCCATCGGCGACGATACTTTGGTCGATGCCGTGGTCGACGACTTCCCAACTCTCGGCGTAGTGATTCCCGTCTCCGAGCGGCTTGCCGAGCTCGGCCAGACGGCGATTGCCCCATAGGTATTCGCGGAGGATGGGTTTGAATCGTAGCAGGGGAAGTGACATTGAATTGCTTCGTAGCGGAATTCGCAAGAATTCCCAAGTAGCGGAATCGCAGTCTGAAGTCTTGCGACTTCAGCTACGCGGGCGATCGATGTGATATTTTACATGCTCAAGCTGTTGCGCGGCGAGAGTCTGGAACACGGTTCTGATGCGAGTTACGGCACACGGAATGTGCCCGCTACTTTGCGTTGTGGCAATATCGGGCCGTAGTTATGATCGTAGATAGAGCGGCGTTTGGCGGTCGCTCGTTCCCACCCTGCCCTTCCTACCCCCGCCTCTTATCGCCGTGCAACGCAGCTACAACGAAGATCTCTTCGAAAGCACGAAGATGACGTTCGGCGAGCACCTGGACGAGCTCCGCCGGGCGCTGCTCAAGGCGGTCACCGCGCTGGTTATCGGTGTGTTGATTGGGTTGTTTTTTGGACGGCAATTGGTCGATTACATCCAGACGCCGCTGCGGAAGGCGCTCCACGATCATTACACCGAAGTTGAGGACAAAGAGTTCCGGCAATATCTCGAACAGCGGCGCGAGGCGGGCATGCCCGTGCCGGAGAATATCGACGAAGCCGTGGCCGCCTACACCAAATTGGGGCTATTTTCCGAAGAACGCTTTATCGACCCGCGCCAAGTTCGAGAATCGATGGGAGACAACGCGCCCGTATCACAAAATGCTCCGGCCGATGCGCCGCCCGCTTATGACGGATCTCTCACAAGCCGCGACGACCTGATCAGCGTGCGCATTTATCACGACGCGGACCGTGATCCGCGGCTGCAGCTCGTGGGGCTCGGCAGCCAGGAACCGTTCATCGCATACATGAAGGCCGCGCTTGTCCTGGGCATCGTGATGTCGAGCCCGTTTGTGTTTTACTTTATTTGGTCGTTTATCGCGGCCGGGTTGTATCCGCACGAGCAGCGCTACGTTCACATCTTTCTGCCGTTCAGCGTGATCCTGTTTCTGGCCGGCGCGGCGTTGGCGTTTTTCTTCGCGTTTAAGTACGTGCTCGGCTTTTTGCTGTGGTTCTACGAATCGATGAACATCGATCCGGAGCTGCGAATCAGCGATTGGTTGTCGTTCGTGCTGTTTCTGCCGCTGGGCTTCGGAATCAGTTTCCAATTGCCGCTGGTGATGCTGTTCTTGGAGCGGATCGGAATTTTTACCGTGAAGACGTATCTCAGTCACTGGCGAATCGCCGTGCTGGTGATCGCGTTCATTTCGATGGTGCTAACGCCCGCCGAGCCGTACAGCATGTTGATGATGTGCATGCCGCTGGTGGGGCTGTACTTCTTCGGCATCGCGCTGTGCAAGTGGATGCCGCGGCGAACGACGCCGTTCGGCGAAGTGATAGATTAGTGAGACGATATGGTCGCACGCAGAGGCGCTGAGGACGCGGAGATCGCCGCGTCGACAAGCCAAAAGCCTTAAGAACGCCGACTCACACCAATTATCACTGATCAAACATCAGTGGAAATTAGCGTCGATTAGTGTTCCGTCCTCAGCGAACTCTGCGCCTCTGCGTGAGACTGTCGTCCGCTTAGATCTCGAAGTTGGCTTTTGAGGTGAGGGCGGCTTCCATTTCGCTGCGCATGCGGAGCTTAGGCTTTTCCAGCACGACGGTGGTGTTGGGCGCGATGCTTTGCGTGAGCCACACGCTGGAGCCGACGACGGCGTCGTGTCCGACGATCGTGCCGCCGCCGAGGATCGTGGCGTTGGCGTACACGACCACGCGGTCTTCGAGCGTGGGGTGGCGCTTGTGGCCGCGGACGAGATTGCCCTCTCCATCGGTGGCGAAGCTGAGTGCGCCAAGCGTCACGCCTTGATAGAGCTTCACGTGCTCGCCGATCTCGGTGGTTTCGCCAATCACGACACCGGTGCCGTGATCGATGAAGAAGTGCTCGCCGATCTTAGCGCCGGGATGGATGTCGATGCCGGTGCGACTATGGGCCCATTCGGTCATCATGCGCGGGATGAACGGGATGTCGAGCTCGTACAGCACGTGGGCGAGCCGATAGACGGTAATCGCTTCCAAGCCGGGGTAGCAGAAGATCACTTCATCGAGCGACTTGCAGGCCGGGTCGCCGTCGTAGGCGGCTTGCACATCGGTGGCGAGCGTTTTGCGTAGCTCGGGCAAGCGCTCCAGAAACAGCATCGTCTTGGCCTGGCCGAGCGCTTCGAAATCCTGATCGGTGTCGCAGTCGTCGGTGGCGCCGGCCTCGTGGCGCAGTGCCCGGCCGATCTGCATGGTGAAGCGGTCGTGCAGGCGATCAATGAGGTCGCCGACGTAGTACGCAACATTACCGCGGTGCAAACCTTCCCGCCGGCGGTAACCAGGGAAAATAATCTCCTTGAGGTCGCTCGTGGCGGCGATAATTTCGTCGTAGTTTGGCAGCGGGCAATGGCCCAGGTGATTGATTTTTCCGAACTCATCGTACGTTTGGACGATTTGCTGCGTGAGCTTCGGCAACTGGTCTTTGAGGCGGAAATCGGTAGCCATGTTCGATTTGCTCCTGGCGTGACGCGCCTTGGTGCGCGCGCCGCCGGGTGTGCGACGGCGCATCGATGGACCGTTGGGCGAGTAATCGGGAGGCGTGACGGAGGCTAGATAGAAAGATGCCCCGGGCGGGCACAACGGCGGCGGACTGGTCCGGCGTTAGGCCGGACTCGTACAGATGCACCGCATCGGCAGGTGGAAGACTGCGTGCCTCATCGTCGTCTCGGGTGCAATTCTACCCCTCAAGTCACAGCCTTTCAAACCATTACAGATTGTCTCGGCAACGGCCGGCCGCTAATTGAAGGATTCGCTGGCGGTCGCCTCGGTTCACTTAACTTCACGATTTTTAGCGGCTCGAAGCCGCAAATACGAGATTTTTACCCGTCTTTTTCCTTGCCAAATGGCACTTCTTCAGTACATTAAAAGAAAGAATTGGCGGACGGAAACCACTTGCCGCATCCTCCGATTCCGGATTGGGGCGTTTGTTTCTGAGTTTCTGCCCGAGGTCGCGTCCTAATGCATTTCACCACGGTCTGGAGGAGCGGTTTTGCGCTCATTCTCTGCGCGCTCGCGAATTCGAGCTGGGCGTTGGATGGAAGCGTTCCTGGCATTCACGGAGACGTATCCCGGTCGCAATTGGGCGACGGCACCGGCATCATCGTCGGTATCATTGACAGCGGCGTCGACGATCTGCACCCGGCCCTGGCCGGCCTCGATAGCCAAGGCAATCCGCGGTTGGTGGCGGAAGCCAACTTCGTCACGAGCGAGCCAGGCAATACGGGCGACGACGTGTTTGGTCATGGCACGTGGGTGGCGAGCGCCGCATTGAGCCGCGACGCGACTTTTACCGGCATGGCGACGGACGCCCGCTACGTCAACGCGCGCGTGCTCAATAATAGCAATTCATTCGGCGGCGACACGCAGGTGAAGAACGGCATCGGCTTCGCGATCAATCAAGGAGCCGACATTCTCAACTTGTCGCTCAATTTCTTTGCCCCGAACAGCAATGGCTTCCAGCAAATAGACCTTATGCTGGATTGGGCGGCCTACTCACAGGGAATTAGTTGCGCGATCTGCGCGGGCAACATTTCGACTGGGAACGGCTCGCAATTCGTGCGAAGTCCGGGCAGTGCTTTCAACGGCGTGACCGTCGGCCGCACGACGGCCGACTTCAGCCGGGTACACACCGATAGCGCGCACTCATTCACCGCGGATGGGCGCATGAAGCCGGACGTAGTTGCGCCGGGTTCCGCGCTCACGCTCGCGAACGACGATTGGGAAACGCAGGCCGATTGGGACGCAAACCTGAGCGGCTGCAGCTTTGCCGCGCCGCACGTTGCCGGCCTGATGGCCCAGCAGCTCGAAGCCGGAAACCGGCTGGGGCTGAGCACCGATCCCTTGGTCGTGAAGGCCACGATCATGAACGGCGCGGAGAAAGTGCTCGACAAGCAGGGACTGCCTTGGCAACCGAACTCTGCGACCAATTTCGGCGGGCTGTATTCGACCTCGCAGCCGCTCGACCTGCATTCGGGCGCCGGGCAGGTTGATGGTGCGCTATTATCAACTCAGTACCTCGCGGGCGAGATGGCGCCCGGGTTGGTGGACCCGATCGGTTGGGATCTCAGCACGGTCGGTAGCGGCCAGTTTGTCGATTACGCGATTGATCCAAAGCTCAACTTTGGCACAAAGCTAAGCGCGACGCTTACGTGGAATCGGCACGTGGGCCGCACCGACAACGGCAACAACATCGTCGACGCGGGCGACACCTTTTTCGTAGCGCAGTCGCTGAGCAACCTGAATCTGCAGTTGCTGAAGGACGGCAATCTTATCGCGCAATCGATCAGTGGTGTGGATAACGTTGAGCACCTGTATTTCGATATCGATCAATCGGCGCAATACACGCTTCGCGTGCTCGGCACGAATGTGTTCGGCGGACCGGAGAAATTCGCGCTAGCGTGGTTCGGAACGGCGGTGCCGGAGCCAGGCAGTTTCGCCCTTCTTTGCCTCGGCATCGCCAGTTTTGCAGGCCGCCGGTGGCGGCAAGGAACGTAGCGGCAGGCGGCCCGGTCGCCGCGGCGACCGAGCCGCCTGTCACCACGTCAATCGTCCGCCGGCTCAATGTGGACGACTGCATCCATGACGTTGTGCTTCGAGGCGAGGAGCGCATCTTTGACGCGGTGGGCGATGTCGTGCCCGTCGCGGACCGTCATGTCGCCGTGCACATCGACGTGGATATCGACCCACAGTCCGAGGCCGCTTTTGCGTACCCGGCACATGTCGATGCCGGCGACGCCGTTCACTTGGCGAGCGATTTCGCGGATGTCGTCGGTGATGTGCTCGGGCAATGCGGCGTCCATCATTTCGCGCCAGGCGTTTCGCAGCAGGCGCCAGCCATTGAAAGCGATGATGCCGGCCGCGAAGAGGGCGGCCCAATCGTCGGCCTGCTCGTAGCCTTTGCCGCCCCACAGCGCGATCGAAATCCCGATGAAGGCCGCCAGCGACGTGAGCGAATCACTGCGATGGTGCCACGCGTCGGTGCGCAGCGCCTGACTGCCGATCGATTCTCCGGCATTCGCTAGATACCGAAATAGCACTTCTTTTGTTGCGACGACGACCACCAGCACGACCAACGTGAAGGGCGCAGGCGCGAGGTGAGGCTTGAGAATTTCGCGCACGCTTTGAATGGTGATGATCGTCGCAGCCGCCAAGAGGCTGGTGGCAATGACCAGGGCGGCGGTTGGTTCCACCTTGCCGTAACCGAACGGATATTTTTCGTCCGGTGGTTGTGCGGCGAGCTTGAGGCTGCCGGCCACGACGAGTCCGCTGGCGACATCGAGCATTGATTCGACGCCGTCGGCGATGAGCGCGTAAGAATGGCCGAAGATGCCCGCGATTATTTTGACAACGCCGAGCGCCGAACTGATCAGCACGGCCGTGAGGCTTGCGCGAATTCCAGCGGTGGCGGACCGATCCAACTTCGGGCTAGCCGCATCGGACTGGGCGGGAAGCTGGGACATGGAGCGATTTAGTTTGCGCGTGCCACGAATCCCAACGGGATTCTATCATTCAGCCCAAGGGTTGTCCGCCCAGGCGGACAACCGTGGGGAAAGATGTTCTACATCAGTAGTGTCCGGCTATAAGTCGAACAGTTTCAGTTGGTTAGGGTCGGAGGATTCTGGAAACGGTTGATGTTTGGCGGTGAGGGCCTCAAACAG
>JAKEIB010000082.1 GCA_022614705.1 Planctomycetota bacterium | reverse complement strand
CACGTCGAATAGGCGCCTACGCTCATGGCGCGCGCCTTGTCCCATGATATTATGTACTTGTCCAGGCCAATGTTGCAGATTTATTGCGATGGGCCATACTCATGGGCCGACGCGCTCTGCGAAAAATCGATCCGGCGCTCGACTTGTCGCGTCATCTCAAGACATGGGACGAGCTGCCACGGCCGTGGGACGTGGCGCAACTCTTCGGCCGCGATGCGCCATTGGAAGTCGAGGTCGGCAGCGGCAAGGGGCTGTTTCTGCAATCGGCCGCGGCCGTCACTCCTACCCACAATTTCCTCGGTGTGGAGATTGCCACGAAGTACGCCCGCGTCGCCGCCGCGCGATTGGCCCGGCACGCGCTGCCCAACGCGGTCGTCGTTCACGGCGACGCACAGCGGCTATTTGCCGAACTGTTTCCCGATAATTCGCTCGCGGCGGTCCACGTGTATTTCCCCGATCCTTGGTGGAAGAAACGCCATCACAAGCGCCGCGTGATGAATGAGCCGTTTGTGCAGAACGTCGAGCGGAAATTGGCGCCCGGCGGCTCGCTACACTATTGGACCGACGTGGAAGAGCGCTTTCGAGAAACACTGGATCTCCTCGCCACGCACACCAAACTTATGGGCCCACTCGAAGTCGGCCAGCGCCCGGCGGAACATGACCTCGACTACCGGACGCATTTCGAACGGCGGATGCGCTTGAACGAGTTGCCCGTGTATCGCGCGGAATTTCGCAAGAGCTAAACCGCAAGCGGACAAATGGATGTGCGCCGTTGATCGCGGACATCCAATTCGCCGCTTGCGGTTTAGCTACCCGTCAGTCCACGCCTCACCACCATCGATAAAACGTCCGATACCGCGGCCACGTCGGGTAATACACAACCGTTGGCGTCGCGGCGTAGTATGTTGTTGTCGGCACGTACGTCGTCGTGGGCGCATAATAGGTTGTTGTGGGCGCGTAATAGGTCGTCGTGGTCGTCGCCGGCACGGTGCCGCAGCAGCACGAATCGGCCGGTGCGGCCGCGTAGTACGTGGTCGTCGGCTGATAGTAGGTCGTCGTGGGATGGTAGTAGGTTGTGTAGTACTGGGCTGGGGCCACACCGGCTGTGAGCAGGATCACCGCCAGGGCCGAGAGCGGGGCGACGCGAAACATCGGATTCTCCTTTCATGAAGAGGCGAGGGCACAAGCTATTGTGCAATTCGCGGGCCAATTCTTTACAAGGGGGCCGTCAATTGGTATCCAATATGACCATGCCACGCACACGCGTCCACGAAATTCTGGATCGGCACGGCTCCATCGTATTTCCCGGCGTGTATGACACGCTGTCGGCCAAGCTGGCCGCGCGGGCCGGCTTTCCGATGGCGTTCATCTCGGGTTACTCCGTTGCCGCCACGGCTATCGGCGAGCCCGATCTGGGACTTTTGACTCAAACTGAGATCGTCGATCGTGCCCGTCAGGTGTGCCGGAGCGTCGAAATTCCGATCATCGTCGACGCCGATACCGGCTACGGCAATCCACTCAACGTGATCCGCACAGTCCGCGAATTGATCGACGCGGGCGCGGCCGGCTGCTTTCTCGAAGACCAGCACTGGCCGAAAAAGTGTGGCCACATGCGCGGCAAACGAGTGATCGAGCGCGACGAGTACCTCGACAAGATTCGCGCGGCGGTCGATACGCGCGCGGGCGCCGACTTCTTCATCGTTGCGCGCACCGACTCGCTTGCCGCCGTGAGCCTCGACGAGGCGATCGCGCGAGTCACCGAGGCACGCGCCGCCGGCGCGGACGCGAGTTTTGTCGAAGCGCCGAACTCGCTCGACGAGCTGGCCGAGATCGGCCGGCGAGCGCCGGCACCGGTCGTCGCCAACATGATCGAAAAAGGCAAGACGCCGGTGCTACCCAAGCAGAAGCTGCAGGAACTCGGTTTCCATCTGATCCTGTATCCACTCGCCGGCCTGTTCGCCGCCGCGCACGGCTTAGCAACAATCTACGAAAAGATCCGCCGCGACGGCACAACGCTTGGCGCCGAGGATCAACTCATGGCCTTCGACGAGTTCAACGACCTCATCGGCGTCGAGGCGAAGTACGCACTCGCCGAACGCTACGGCGTGAAGTAGTGAAGCCGCGCAGCGGCGGCATATCATAGCCGTGGGTGTAAACCCACGGTTCGCGAGCGTAGGAATTCTCAAAGCCGCGCAGCGGCGACATTAGTCGTCAGTCTATGTCGCCGCTGCGCGGCTTTAGGATTTTCAAACTTCGATGACCGTGGGTTTACACCCACGGCTAAACGATTTCGCCGCTTTCGCGGCTTCGCCAGAGCTTTACAACACCAACCCGACCACCTCGGACATCTTGCCGTACGACATGTAAGTGCTTGTCACAAAACCATTAACTGACTCCTCCCGCCGGCAGGTCCGCCCCTGCCGTCGACAGCCGATTGCCGCGGCGTATAAAATGGACGTGCAAGAGCGAATCGATCGTTAGATGTATCCTGCGTTTGTAACTTCCCGATACTGTCACCCCGAGGTCTTCCGAGGGGTCCGGCCAGATTCCTCGGCGGACCTCGGAATGACAGCCAATATGAAATGCCGGGCGGCTCGGAGCCGCCATACCGCCGCTGGGGCTTTCGCATCGCTGCGGCGCGCCATCGTTCCCGATCTGCCGCCGATTTATCTCCGGCGGCGTGCCGGCTCCCACGCATTCCTTCTGCCGGCCGTCTGCGCAATTTCGGTTGCGTCTCGTCCATGAACCTACAGGTTGACGTCGAGCGCGTTTTGTTGGCGCAGAAATCGGTGCGTGCCGAGCTGCTGGCGGAACGCGCGCTGGGCGGTTACTGGGTCGGCCACGTGGTCAGCTCTCCATTGGCGACTGCGGCAGCCGTGAGCGCGCTCGTGGCCGCACACCACGCCGATACGAAAGACATCTTGCGCGAAAGTACGGCCGACCACGAGCAAGTCGCCGAGCGCGTCGTTCAAGGCGACCTCTGCGAGTTCTTGCTGGAGAGCGTCAACTGGCTCGCGCGACACCAGAATTCCGAAGGCGGCTGGGGCGATTGCGTCGAGGGGCGGTCCAATATCGCCGCGACGATGCTCGTTCAGGCCGCGTTGCGGCTGACTGGAATTCCGGCCAAGTACGACGACCTCATGCTCCGCGCGGATCAATTCGTCGCTGCGCAAGGCGGCATCGCGGCGTTACGGCGGCAGTTTCGCGACGACAAATCACTACTTGCCGCGGTGCTCGCCAACTGTGCGCTGGCCGGCATGGTGCCGTGGCGACAGGTCCCTGCCCTGCCTTTCGAGCAGGTCTGTTTGCCGAAGCGTTGGCAACAGCACGTTCACACAGCCGTCGATCGCTCGTCGCTGCCGCTGTTGCTCGCGGTTGGCCGGGCCAAGTTTCATCACGATCCGCCGCGAAATCCGCTGACGCGGCTGTTGCGGCGCAGTATGCGCGCCAAGAGCTTGGCGCTCCTCGAACGGTTGCAGGCGGCGGACGACAGCTTTCTCGCGTCCACTTCCACCACGGCGTTTGTCGTTCTGAGCCTGGCTAGCATCGGCTGTCGGGATCATCCGATCGTGCAGCGCGGCGTTGAATTCCTACTGTCGTCGGTCCGCGGCGAGGCGTGCTGGCCCGTCGTGACGAACATCGCTACCTCCGTAACGACGCTGGCGCTGAACAACCTGGCGAGCGAATCTCGCTGGAAAAACGCCGTTTGGGAGGAAACGGAAGTCGCCGACGAGACGGTTACGAACGACCATGAACGCGGTGTACAGCATCCAGCGCAGCCGTCCGCCAAAGTGCATCGAATCGACGACGAGGACGGATTCACGGATGGATGCCTCGATTGGCTTCTCGACTGTCAGCGAATCGATCAATGCACGCTGACTGAGGTTTCGGCCGGCGGTTGGTCGTGGAGCGATGCGCGCGGCGCGCTACCCAATACGAACGATACGGCCGGGGCGCTGGTCACCCTATCGCGCTGGCCGGAGCGCGAAAGTCATTCACGGCGCCAGCGCGTGGATCGCGCCGCCCGGCTCGGCGTCACGTGGCTGTTGGACCTGCAGAATGACGACGGTGGCTGGCCCAGTTTCTATCGCCGCAACGACGGCTTTCAACCCGACGCGACCGGCGTCGACGTAACATCGCACGCCTTACGCGCACTCGTGGCGTGGCATCGTGAGTGGCAAATCGATCGTGGGCAGCCCGCGGCGAGTTCCACGAGCGCGCTCGCCGAACGAATCGATGCCGCCATCTTGCGAGGCTGGCAATTCCTTGAATCGCGGCAGCGCGACGACGGCAGCTTTGTCTCGCTCTGGTTCGGCAACGAGCAACAGCCGGATGACCAGAACCCCGTCATCGGCACGGCCGATGTGCTCATCGCGTGCGCCGAGCTTCAACGATTGGATTGGGGTCTCGCCGATCGCGCGGCGCGGTGGCTCGTTTCATCGCAGCACGCGGGCGGCGGCTGGGGACCGCCGCGCGCGCCGGTCGATTATTCGAGCGCCGAGAAGGACGGCTTTCGTGCCTGGCGCGCCAACGAGGCCCTGGCCAAATATTGCACGGTCGAGGAAACCGCCCTGGCCGTCACCGCCCTACTGCCGTTGGCCACGACGAGCCAACCGGCTGCCAAAGCCTTATCCGCCGGCCTGACTTGGCTCGTGAACGCCGTCGAGCAGGACTTTCATCGCCGGCCCGCCGTGGTCGGTTTCTATCCGTCCAGAATATGGTATCATGAGCGGCTGTATCCGCTTGTGTTTGCTGAGGGCGCGCTGACTCGGGTCATGCACCTGTTGGAAGTCCAACGGCCGGCCGCAGCGCCCGTGGGTTGAGATGCGCCAGCGGCACATCGTAGCTGAATTTCGCAAGAATTCAGCGTGCTCGAGTGCAGGCTGAATACTTGCGAATTCAGCTACGAGTCGATGAGTGAGTTATCGCAAACAGTGGCGAATATGGATCCAGGCCGTGATGAGGTGATGATGAATGCCGTGCGACAGGACGCGCCATCGACGACGCTGACTTATGAACATTTGTTGCAGGCCGCTCGACGGATGTTCTTGCCGGATGAATTGGAGCGGCTCGTGCCGCGCACGCGCGTCGGCCCGCGATTGGCGGACGTGAACGGTCAGGGAGCGGCCGGCTTGGACCCGATCGCGGCCACCGAAGCCATTGCTTACGACTTTCTCGCCAAAGGCGGGAAGTACTCGCGGCCGTTCATCACGCTGGCCGCGTACGATGCCATCACGGGCGCCCATTGCACGCAATCCGACGGCGCCGCGCAGGCTGCGCGCCGGCTCAACGATGCCGTGCGGCACGCCGCCATCTCGATCGAGTCGTTTCACAAGGCCTCGCTCGTACACGACGACATCCAGGACGGCGACGACTTCCGATACGGCCGGCCGACGCTGCACGTCGAGCACGGGGTGCCCATCGCGATCAACGTCGGCGACTTTTTGATCGGCCTCGGTTATCGGCTCGTGAGCCAGGACATTCACGAACTGGGCGCAGACACCGCCGCCGACATCCTTAACAAGCTAGCCGAGGCGCACACGAAATTAAGCGAAGGCCAGGGCGCCGAGCTCGTGTGGCGCGACAGCCGCGACAAGCGTCTTTCGCCGGACGATGCGCTGGGAATTTACGCGCTGAAGACGGCGCCGGCCTTCGAAGCGGCATTCTACAGCGGCTTGCGGCTGGCGGGTCCGGCCGACCAATACGCCGACGCGGTGGAGAAACTGGCGCGGCACCTGGGCACTGCGTTCCAAATCCTCAACGACTTGCAGGATTGGAAGGGCGACGACTTCAACAAACTCACGCGCGGCGGCGATGTCCTCGGGGGCCGGCCCACCGTATTGTGGGCGCTCGCGCTCGAAGGTTTGGCCGACGACGATCGCCGCGAGCTGGAACGACTTGTGACGGAAGGCAGTGCGACGCCCGCCGTATTCGCGGAGATCCGCCGGCTGTTCCAGGAGGCCGGCGCGTTTGACAAAGCGCTCGAACTGGTCTCGGAACACAGGGCCGAGGCCCAGCGAGTGGCCGACGGGCTGTCGCCCGAAGCGCTCCGCCGCCTGGCCCGCCACATGATCGAGACGGTGCTCGAGCCGCCGTCCGCAACGCCGACCCGCGAAGCCGAATGCTCCGCCCGCCGCCCCTTGGCCGCTCCCGCCCGGTGACCGATCCCGCCTACCCACCTGCCGACGCCGACCTGTACACCCCCAGCGCATCGCGTCTGGCAACGTTATTCTACAGCGAGCTCGACGAACTGGGCCGCTTCGAGCCGGTGAATGTCGATCAATTGCCGGCCGACTACCGATCGCTGCTCGCGCATCAGGACCACATGACGGTGGCCCTGGAGGCGCATCACGACTCGCTGGTGTCCGTTCGCGTGCTCGACGAATGGCGCGATGAAACCAGCTACGCGCGGTCGAGCCTGCTCAGTCGCCAATCGGACGGCGCGGTCGTACAATTCGGAATCATGCGGATCTGGCTGGCTGACCTGCCGGCGGCTGCGCAGCAGGAAATCGTCAGCAAGAAAATCCCGTTAGGCCGCGTGCTGATTCGCCACAACGTGTTGCGAGAGGTCGAGATCATTTCGCTCTGGAAGATCACACCAGGCGCGGTGTTGAAAAAGCAATTGGGACTCAACGACAACCAGCCCATCTACGGCCGCTCGGCGCAAATCCTTGTGGACGAGCGGCCGACTGTGCAGTTGCTGGAGATCGTTACGTTGCCGCACTAACGGCGGAATATTTACCACAGAGGACACAGAGTGCACAGAGGAAGACAAGTTAAAGGCTTATCGGCGCTGATATGCACTAATAAAACTCGAATTAGAACTTCCATTAACTTTGATTAGTGGTAATTAGTGTCCCCTCCGTGTTGTGAAGTCTCTGTGCTCTCTGTGTCCTCCGTGGTTAATCATTCCGCCTTCCTTCCATGAAACCGAAATCTCAAGAATACGATTGCATCGTGATCGGCGGTGGTCCGAGTGGCTCGACGACGGCTGCGTTAGTGGCTGCTGCCGGGTTTCGCACGCTACTGTTGGAGCGCGATATTGAGCCGCGGCGCAAGGTGGGCGAGTCGCTGATGCCCGAAACGTATTGGGTGTTCGAGCGGCTGGGCGTGCTGAATGCGTTGAAGCATGGCCCGTTTGTGCAAAAGGTCGGTGTGCAGTTCGTTAGCAGCAGCGGCCGCGAATCCGCGCCGTTCTTGTTCACGCAGCATGACCCTCGCGAATGCGGCCGCACGTGGCACGTGGAGCGGGCCAAGTTCGATCAATTTCTCCTCGACAACGCCGAGTCAAAAGGCGTGGAGGTCCATCGCGGCGCGCGCGTTCTGGAAGTCGTGTTCGAAGGCGATCGCGCGATCGGCGTACGCCTCGCTCCGGACGGCGCGCCCGCCCCGGACGGCGAGGTCGCTTCAGCGACCGGGGAACGCGGCGACGTAATTCGCGCCCGCGTCGTAGTCGATGCCACGGGCCAGACCGGCCTACTCGGCGCCCGCTTCAAACTTCGCCAGCCAAATCCAAAATTTCGCAAGGCAGCCATCTGGGGCCACTTTCGCGGCTCGCGTCGCGACGTGATTGATGGCGGCGTGATGACCGTGTGCTTACGGACGCTCTCGAACCGCTCCTGGTTCTGGCACATTCCGCTCTCGAACGACGTCGTCAGCATCGGCGTCGTGAGCGATGCGGACTATTTCTTCCGGCCGGGCGGCGGCACGCCGGACGAGGTGTTCGCCACCGAAGTCGCCGACTGCCCCGCGATGGCCCAGCGGCTTGAAGGCGCCGAAAGAATCGCTGGCCTCGACGTGGTGAAGGAGTATTCGTACGCCACCTCGCGCTCCTCCGGCGATGGTTGGGTGCTCGTGGGCGATTCCTGGGGCTTCATCGATCCGATTTATTCCTCCGGCGTGTGGTTCGCGCTCAAAAGCGGCCAGCTTGCCGCCGACGCCATTATTGAAGGGCTGCGCAACGGCGACACGTCCGGCGCGCAGCTCGGCAAATGGGTGGCCGATTTCGCCCGCGGCACGACCTGGGTCCGCAAGCTGGCCGAAGCGTGGTACTGCGGCCAGTTCCGCGTCGGTAAATTTATCCGCGAGTATCCGCAGCACGTCGGCCCAATGACCGACATTCTCATTGGCCGAATCTTTCACCCCGACGCCGGCCGCCTGTTCGACGACCTCGACCCCTGGCTGGAACGCATGAAAGCCGAAGGCGTGACGAGCTGATATCTGTAGCTAGGGTCTGTGACCCTGGCAAATTTCGCACGGCCGGCCTCACAGAGGCCAGCTACAGTGGGGACCGAATGCGCATTGCCTACATCACCGCTGGGGCGGCCGGCATGTATTGCGGCAGTTGTTTGCACGACAATACGCTCGCGGCGGCGTTACTGGAGCTGGGCGAAGATGTGGTGCTCGTTCCGACTTACACGCCGCTGCGGACTGATGAAACGAACGTCAGCATCGACCGTGTGTTCTTCGGCGGCATTAACGTGTATCTGCAGCAGAGGTCGGCGATCTTCCGCCACACGCCTTGGTGGTTCGATCGGCTTCTCGATAACCCGGGCCTGCTAGAGCGACTATCGCGTCGCGCGGGCAGCGTGGACCCAAAGCAACTCGGCGACCTGACAGTCTCCATGCTCCGCGGCGAAGCCGGACATCAGCGCAAGGAATTGGAGAAATTGGTCCACTGGCTTGTCACGGACTTCGAACCAGACATAGTTCACTTATCGAACTCAATGCAGATCGGCATGGCGCGGATGCTGCGCGAGCGCAGCGGCCCGCCGGTGGTTTGCCAGCTATCGGGCGAGGACATCTTTCTGGAAAAGCTTCCGCCGCCGCATTACGATGCGGCCCGCGCGCTACTGCGCGAGCGTGCCGCCGACGTTGACGCGTTCGTGGCCATCAACCGCTACTACGCCGATTTCATGGCAGATTATTTGGCCGTCGACCGTGCCCGGATTCACGTCATTCCGCACGGCCTCAAGCTCGAAGGCCACGGCAAGCGCGCTGAAAAACAGCCGCACGAGCCACGCGTGATTGGTTACCTCGCGCGCATCTGCGAGGAAAAGGGCCTGCACCTGCTCGTCGAGGCCTGCGAACAACTGGCCGGCCGCACTGATGTTCCGCCATTCATCGTCTGCGCCGCAGGCTACCTCGGCGAGGGCGATAAACCCTACCTCACCGATATCGAAGCTAAAATAGCCGCCGGCCAACTGGCCAGCCGGTTCACCTACGTCGGCGAACTCAACCGCGCCGAAAAAATCGCGTTCCTCCAATCGCTTGACGTCTTCAGCACGCCCACTGTCTATCGTGAATCAAAAGGTCTGCCCGCATTAGAAGCAATGGCGAATGCCGTGCCGGTCGTCCTTCCCGACCACGGCAGCTTCCCCGAGATGATCGCCGACACGGGCGGCGGCCTTTTGCACCGCCCAAACGACTCCACCGACCTCGCCGAAAAGCTGGCCGAGTTGCTCCGCGATCCGGCTCGATCAAAGCAACTCGGCACCTCCGGTCACCGAGCAATCCGCAACCGATATCACGCCGAAGCAATGGCTCTGCAAACGCTAAGATTGTACCAAGACCAGCTTCGCACTTAGGCTAATGACTTCTGATCACCTATCCATAGCCACCACCATGCCGAATCCATCCATTCGTCGCGATTGGGACGTTGCCATGTACGTGGCAATTGGCTTGGTCGGCATCACGATTTGTTCCGTGTTGCATTTCATTGCAGGTTTCATCGCGTTCTCAATCAGCTTTTCACTTGGAATGGATCGCTTCGATGACGGTGGCGATCCGTCGTTTATCGAGAAGTTGAGCAATATTGCGGTCAATATCCTTTGGTTTCCTGCCTGGCTGGTAGCGGATGCCGTAAATCTCCACAACGACTTGGCCGAGTGGGCATTAGTCATTGGCAATAGCGTGATTTGGGGTATCGCAAGCTTTGGCATTCTTGCGACCATAGCGAGGGTCTACGGCGTTCGGCAATTTAGCCTCCGCACAATGATGATCGGCACGACCTTGATTGCGCTTTTGTTCGGTCTGGTCGCCGTATTAACGTAAAACGTGGATTTCAAAACTGTCCCTTGGCGGTTCCCTGACGAACCGTTAAGATACAGGACTCAAAGTTTTAGTGTCGTCCCGATGTGTCTGGATCGAATCATGCCTCCCTATCAACAGAACAAACGCAGTAACAAGCCGATGAAGAAGGCCAACAAGCGCGACCCGCTCTACATTGATGGGCGCGCGCCGCGGCCGATGTATGTCGATTACAAAGACCTCGACCTGTTGACGAAGCTCACCAATCGTCACGGCCGCATCGTCAGTCGGCGGAAGACCGGCTGCCACGCCGCGAGCCAGCACGCCGTCGCAAGGGCGATCAAGCGGGCCCGCTTCATGGCGCTCTTACCCTACGTGGGCGACTGAATATTTGGGCTTTCGGCTGTCGGCTATCAGCTTTCTGTTTGACCGACAGCCGATAGCTGAAAGCCGATAGCCATGCCACTGCCCTTCCACACTTCCCGTTTCGTCGAGTTCTCCGACACCGACATGGCCGGGATCATGCACTTCTCGGCCTTCTTTCGTTACATGGAAGCCGCCGAGCACGAGCTGCTACGCAGCCTGGGCTTCAGTGTGTATTCGGAAATCGACGGCGACGTGGTGAGCTTCCCGCGAGTCGCGGCGTCGTGTGAGTTTCATTCGCCCGCGCGCTGCGAGGACGTGCTCGACATCGACGTCACGGTGCGCCGCGTGGGCACCAAGAGCGTGACGTACGGCTTCGAATTCTCTCAGCATGGGCGCGACGTGGCGACCGGCCAGATGACCAGCGTCTGCTGCCGCGTGCCGCATGGCGAACCGCCTGTGTCGATCCCGATCCTGAATGCGGTGGCCGACAAGCTACGAGAGATGGCGGGAGACTGAATCGCGAAACGGGTGCCATGCCCACGGCTCTGCGTGGGCATGTAGATTGTGTGTAGCATGGCCACTCAGAGCAGTGGCCATGGCACCCTCTAAGTAACATGGCCAGCACATCCGATGCCGCCGAACTTGTCATTGAAAATGTCGTCAAGGAATACCCGACGCCGGCCGAACCGCTGCGCGTGCTTTCGGGCGTAACGTTCTCGATGCATCGCGGCGAAAACCTAGCGATCGTCGGTCCCAGTGGGTCCGGCAAGAGCACGCTGCTTTCGATCCTCGGCACGCTCGAGCCGCCGACATCCGGCACGGTGCGGCTCGCGGGCGAGGAGCCGCTGAAGCTCCACGAAGCGGTACTCGCAGCGTTTCGCCGGCGGCACATCGGTTTCGTGTTTCAGGATCATCACTTGCTGCCGCAATGCACGGTGTTGGAAAACGCGCTGGTGCCGTTCCTGGCTGATGGCGCGGCCACCGCGGACGATCAAAAACGGGCGAGCGACTTGCTGACGCGCGTTGGCTTGGCCGGCCGGCTGGCGCATCGCCCGGCCGAGCTCTCCGGCGGCGAGCGGCAACGCGTGGCCATCGCCCGGGCACTTGTACGTGGACCGACGCTGCTGTTGGCCGACGAACCGACCGGAAATCTCGATCGCTCTACCGCCCGGTCGATTACCGAACTGCTCCTCGAACTTCAAGCGGAACGCAACGCGATTTTGGTTGTCGTGACGCACAGCCAGGCGCTGGCCGAATCGCTCCAACGCCGCATGGAACTCGATGCCGGACGACTGGTAAGCACCGCGTGACCGTGTACACTGAAAAGCATGCGCGGCCCTTCGCTTGCGGCTTAGCTCAGCGATGAAAATCACCACTATTCCCAACGTCTATCGCAACGTCAATCGCTGGGGTGAGATCCTCACGACCCTCAGCAAATACGGCCTGGCCGGATGGGTCGGTCGATTCGAGCTTCCCCTGGTGAAGGGTTTTCTCAAGAATCGCGACGGCGAAGCGCTGGCGCACCTGAGCCGCGAGACGCGCATTCGCCTCGCGCTCGAAGAGCTCGGGCCAACGTTCATCAAGCTGGGGCAGATCCTCAGCACGCGGCCCGACCAGGTCGGCATGGGGCTTGCGCAGGAATTGCAGAAGCTGCAGACAAGCGTTGCCTGCGATAAACCGCAAGTCGTTCGCGAGACAATTGAAGAGGAGCTCGAACGACCGCTCGATGAATTGTTCCAGGACTTCGACCCGACCCCGCTCGCTTCGGCATCGATCGGCCAGGCGCATCGGGCGCGACTACACTCCGGCGAACACGTCGTCGTCAAGGTGCAACACGCCGGCATCCGCCGCCGCATGGAGATTGACCTGGATATTCTGGCGGGCCTCGCGCAATTGGCCGACAAACTGCCCGAGTTGCAACCGTATCGGCCGCAGGCCACGGTCGCCGAGTTTCGCCGTGTGGTTCGCCGCGAGCTCGACTTTGCCCGCGAGGCGCGCAATCTCGAACAATTCGCCCGCAACTTCGCCGGCAACCGGCACGTCCGCATTCCGCAGTTGTATCCGAAGCTATCGACCTCGCGCGTGCTCACCATGGAATGGCTCGACGGCGCGAAGCTGAGCGATCCGGCCGTGCGGCATCTGCCAAACGTCGACTTGAGCAAGGTCACGCGATACGGCGCGGACATGTATCTCGAAATGATCTTCCACCACGGTTTTTACCACGGCGATCCGCACCCCGGAAACCTCGTCGTGCTGCCCGATAACGCGATCGGGCTCTTGGATTTCGGCATGGTGGGCCGGCTCGACGAGCAGCTTCGCGAAGACATCGAAGACATGCTCGGGGCTATCGTCACGCAAGACTCCCAGCAGCTCACGTCGCTCGTGATGCGGCTCGGGGCCGCACCGCCGGGCCTGGATGAGCCAGCGCTAAGTGTGGATCTTTCGGAATTCGTGGTCCATTACGCCAATCAGCCGATCGATTCATTCGACCTGGCCGGCGCGCTGACCGAAATGATCGAAATCGTGCAGCGATATCGTATCGCGCTGCCGTCCTCGCTGGCGATGCTCATCAAAGTGCTGGTCATGCTCGACGGCACTGTGCGAATGCTGGAACCGACGTTCAGCCTGATGGAGCTGATCCAGCCGTATCAGAAAAAGATGCTGCGACGGCGGCTATCGCCGGCGCGGCAGATGCGGAAGATGCGCCGCATCTATTCCGAGATCGAGCTATTGGCGGAAGTTTTGCCGCGCCGGCTTCGCGACATTCTGCAGCAAGTCGAGAGCGGCAAGTTCGACGTGCATCTCGATCACCGCGGCCTGGAGCCTTCGGTGAACCGGCTGGTGTTGGGCATGATGACGAGTGCGCTATTCCTCGGCTCGTCGCTGCTAATCAGCCGAACAGTTTGGCCGATATTTGGCGTTTCGGTGCCCGGCACGCTGGGCATGATCCTGAGCGCGTTCCTCGGCTGGCGATTGCACCGGGCGATCACGAAATCCGGCCGGCTGGATCGGAAGAAGTAGGCCGATCTAGGAACGCTAATCGACGCTAATAAATCGCTAATGTGGAAAGGCAATCAACGTCGGAGCGATAAACTGTATTAGTGATTATCAGCGACGATTAGTGTTCTAAGAATGTCGCTTATGCCGCCTTGTTGGCGTCATCCCGATACTCGCGATTGTCGCGCGAGCGAGTGTATTCGGCGAGCGTTACCTCAATTCGAGCGTTAAGCTCGTCGAGTTTTTGAATCAATTCTTCGTGGCGCGAGTCGAGACGGTCGATCAATTCACGCGGAGTCGGCGGAGATGCGGACATGGGCGGAATGCCGGGCGGGGCGAGCAAAATGGGGGGAGCCTCGACCGATGGCCGAAGCGCGGGGGATGGCCCGCTGATTCATCGGCGATCTACGGCCGGGCAAAGTAGGGAAGCGGCGGCCCGAGCCCGAAGAACGAGCGGCACGTCGGCAAAATGTGCCGATGCAACGGATTGTGCCGGCGCGAGTCCTTCACCTACGAATCGCAGCCGAGCCCACAAAGTCTGCCAAAATCGATGAAACTCGAGGCAGAACTCCGGTTGGGGGCGACGCAATGGACAACAACGGCTATTTCGCCCTACAATGGCGGGTTCCTATAAAGAACAGCGACGCAGCGGTCGATCGCTGGGGGAAGTTGGTCGAGGCGCGTGTCCTCGTGCGGAACGTTTCCATCCATTCAAATCTCAGGAGCGCGTGTGGTAAAGCTGACGTTACGAGACAAGGAATCGGCCCAAGAGGCTGTCCGCCGCTTTCGCAAATTGGTTGAACGAAGCGGTATCAAGAAGGAGATGCGGGTTCGCGAATTCTACGAAAAGCCGAGCGAAATCAAGCGGCGTGCTCGCCTTCGCGCCCAGCGACGCGCTCGTCGCGAGCGGTTCTTCGCCACGCATTAAGGCCCTCGAGCGCTCCGTTTAGCCGCGTCGCGAAGTCCGCGGATCCGAGCACGGGAGGCGTGGTCGCATTGGTCTACCACGCCCATCGAAGACTCTGGGCGTGCCGCCCGATCATGTCTGCGAAGCAGGAATCGCAATAAAAAGGGCCGGCCCCCTTCGGAAGCCGGCCCTTCGGAGACGAAGCGACGATTCATTGCGGCCGGATCGCACGGCCGAACTCTTGCTTCGTTAGAACGCGTATTCGAACCGGGCGAAGAACCCGTCGAAGCCCAGGATGTTGGCGTCGTCGTACTGCAGCGGAAATACGTTGTCCAGCAGGAATTCATCGCGGAATCCCAGGTCGTGCCAGGCGCTTAACAGATAACCGGCGCTAACGCGCCCATGACACGTCACCTGCCCGCTCACGCCCGCCTCCAGCTCCGTGACGGGAATAATCTGCTGATTCTCCGCGGTTTGTCGGATGATCTGGTCCGGCGCCGTGCCGCCTTCTTCGGTGCGGACAGATTCGAATTCCAGGTCGCCGTAGAGCAGCGAAATGTCGCCCTTCAGAAAGATGCTCACACAACCGTTGCGGAAGAAGTAGCGGCGTCCTTCCATGCCGATTTTCGCGCCAACCCCGTCGAAATCCATCGTCGTTACGGCATCGTTGACGAGCTGATCTTGGGCGCCCAGCGCCGTGTACGTGCGTTGCCACTCGGCGTCGGCGACACGCAGACCGCCCGTCCAGGTGATGTCCCACGCCGGGCAGGGCACACAGCATTCGCCGCACGCGCCGCCGCATTCGCCGCCACACTCTCCGCCGCATTCACCGCAGCAGGCGTCGCCGCATTCGCAGCACATGCCGCCCAGCGGAATCGTCTTTGAATACGTCAAATCATAGGAGTTTAGATCCACATCTGCATTGAACAGGTAGCGCCCGCCCGGTTCGCCTACCACTTCGTACGGCACGATGATGTTGACGTCGAAATCCTCTTCGTCCGCCGCCGAGCTGGTCAGCCGGGTGTACAAGAACTTGATCTCATCGCCGCAGCAACAAAGGCGATATCCGCCGCCAACGCGGAACGACGACTCGTACTCAAAATCGAATTGGTTGATTTCGCGATCGTTGATGCCGGCCTGCGAGTTATCGATTTCCAAGAACTCAACCGCCTCGCTGAAGGACGCGCGCACATAGAGGTAATCCGCGGTCACGAAGCACTGGCCCGAGGTACACGCCATGCCGGAGCCGCTCGTGCCGCAGCTCGCCGCCGTCTGGTACGTGCTATCGTCGAAAAATTCGTCGTCGCACGGGATGCCTGATCCGAACTGCTGAGGCGGCATGCTGTCGTCGCGGAAAGGATCGGCCTGCATCCGGGCCGGCCCTTGCTGGGCGGATGGGCCCCCGGATGGCAAATCCTCAGCATACGCTACCGGTGATCCGCTAATGCTCGTTCTGGTCACGGGCCGCGGCCCAGCTTGATAGTGGGCGTTGTTCGAATGCTGCCCAAGAATCTGCTGCCCGCTGGCGGCAACCGTCGTAAAGGCACCAAGCGCAAGCGCCAAGACACTTTGAAATCTCATTCCTCTCCCCCCTCACAAGCGAAATCGAGCTTCAACAGCTCGCCGGCAACGTGCCACGAAAAATCGCAACCGGACGACTCAGTCCAAACATCGGTATCGCTAGAACCGTCACTTTGCTCTTTTTCCGGATAATCCGTTTATCCCGGACAAACGGAAGGCGCGGAAAAAACGAAACATTTTCACTGACCCGACCAGTTTGCCAGAATGCCATCGCAGGGTCGTGATTGCACGGCCGGGAGAGGCGCCCGCTTTCGCCGCTAGCGCGGCGGCATCCGCCGCGACGAGCGCGCAACGAAGAATAGGTGGCTCAGAAGCGGCGATACGAGAACTTGCGACGACCACGCCGCCGCGGCAACTTGCCGCGCGAGCGCCGCGACGGGTTACCCTGGCGACGACGCGAACGGTGCGATCGCCCGCGGCGCGGAAGAGATCCGCGTCGGCGGTTTGCCTGGGGCGGTCGCCAGCGCGATTCTCTGTCAAAGTGTCGTAGTATAGTTGTCATTCGCGCGCAGCACTCACGCCGTGGTTGCCGCGCGACACTTCCGCGCGCCGAGCGATAGCAGGCCGAGCAAGCCAAGAACAGCCAGCGCCGCGCTGCCCGGTTCGGGTATCACCGGTGGTCCGCCGCCAATCGTGAAAATATCCACGCCTTCCATCACGCCGCGTGGATGTTGAATCGCGTTGAAGTATTGGCTCTGCAGGCCGGTAACTTCAAAATCTGGCAGTGGCTTGGGTCCCAGCATCGTACTGTCGCTGAAAAACACACTCGCCTGAGCGTTGTCCTCCTCAGGCGGTGGAAAAGCTGGATCGATGCCGTATACTTGCACTCCATTCATGTCGAACAGCACGGTTCGAAAGTCCGGAAACATGTAGAACGGCGGGTCGGGAAGCCCCGCATCCACATTAAGGTCGATGCGAAATCGCACGAGGTCGCCCGGGGCCAATCCGCCGGTACCGGCCTGCTTCTGGATGTTGACCGTCAGCAGGTGGCCGTCCGGCGAAATTGAGGACGTGAGATCGTACTCGTCCTGGGTGGACTCACCGAGCAGCGCGGCCACGCCCAGGAATGCGTCGGAGAAGTGAAACCGCGTGTCGCCAATCGTCATTTGGAATTTTAGAATATCGGGCGAACCAGCGGCCGCGATATTGCTTAACTCCAACGTCGGCATGTTGCGGTAGTAATCGTTCCGGGTGATGCCGAGGTCCCACATCAGCGGTTTCATCCACTCCGGCTCCGTGTCGTGCACGAGTTGCTTCTCCTTCTCGCTGATTCTCAGGCACCAGCTCCCCATGATCGAACTGCACGGAGCATTTACCTGTGCTTTCAGCGATGGCGAAACCGATAGCAGCAAAACGACGACCGTCAACGCCGCGGCCCCGCGACATCGGCGGAGCATTTTGCATTCATAGTTGTGTAACAATGGTGTGATCATCGAATATCGTTCCAATAAACGGGCTGGCGCGAACGCGGCGAAAGTCGACGCGCGATACGCGTAAGCCGCACCGTTGGTTGTGGTAAAGGTGACTCGGCCATCGAGATGACGACCGCGCTCGTATAGCGGCGCAACCGCCGAATCAGTGACGGCATTGCGCAGCGGGCGAATAGATCGGCAGTCCGCGAGAAACAACACGTCGTACGCGCCGACATCAGCGCGCATCATCAGACAGATGGTGAAACTGTCCGAATTGCGTCAGTGTCGGATCTGGCTGTGCGCGCAGACACAAGCTCGGGCGCGGGCAGGCGCGCACCGAATCTGAGAGTCGCCGCGACACTGGACCGGTTGCCCCCAAGTCCGATTCGAATGGGCGCACGGCAATCCGCGGCTAGGCGGACAGGCGTCACCAGGAGAATCGGAGGATCTTATCCAGCGGCTCTCGAATGCCTCGCGGACAGCAGTGCGACAGGGGTCGCCGCTGCCGATCTGACACTCATGAGGTCGCTCCGATACGAGAAAAACCGCTGTTTCTGAAGAATCAAGGAGAACTCAGCCGCGCCCCGTAACGACGGCGCGGCACTCCTATCTATTCTCTTATAAGCCGTGGCCATGCCGCTGTCAACAAAAAGCAATGTTCCGGTTGTAATATTTCAGACATTTTTTCGGGAAGTCGAAGCCGGTCCAAAACCCCGGCAACAGCGGCCGCGGCGCAATAAAAAAGACGCGGCGAGGTCCCCTCAAGCTCCCAGCTCGTCCCGCCGCGTCGTGAGCGGCGCCTCTCCCCAGAAAGCGCCGCATCACCTGAAACCTAATACCGGCCGGTCGTATGTCAAACCGTTGGGGGGGAGCCGGAGCTGTTCAGGCTGGACGTTTGTCCCCAAAAGGCAACGTTGCCCCGACGAAACGTGGCTCCATGGAAACCGCCTGGCCGTGCGATCCGAATTACCGGCCCGGCGGCGGCAGCCAGTCCAGGGCCATGTCTAGCCATCGTGCCGTGTGGGTCAGGCTACCGGCACTGATCCGCTCCACGCCGGTGAGGGCGATTTCACGCACCGTTTCCAGCGATACGCCGCCGGACGCCTCCAACTCGATGCGGGGCGCCAGCTCATTGCGTCGCGCGACCGCGGCCCGCAACTGGTCCGAACCCATGTTGTCGAGCAGCACCATGTCGGGTTCGGCACGCAGCACGTCGTCGAGCTGCTCAAGCCGATCGACTTCGACTTCGATCGGCATATTTGCCGCCACGTTGTTGGCCGCGAGCGAATTGGCGAACTCGCGAGCGCGGCGAACGGCGTCGGCGGGTGATATTCTCTCCTCCGCGGCCAGGGTCAGGTGGTTGTCCTTGATGAGAATCGCGTCGAACAACCCGGTGCGATGATTGTGCCCGCCGCCGCAGCGAACGGCATATTTTTCCAGCCGCCGCCAGCCGGGAATCGTTTTGCGGGTGTCGTAAATCCGCGCGCCGGTGCCCACCACTCGCCGCACGAATTCGTGCGTCAATGTGGCAATTCCGGAAAGCCGGCCAACGAGGTTCAATAGCGGCCGCTCGCACGTGAGCATATCGCGGGCTGTGCCGGCGAGTTCGGCGATGATCGTTCCGCTTGGTACTTGGTCGCCGTCATTCGCGCGCGGCTGAAACTCGATGGCCGCGTGCATTTCGTCGATCACGACGGGTACCGCCCTCAATCCGGCTATTACGCCCGGCTGGCGCGCGAAGAGGGCCGCCCTGCCCTGAACGTCGGGACCGACAAGGGCGACGGTCGTCCAATCTTGCTGCCGATCGAGGTCTTCGCGCACCGCAAGGCGGACGATCTGGCGCAGGTCGTCTTCGATTGTGGCGTCCCAGGCGAGCTGTTGGAAGTCTTTGGGCAAGTTTGCGCGTTGGCAAAGCGACTCGCGAGGTTGTCCAGGTCACCTTCGAATAATCATCGCTGCAAGAGCCGAACCTAGCAGAAGCGGCGGCCAAATTCCACAATCATTTTTGGCCGCGCGCCGGTTTCGCCATTCCAGCGAGAATTGGGCCGATTTCCTTCTCCGTGAAAGCGCGGAGTAGCTGGGTACGCACATTGCCCTGCGCCCCGATGCTCAAAGCAAGCGAAGTGGCGGCGTCCTCGTCGGCCGCATCGAGGATCGCGGCGACGTCGTATTGACCGAGCGTCCAATACAAGTCTTTCACCGTGACGCCTACTTTCTTTCCCATCGAGCGGACAACCTCGGCCCGCTTGGTCGTATCTTTCACATTGCGAATTCCCTGATCCGTGAAACTACCGAGAAGTAGGTACGTGGCCATAGAAATGCTCCCATGAGAAGGACTCGGGGCTTCGAGTCGCGCGGAACAAATTGCACGATGAGAAAAAGTAAACCAAGCTGGGATGATAGGACGCCTATAGAACTTTTTCTTGCCGGGCTGCTGGAATGGCCGGCATGGCTGCGGAATCTCTTCGGATTCGCCTGATCTTAAGCAGTCAACGCATTCCCGACAAGGATGCCGGCGCCGGTACATGGCGTCCGCGTCGTCGACACTCAGGACGAGACACTCAGCGGGCCTTCGGCCGCTTCTTTGCTGCGGCGACTTGGCTCCGCTTTGTGGTGGCTGTGGCGATGGCCGCAGCAGGCTTCCGTTTGTTCGTTTTTCTTGCAGCGGCGAGCGCGCGCTTGGTGCTCGCCGTTTTGGCGGCAGGCCGTTTTTCCGATCCGTGTTCGAGCCACGCGTCACGCGAGGTTGCCTCGCGTAGCGTGTTCTTCTTTGGACGAGTCGGCTGCGGGTCGGCGCTGGATTGGCGATTTCGAGTCTTCGGCACAACCGCCTTCCGCCTACGGTTTTCGCGGGCGTTGTTGCTCGCGGAGTCACCATTGGTCCCCGGTTCGATATCGATGCCGAACATTTCGCTCAATTCCGCGTTCCCAAGCGTCGCGCCGGTTGTGGTACCCAGGGCTCGCTCCAAATTGGTCGTTCTTACAGCCTCGCCGATCAACTCCAGGTGATCGACGCCGCGCAGCGTGAACAATAGCTCGGGCGCGGCATCTAAGCGGGCGCCGACGCCGTACAGCGTGGCGGCCACGTGCTTGCACAACCCCGCCCAATCGGGGCAGGAGCATCGCATCTTGATCTCTTTGGGATGAGGGAAAAGCCCATCCGCCGGCTGGGTGAGCCGCTGCATGACTCCTTGTTCGAAACGCCCTCGCAGCAGGTCCAGCAATGAATCGATGGAGTTGGAACATTCGCGTTTCAGGCGATTCCACAGGCCCTTTTTCAACACGGTGATCTCGATCTCGATGCGGTAAATCTCGGAGCCGCTGACGATCGACTTGATCTTCCCCCGATCGATTTGCAGATCGATGACCGATCCGTTGCGGGCGTAGGTGCGGCCGCGCGGCAAGCGATTGGCAAAGTCGCTGTATCGCTCGAGGTTGTCGCACCAGGCTTGGCCCCAGAACGACGAGGCGATCTTTCGCCCCGCGATTTTTACTGGACAAAGCGTGCGTTTTTCCTTTTTAGCCAGCCGCGCTGCGTAGGCGGCGGCTTTCGCGCGTCGCTTGGCCACCGGAACGTAAGGCCGCCAAGGCCCGTACCATGACATGTGTAACTCCTTTCGTACATGGCTGCGATGTGGAAGTGTCAATCACCACATTCGCCGAGTCTAAGAAAAACTCTAACGCGCACTTTGCGGAACTCCAATTCCAAGCTGCGAAGTTTCAGAACGCAGAGTCGATGCTAGCACTGGCATGGAGCTACTCGTCCGCCGTGGCGCGGCCCAGATCAATCGCGACGAACCGCAGCAACTCATCGTCGCTCAGTTCGGTCAACAGCGTTTCTCCTTCCTGATCGAGTAGCCCGTCGGCCAATGCCTGCTTGTCGCGGATCATGGCGTCGATTCGCTCTTCGACGGTGCCGCGGCAGACGAATTTATGCACCAGCACGTTTCGCTTTTGTCCGATGCGGAAGGCGCGGTCGGTCGCCTGATTCTCGACAGCCGGGTTCCACCAGCGGTCGAAGTGCACTACGTGCGAGGCCGCGGCGAGGTTCAATCCGCTGCCGCCCGCCTTAAGCGAAATCACGAAGAATGGAGGCGAATCCGAGCTCTGAAAGGCAGCGACGAGCTCGCCGCGCTTGCGCACCGGTGTGCCGCCGTGCAAAACCAGCCCGGGGCGGCCAAAAATCGTGGCCAAATAGTCGGCCAACGGCTCGGTGATCGACTGAAATTGCGTAAAGACGAGCATCTTCTCCTGGCGCTCGACGATCGGTTCACAAACGGCCTGCAGACGCTCGAATTTCCCACTCTCCTTGGGAATAAATGCGCCGCCGCCCAGGTAATGAGCCGGATGGTTGCAAATTTGCTTGAGTTGCATGAGCACGGCCAAGACAAGTCCGCGGCGGGCGATCCCCTCCGCCTGTTGCAGCCGCCGCGCCAAATCCTGGACCGCCCGCTCGTACAATGCGGCTTGCTTCTTGGACAGGCTGCATTCGGTGCGCATTTCCGTCTTCTCGGGAAGGTCCGGCACAATAGCGGGGTCGGTCTTGAGCCGGCGCAAAATGTACGGCCGTACCAACCGCCGCAGCGCGCCGAACGCATGGGCACTTTGTTGTTTGTCGAGCAGCTTGACATATTTTTTAAACTGGCTCGCGCTGCCCAGCAGTCCTGGACAGCAAAAATCGAAGATCGACCACAAATCGCCCAAGTGGTTTTCAACCGGGGTGCCGGTCATCGCGATTCTCGCCGGTGCCGCGAGCTTCTTGACGCTGCGCGTTTGTGCCGACGAAGCGTTTTTGATGGCCTGGGCCTCATCCAACACCACCATCGACCAGGCGACTTGCGCCAGCCACTGCTGGCGGCGAACTAGTCCGTAGGTGGTCACCACCAGGTCGAATCCTACCAGTTGTTTCTCGGGATCCCTTGCGACGCGGACAAGTTCCTCTGCCTCGCATTCCGCACGGTGAGCGAAGAAGATCTGCAGCGAGGGACCGAAGCGAGCGAGTTCTTGCTTCCAATTTCCGATCAGTGACGCGGGGATGACCAACAAGCTTGGACCGCGCCGAGTCTTGTCGCGCTTGCGCTGAAGCAACAGGTCGATCACCTGAATCGTCTTGCCGAGTCCCATGTCGTCGGCCAGGCATGCCCCTAGACCGAGTTCGGTCATAAACCACAACCAATGCACGCCCTCCACCTGGTAGTGGCGAAGCGTGGCCCGAAGATCGCGTCCGGGCTGGCAGCCGCCCGTTCGTTCGGGACGCCGCATCCGCTCCAACGTTTCGCGCAGCCAGTTGCCGGCCGTCACGCGCGACCACGATGCCACGGCCGCGTCGTCGGAATCGCTGTCTTCGAGCGATGCACCGGCCAACAGCCGCATCCCTTCGATGAAGCTCATCCCGTCGGCGCGCGATTGTTGCACCAGCTTCCAGTGATCGAGCGCCTCCTGCAGCCGCTGGCGATCGACCTCGATCCATTTGCCGCGGAGCAAGACGAGTCCCTCCGTGCTAGCCAGCAATTGCTGCTGTTCTTTCGCTGACAAAGATTCGTCGTCCAGGGCTAGCCCAATGTGAAAGTCGAGCAGGCTTTCCATGCCGATTTGACTTGCCGCTCGCTCGCCGATTCTCACTTGCACTTGCGGCCGGAGAGGCCGGCGCGACGACCACCAATTCGGCACCCGCACCACGACACCCGCCTCTTCCATGCATGGAACCTCACACAGAAATCGGTGCGCTTGACCGATGGACCACGCCTGCGGCGCAAAGAGGGCCTTGCTCGAAAGGAGCTCGCGGACCAGTGTGCTGCGTTGAGCTGCCCGCCGTACCGGCTCCAGCAGCGATTCGATCCGGTCCGTTTTCTTCGCACCGGCATAGGTTTTCACCGCGTCGGCCAGCGGCAGGTGCTGTAATCGAGACCCGCGCGCGAGTCGATGCGTATAGGTGGCCAAGAACGCGAACGGGCGTGTTTCATCGCGAGGATTCTCCGCCAGATGAAATGTGACCCTGCCCAGCAAATGCCACAGCGGATTGATCTCGCGTAGCCAGGCCGTCGGCCCTTCTGGAAACTTCGTCGCGCGATCGACAACCACTTCGGCCAACTCGCGCCACATGCTGCGGAACAGGTCCTCCGTGAGATACTCCAGGCCGCGCATCGGTGGTGCGTCGGCAATGAGCTGCGCAAGCTGCTCGTCGGAGGGAGGCGGCGCCGATTTCCAATCCCGGACCGCGTCTTCCCCGAACTGACAGATGGCGTGAAAAAACTCCCGTGCGAATCCCCGCCAGAAAACGAGCGTTGCCGGAAGGTCCCCACTCCACTGCGGCGACGCCAGAAGTTCGAGCACGGCGGTGTTCGATTCATCCACTGCCGCTTGCAAGGCAGTGACGTTGGCTTCGGCTACCGTCGACAGGCTCTCTGGCGCGATTTCCAGTCGAAGCTGCCCGCCCGGCGTAATGAAGAGGCTCACGCTCATGCCCAATAGGATAATGGGCTCCTACGATTTAATCACTGCGCTGTAAATGAGCCGTTGCAACACGAGCGCTGAATCCAGAACGTTGCTTCCGAAGTAAGGAACACGTGACCACGTCTAAAAGTTCAAATCCCGCCAACAGTTGCCCTCGCAACCGCTGGCGGGATTTGATTTTAGAGCGAGCTGGGGAACTAGGATT
>JAKEIB010000081.1 GCA_022614705.1 Planctomycetota bacterium | reverse complement strand
CTAGACTATCCCGACTTTGAGATCATCGTGGTGGACGACGGCTCGACGGATGACTCGCGGCGGATTCTGGCCCGCTTTCCGCGCGTGCGAGCGATTCATCAGGAGAATCAGGGGCTCAGCGCCGCGCGAAACGTTGGCTTGTGGTCGGCCACCGGCGACATTGTCGCATACACCGACTCCGACTGCTTTGCCGACCCCGATTGGCTGACCCATCTCGTGTACCAATTGCAGTCGACCGACGCGGCCGCCGTGGGTGGTCCGAACATCACGCCTCAAGACGGCTGGTTGGCCGCTTGCGTGGCGGCCTGCCCCGGCCAGCCCACCCACGTTTTGGAAAGCGACCAGCAGGCCGAGCACATCCCCGGCTGTAACATGGCCTTTCATCGCGACGAACTCGCGCGAATCAATGGCTTCGACGCCCAATTTCGCAAGGCGGGCGACGACGTCGACGTTTGCTGGCGACTTCAGCAAGCCGGCCAGTGGATCACGTTTGCGCCGGGCGCCGTCGTTTGGCACCACCGCCGCCAGGGACCGCGCGCCTACCTGAAACAGCAAGCCGGCTACGGAGAGGCTGAGGCACTGCTACTTTTCAAGCATCCTGAGCGGTTCAATCGACGAGGCGAAAGCAAATGGCGTGGGGTGCTCTACGGCATGGGCCTGAGCGGTGTGCGCCTCGGTCGTGCGCTCATCTATCGCGGCACGTTTGGGTCCGGACTATTTCAATGTCTGTACCAGCCGGCATCGCCGCACTGGGCTACGTTGCCAACGACATTGGAATGGCATCTGGCCGCCGGCGCCACGGCGTTGGCGGCGCTAGTTTGGCCGGTGTTATGGACCGCCGTTCTCATCATGCTGATCTTGTCGGTGACAATCTCGGGCCTACTGGCTTATCAAGCCAGGATGGAAAAACAACACGACGGCCTCTTGGCGCGGTTGATGATCTTCGGGTTTTCGTACGCGCAGCCACTGGTGCGCTCGTTTCACCGCTATCGTGCGCGGTGGTTCTATTTCAATCCCGCCGCAAACGCCTCGTGGCTTTCGGCGACGAGCTCGACGCGTTTTCCGCTCACCGGGCAGCGGACAATGGTTTTCTGGAGTGAAAGCGGGCGCGACCGGATGGAGATCCTTCAGCGGGCGGTCGAGTTCTTGTCGCAGCATCGCTGGGGACGAATTGTCGACTCCGGATGGACCGTTTGGGACTTGCGCATCTATTGCGATCCGTTGATCTATCTACAGATCAGCACAACGCAGGAGAATCATGGCGGAAACAAACGGCTGATCCGCATTCATCAGCGAATGCGGTTGCGCGACTTCACGTGGTTCGTTGTTGCGGGCGTTGTGGCGGCCGTAGGGACCGTGGCCGTCAGTAACGTTCCAGCAGCCGGCGTCTTGCTCGGCGTCGCTGCCACCGCTGGTCTGATACTCTGGTGGCGCTGCACAAGGCTGGCCGGCAAGGCCGCCGCTTTGTTCCAGCACGTTGCCGAGGAATTGGAAATGATTCGATGCGACACGAACGCCGCGACCGGTTTTCAGCCGAGGTTGGCAACCGACGATTCGTAACTCGTGGAGCGCTGCACGATAAAACTGCGGCTTGCGCCGTCGCGCATCCTGGTTGCCGGTCACGAGCATTCCTCCGCGGAGATTTGTCCCGATTTTCGGAGCCGTTTAACCACATTGACCTCGACAACGAAGAGCAGTGAAACCGGGAATCCTGTCCGAATGCTTGCAGCAATACTTCCCTTGCTGGCATGCGTGATGGTGGTTTCTTTATCGAACTCTGCCGCCGCGGCGATCATCGCATCCGACAACGCCTCCAACTCGGCGTACGCTGATGGCTGGCAAGCCGGCGATAACGGCGGCACCGGCTTTGGACCGTGGTCTTTCGACTTCAGCGGTTCTGGCAGCGGACTCCTTCACGATCCGCAGTTCATCGACAACGCGCCGCTTGTTGAGAATTCCCTCGGCGCGCCGGCATTCGCATTGACCACAGGAGCTGAGCCCTTGGCCTTTGAAACAAGCGAAGTCCGCCGGACCTTCAACTTGCCGATCGCCATTGGGCAAACGTTCAGCGCCGATGTCGATGGTTCGGCCCTCGATCCCCTTGCGCCGCCTTTCACGATTGGAAATACCTTCGACTTTTTTGGAGCCAACGGCAGCGAGCGTTTCAGCTTGCTCACGAACAACGAATTCCATAGTGGCAACTGGACGGCGACAGGCGATGCCGACACGGGAATCCTCGCCGGAAGTTCCTTTCGTATCGAATTCACGCTGGCTACCGTCAATACGTACAACCTGGTCCTTTCGCCAATCGCCGGTGGCCCGCCCTTGTTCACACAAACCGGCGCCACCCTCGCAGGCACGCCAGGCGTAGGAATCAATCGTATCCGAATCTCCGCATACGGCACGGGCAGCTCGATCGATGGCAGCAAGGAGATGTTTTTCGACAATCTGACAATCTCTGGTCCCGAAAGTCTCCTCGGAGATTACAACAACGACGACGTGGTCGATGCGGCCGATTATGTCGCCTGGCGCAAGACCAACGGCACGCCCGCTGGCTATAATGCGTGGCGATCGAATTTCGGCGCCACGATCAATGCGGCCGGAGATAGTGTCACAACGGTCCCGGAATCAACAACTTGGCCGACGTTGCTTGTTGCGTTCGTCAGTACGATTAATCTTCGAAATCGACGCGTTATGTATTTTGGAAGCGATGCCGCTCGGTGAAGTAGCCATCGCCAATTGACGGGTGGCCTTCCATGCGTGCTGTGGTGACAGGAATGATCGCGACGTATCCCGTTGGCGGGG
>JAKEIB010000080.1 GCA_022614705.1 Planctomycetota bacterium | reverse complement strand
GACCTGGCCGATTGACTTCATTCGCTTCTTGCCTTCCTTTTGTTTTTCCCAGAGCTTGCGTTTGCGGGTGATGTCGCCGCCGTAGCATTTGGCCGTCACGTTCTTGCGCATGGCGGAAATAGTTTCGCGGGCGATGATGCGGCTGCCAATCGCGGCTTGGAGCGGCACCTCGAACATGTGGCGGGGGATCTCCTGCTTGAGTTTCTTGATCACGGCCCGGCCGCGGACCTCGGCATCGCGGCGGTCGCATACGATGGACAGCGCGTCGACCCGGTCGCCCTTCACCAGGATGTCGAGCCGCACCAAATCGCCCGGCCGGTAGCCGAGCACTTCGTAGTCCATCGTGCCGTAGCCGCGCGTGGCGCTCTTGAGCTTGTCGTGCATGTCGTAAATTACGTCGGCCAGCGCCAGATCGTACGTGAGCATCGCACGGGTGGGCGACAAATACTCGGTGCGCACGTATTCACCGCGGCGGTCGGTGCAGAGCTTCATGATCGGCCCGATGTACTCGGTGGGCAGCACAAAGTTCACGCGCACGATCGGCTGGCGAAACTCCTCGATCTCGCCCTGATCGGGCACTCGCTGCGGCGTGTGGACTTCGAGCTGTTCGCCGTTCGTTGTGGTTATCTCGTAGGTGACGTTCGGGGCAGTTTGCACCAAATCGATATCTGAATCTTGTTCCAGCCGCTGCTGCACGATCTCCATGTGCAGAAGCCCGAGAAAGCCGCAGCGGAAGCCGAAGCCGAGCGCGTCGCTCGATTCGGGCTCGAATTCGAAACTCGGGTCGTTGATGGAAAGCTTGTCGAGCGCGTCGCGCAATTGCTCGAAGTCTTGTCCGTCGGAGGGATACAGGCCGCAGAACACCATCCGCTTCGGCTCGTGGTAGCCGGTCAATTCCGGCGCAGGCTCGCCTTCGGCCACGGTGACCGTGTCGCCGATGTGAACGTTGCCGAGCGACTTGATGTTGCAGATGAGATAGCCGACCTGGCCGGCGCTGAGTTTGTCGCGAGCCACGCGCCGCGGCGTGAACTGGCCCAGCTCGATTACGTCGTGCGTCGTGCCGGCCTGCAAGAATCTGATCCGCTGCCCTTTGCGTACGGTTCCGTTCATGATGCGCACGTAGGTCACCGCGCCGCGGAACTCGTCGTACACGGAGTCGAACACCATCGCTTGCAGCACCGCATCGGGGTCCCCCGTAGGCGGCGGCACGCGCTCCACAACGGCCTCGAGCACTTCCTCGCAGTTCAAGCCGGTCTTTGCGCTGCAGCCGACTACCTCGTCCGAGTCGATCGCCAGCGTGTGCTCGATTTCTTCTTTGACTTCGTCAACGCGAGCGTGTGTCAGATCGATTTTGTTGATCACTGGCACGATTGTGAGATCCTGCTGCATGGCCGCGTACGCGTTGGCGACGGTTTGCGCTTCAACGCCTTGGAACGCATCGACCAAGAGTACGGCCCCTTCACAACATACCAGCGACCGCGAAACCTCGTAGTGGAAGTCCACGTGCCCCGGCGTATCAATGAGATTCAGCTCGTATTCCTGCCCATCGTGCGTGTATTTCATCGACACGGGGTGCGCCTTGATCGTAATGCCCCGTTCGCGCTCCAGCGCCATGTCGTCGAGCAACTGCTCCTTCATCTCGCGCCGGCTCACGGTGCCGGTCAATTCCAGCAACCGATCGGCCAGCGTGCTCTTGCCGTGGTCGATGTGCGCAACGATCGAAAAGTTGCGGATAAACTTGGGGTCAATCATGAATGAAGGATACGGGAGGCAGGATGCAGGGGACAGGGGATCCGAACATGAACCATCTTAGCGTCGGCGGCCACGCCGAATATACGCGGGCCGACCATAATCAATGCCCGCGATTGGCCCAACAGAAACAGCACAAGCTACTTAGATTCGCCCGCTGTGGATAGCCGAAGTGCGATTCGGCGGGCCGAGTGAAACTCGCCAATGTCGAGCTCCTCTTGGGCCGTGTGGATATTGTGTTGACCGCAGCCGAGCGTGACGGTCGGGATGCCGTGGGCAGTGAGCCAATTGGCATCGAGGCCCCCATTGGTGACCGCGAGATCGGCCTCCAACCCCTCGGCCGCAATCGCCGCCGTCGCCGCGACAACGCACGGCTCATCCCGCGCGAGCCGAAACGACTCGTAATCGAGCCGCCCGTCGAATTTTACGCGGCCCGCTTTCCCGGCGACATTGCGAACGCCGGCGACGGCTCGGTCAAAGGCGGCGTGGATTTCTTGCACAATCCGTCCGCGAAACTTTGCATTATGGCTGCGGGCCTCCGCGCGAATCTGGACTCGATCCGTCACGACGTTCGTCGCTTCACCACCGTGGATGACGCCGACGTTGCTCGTGCCCGTGTGACCGTCCTTGATGATGAGCCCGTGCCAGCCGCCCTTCACGAGGTCGACCACGGCCAATGACGCAATTGCGATCGCGCTGACGCCTTCTTCCGGACGATTGCCGGCGTGGCTCGCGACGCCGTAAATCTCAATCGTCATGCGATAACCGCCCGTGGCGCCGATCTTGAGAACCGCCGGCGATCCGCCGTCGAAGTTGAATGCCAGCCGCGGCTTGCCCAGCTTCGATATCCGCACATGGCGGGCCCCAAATAAACCGGCCTCTTCTTGCACCGTCCACAGTAGCGTAAGCGGTGGATGCGGCAGCCGCGACCGCACGATGGCTAGCGCCGTAGTCAGCAGCACGGCCGCACCCGACCGGTCATCGGCGCCGAGTCCGGTCAACTTGTTTGCGCTTACCACGCGTCCGCGTTTGCGCACGGGGCGCGAACCGACGCACATGGGCACCGTGTCTAGGTGGGCGGCGAGCATTCGCCGCGGTCCGCGGATTGTGCCCGGAAGCTTGAGAATCAAATTGCCTACCTGTCCGCCCAGTGGCGAGCGCCGATGGGCATCGTCCAGGGCAATCGCTTTGGGCGGAATTCCGGCCTCCGTCAACTTGCCGCAAACGTAATCCATGATGGCCGCTTCCTCGCCGCTGCGGCCATCGATCGCCATCATCTCCATCACCATACGCAGTGCGTCCGCGTCACTCTCATGGCCCACGACTTTGCGTTTTGAATTGCGTAACCGCGACATAGTGAATCATTGGAGCCGATCTTAGGGACCGAGACAACGCGTTCTGGCCGAAGCATCGCGACCCAAGTACACTTACGTTTAGCCCTGCATCCGGCATCCTGATTCGTTCCTCTCATGATCCTAATCGTCGATAACTACGATTCTTTCACCTACAACCTTGTCCAGCGGTTGGGTGAGATCGATCCCGCGCTCGACATCCAGGTGTACCGCAACAATCGGATCAGCGTCGATGAAATCCTGGATCGAAAACCGGCGCGCGTGATCATATCTCCCGGCCCGTGTACGCCCACCGAAGCGGGTATTTCGGTCGAGTGCTGCCGGCGGCTCAAAGGCCGGCTACCGCTCTTGGGCGTGTGCCTCGGCCACCAATCGATGGGCCAGGCGTTCGGCGCGACGATTGTCCGAGCCAAGAATCTCATGCACGGCAAGACCGACATGATTCACCACGACGGCCGGCGGTTGTTTGCGGGACTCGATAATCCATTTCAAGCGACTCGCTATCACAGCCTGGTCATCCAACCGGACACGTTGAGCGACGAATTCGAAATCACGGCCTGGGCCGAAGAGCCGGGCGGTTACCGCGAGATCATGGGCATCGCCCACCGCGAATATCCACTCTTCGGCGTGCAGTTCCATCCCGAAAGTTTTCTCACCCATTCCGGTTACGACATCCTGCGCGCGTTCCTGGCTGCGTAGGCGAAGAATCACCACAGAGACACTGAGAGCACAGAGAAGAAAGGGATTTGTCATTGCAAATTTGTAATTTGTCATTGGCCATTTCTGAAATGACCAATTTCAAATGACAAATTGATTGCCTCTGTCTTCTCCGTGTCTCTGTGGATAAGAACATGCTCACCGTCGCAGAAGCGCTGGAGTTGGTCGCGAAACACGCCGAGCCGCTTGCATCGCGGCGCGTGCCGCTGGGGGAGGCGGCCGGGT
>JAKEIB010000008.1 GCA_022614705.1 Planctomycetota bacterium | reverse complement strand
CATCATGTTCAATCAGCCAATACACCGCGCGGATGAAATCGCGATCATGAATCCAGGAAATGTATTGCCGGCCATCGCCACTGGTGCCGCCCAGGCCGCGGCGCACGAGGCCCAGCAGCGTGTCAAAGATGCCGCCGCGATCGGGACTCATGGTCATCGCTGAGCGCATGAGAACTTTGCGCGTCTGCGGCACGACCGCCTCATTCGCGGCCTGTTCCCACGCTTTTGCGACATCGATGCTGAAGCGCCACGTGTCAGGCGCGTTCGGTTCGTTGCCGCCGAGGATGCCCGTGGCTTCGTCGTTCACCGCGTCGTAGCGGTGGGCAAAAATCGTCGCCGTGCTGGCCTGTAGCCACACGCGCGGCGGCCGGTCGCAATGTGCGATGGCCTCGCCGATCGCGCGCGTCGAGTCGACGCGCGAGTTGGTAATGAGCCGGCGATTCTCCGCGTTGTAGCGACAATTGACGCTGCGGCCGGCCAGATTGATGACCACCTCCGCGCCATCCAGTTCAGCAACCCAATCGCCGAGCGTGCTGGCGTCCCAGGCCGCGATCCGCCAGACCGATTTGCCAGGCGTGCGACTCAGGACAATCACGTCGTGCCCGTCGGCGTGCATCGCTCGGGCCAAAACCGTGCCGACTTGCCCTGTCCCTCCGGCGATGACGACTTTCATAGGCGCGCTCCGCGGACGGCGGTTTTGCTGCTTGACCAAATTACAATTCGCCACTCATTACCGTTGCTGCAGCCTTCGCGAGCTACCAGAATGATCAACCCGGTTTGAACGATTGTGACGGCCGCACGACGTATTAAGCTTTGTCGCGCGTGCCAATTCAGGTTGCTTTCGGGGTTAGACTTGATTTAATCGGCCGGACGTGGGTTCTGCCATATTCGTCACCTTCAACAGGAGAATAACGCATGGGCGCCGAACCTTGGAGCTGTTTTACCAAGCATGACGCAAATATTCAGAGAGCGCTTGACCGGCTGCGCGACCAGGAGTTCCAAGCCGGGCGGTTTCGATACGCGGAGGAGAACCCCTCCTCCATCGACGAAGCCCTGGAAATCGCCGATGCCGACGGAACCGCTTCGATCCTCGACATCAGCCAAATCTCGGCCCAGCCCGACTTTGGCTGCGCGGCGCCATTCACACCGGCGGAATTGAAACAGTATTTCGGCGGCGAACGTCCATCGCGAGCCGACGTAGAACGAGCAGACGACTACTGGGAGGACATGGAACGGGGGCAAGCTCGCTATGCCGTTGTGTACGCCGACGGCCAACCCAGCGAGATTTACTTTGCCGGATATTCGTTTGATTGACGGACTGCGCTAGATCACCGGAAGACTCGCATCAGCCCTTCTTCCGCCGCTCCAAGTATTCCCGCCAGGGCGTCCAGTAATATTTCGGCCAGCCTTCGGTCACATCCTCGAAGTCGTGGTCGGGCACGTCCGGGTGAACGAGATCGATCCGGCCGCTAGCCGCATTCGCGGATTCGGGCACGAACGCAAGGATGAGAGTCGAGTCCAGATTGTCGGCCAGGAATTTCGTCGACCGCCACGATTGCACAATCAGGCTTGGACGCACAACTGCTAGAATACGCCCGCTCAATTGAACGTCAAACGCTCGAAACTCCGCGCCAGGTTCCGGACCGATTGTAACCGGCCACCCCGTGATGGCTGCATGGGCCGCCGGATCGAGGTAGTTTTCAAACAATGTTTCTGACGGCGCGGGTAAGACAATCGATTGTTGAATTACGTTGCGCATCGCAGGTTAGAATAATCAAGGCGCATACACGGTCGCGAATCATTCGCGTCAGGCGTTTTTTACGACGCCTCGCTCGCCTTCGAGTTCGACCGGCGCGATGGAGTCGCACGGCATCTTCATCTTTGTGAACCATGCGGCCAGTGCGTCGGCGTTCGGGGCTTCCATCACGCAGAAGACTTTCCCCTGCGCCAGATTGAGGAAGCTGCGATAGGGTTTCACGACCGGGTCGTTTTGTGCCGCCGCGGCGAGCTGATCGACCTGCTCACGTTTCAGCGCGCCGGGCGGCATCGTATGACTGCTCATGAACTTGGCCATGGAAGGTACTCCTTTCGTGCGAGGGAAAAATCGCCATTGAGTTTCATCGCGCCGAGCGTGAAGCACGCGGAGCGCAGATAGACGTTGTGCCCCTCATTCTCCGCGGTGCGCAATGTCCGTCAACCCATCGAAGCAGCGTGTAGTGGTACAGTTGGCACGCGGAACAGTGTAGTCCTCTCGCTCCGCGAGAGGAAATTGCGTCTCGCGGAGTGAGACGACTACAAACTGTACCATTGCCAAGGAGCGCTGGCCCTGGAGCGCTCCGGGCAAGAGCGCGAATTCACAGTGCGGATTCTGATTACAGGCGGCGCCGAATGGCCGCGATCAGCTCTTCATGCTCGGTGATCTAGGCGCGGTCGGGGACGTCGAGTTGTTTGGCGACGGCGCGCAGCTCGTCGATGCTCATGAAGTCGAGTTGTGAGGCGTCGAGTGTCGATACGTTTGGCTCGTCTTGCACGGCCTCGACCTCGACTTGTCGCAATGCTTCAGCGGCGTCTTCCATCGCGGCCTGGTCCGTGTCGTCGCTCGGCGACTCGATGAAGTCGTTCTGCTCCGCGGAGACGTCTGCGTGGCGATCGTAGTGTGGCATGAGAAGAACTTCAACGCTACGGACGGCTTAATCGGCTGGCTCCAAGTCGACGTTCGACGGGCCGTTGATGACTTTTCCTTTCGCATCGAATCGCGACCCGTGGCAGGGGCAATCCCAACTGTGCTCGGCGGCGTTCCAATGAACGATGCAGCCGAGATGCGGGCAGACGGCCGACATCTCGTGGGCCCTGCCATCCGCGTCGCGATAGACGGCAACTTTGCTCAGCCCGCGCCGCAGCACGGCACCGCAACCCGGCGCGATCTCGCGCGCCGATTCCACTTCGCCGGGAGTGAACCAATCGAGATACTGGCCGGCCACGTTGATGTTTTCCTGCGCAAACGCGCCAGCAGCGCGGACCGGCTTGCGCGAGGGGTCATAAAGCGTCGCCCAGGGATTCCGCTTACCGAGGATCAAATCCGTGAGCAGCATGCCGGCAATGGTGCCGTGCGTCATGCCCATGCCGGAATCGCCCGTCGCAACAAACACATTCTCCGCATCGAGCGGATTGCGTCCGATGAACGCCAGGCCGTCGATCGTCTTCATCCATTGACCGGCCCAGGTGAACTCAACGTCCTCAATCATTGGAAAGCGAGCGCGAGCCCAACTTTCCAGCCGAGCGTGCCGCAATGCCGTATCATCGGCCTGACCCGTTTTGTGGTCCTCGCCACCCACGATTAGCAAGTCGTACTCATCGTGGCCGTTCGAGTTGGCGTCGTCGACGCTCATGTGCTGCAGCCGAACGTAGTGATAATACGTAGTGAGCGTATCCCAATACAACGCGTCAGTCACGGAGCCGGCGGGGACCCGCGCGCCTAGGACGTAGGTCATGTAGGGGGCTTGTTTCGTGTGGATCGCCACAAGATCATTAATCGGCGAATTGGTGGCGACGACCACGGCGTCGGCTCGCACCGTGTGGTCGCAAACGTCCACCTTGGCACGATCGCCACCTTCGACGTGGTCGGCGTGGCTGTTGGTGTAGATTCGTCCGCCGCCTCGCTCAATCGCCTCGGCCACTGCCGCCAGATACTTGAGCGGATGAAAGCGGCCCTGGTTGGGAAAACGGATGGCTGGTCCCGTGTTGTATTCCAGCGGACACCGCGGCACCATTTCCGCCATCAAACCGGCCCGCCGCGCCGCGGCCAGCTCCTGGTCGAGCAAGTCCTTCTTGTCGCCGGGTGCCAGGAACAAGTAGCCGTCGAGTCTCGTGAAGTCGCAGTCGATGTTCAGTTCTTCAACCGTCGCTTCGATGCGATTGATCGCGGCGGTGTGGCTCTCGGCCGCCAAGAATGAGCCCCGCTCGCCGTGACAACATTCGATTTCGATAAAGCGGTCGTCGATGACATTGGAAAGGTGCGCCGTCGTGACTTCGGTCATCCCGCTGGCCAGCGGCCCGTCGTCGAGAATGACGACGCTCTTGCCCGCCTGCGTGAGCAAGTAGCCAGTCGTCAACCCGGCGATGCCCGCTCCCACAATGCACACGTCCGCCTCGAGGTTTTCCCTGAGCTCCGGGCAACGCGGCATGTCGGTCGTCGCGGCCCAAACGGATTCGGTCGATTGCGTTGTTGAGATCGTAGTCATGGCAGTGCCTCGTTCGACGATGCGGTTTCGATTCCCCCAGGCAAAACAGCAAATCCCGTGCCGCTCACTGAGTAGTCCTCTCGCTCCGCGAGAGGAGATTGCGTCTCGCGGCTTCGGCCGTGAGCTCAGCCGAACGGAGCGAGACGACCACACTTGTTCCGGTCGCGAGAGGGCGGCGGTCGGAATGCCTGATAGTCCACCGTCCACGTGCGATGAATCGCGGCCAATCGCCAGTACCCAACATCTCAGTCCGCGAAGAGTCGCGAGCGCGTAAAAAACGAAACGGCCCACCGGCGCATTGCACCGGTGGGCCGCCGTTTGAAATTTACGTGCGCTTGGCCCGTGGTTGCGAGCGACGCTGCCGGCTGGCGCACACCAACACCAGGCTGGCAATCCCCGCCAGCACCATGCACGATGGTTCGGGAATCGGAAACGGCAGCACGGCGAAACCGCCGTCGAAATTAGCGGGCGTCACCGCCGAACCGACGAGCCGACCCTGAAATATTTGGCCAGTCGCCAGGTTCACGTTGTACAGCAAATAAGAACCCGTCGGGCCGGGGGCCGGAGGCGTGTCGGGGCGTTTCAGCACCGCGTAGCCTGAGTCGCCGCTGATCGTCGGATCAACGCTCGCCGGATCCGTATAGACGTCGAAGTGAACGCGGGTAATTGCATTAATGGTCACGCCAAAAGGGCCGACCAAATTTAGCGTGCCATTATTCGGTGGATCCTGAGTATAGAGGCTGTCGTTGCGCGTATCCATGTCGTACAGAGTTGTCGCCGGGCCTGGGGCCTCGGCAATGTTGTTGATGTAAGCCACCGCGTCCACGAACGGTGAGTTGCCCGAAGGTTGAATCACCAAAGGCATATCGACGGCGGCAATCATGCCCGTGCTGGAATTCAACCGCAGATTCTGGTTGGCCGAATTCACGAGCCGGATCCGCATACTGCTGTCGCCCTGCAGCGTTTTGGGGTTGAAATCGAAGCCAAAGTTGCTGCTGGTGGTCAGATCGTAAGCGGCCGGCACCACGCCCGCGGACGTGAAACCTGGCCCAACTGCGGTGGCGACGCCCGTGTTGATGTCGATCGTGTAAAGCTGCGTGGTGTTTGGGCCCACATCAATGGCATACAGTGTTTGCGAGCTTGGACGAAAATCAATGCCTTCCGGCACGAACGACAAGGGAGCGCCGATATTGGTTACTGGCGCCGGCGCAATGTCGTTCACAAAGAAGCGAAACAATTGGCCGCTGCCATTTACGCCGTAGCCAATTTGTGCGTGACACGTGTCCTGGAGCAAAGGCAGGGCCGCAATAGCAGACAATGCGACCGCGAAAAATCGCCGATTCATGAAAAACTCCCGTTTGAGAATCTGGAAAGGTGACCGTTACGCAAACCCAATTACTCGAGGTATTGCAGTAGGTCGCCTCCACGAAAACGAGAGTCGAGCAGAAGGACATTCGCCCGTACGACTGCTATATCTAACGCGCGGCAAAGCGAATGTCAACAGAATTCGGTAAAATTATCGACCCCGAGCTTCCCAGAATAGTGCCTGGGAGCGGCCCAATGCCATAGTAAACTCAGAGTTTGGATACGAGGTCCCTTGTCGGCGGTTGGGTTACTATTCGCAATCGATATGCTACCCCCTCTACGAAGTTGGTTCTTTACTGGAATTGCCATTCTGGCGAATTGCTACATCGGCCGCACGGACGTCGTCGGCAGCGCATTGCCATGGGAGCATTCGCCCCAATTCGACGAACGATTTGCTTTCAGCACGGCGCTCGAGTCGAAAGTCCGGCTGTACTTTAACGCTCCGCTGGAAACTCCGGAGAAGCATTACAAGTCGACGCGCATCATCGTGTACGCTCTGCCCAACGGCAACACGATCGAACAAACACTTGGCTGCAAGATGACCGAGGGTCTCGACTGGCATTACGACATTCAACACGTCGCCGCGCAAATTCGATTGCTGCGGTCCCTAATGCCCGACGAACGGATCATACTCGTATGTGCAGAAGCGCCCGGACTAAGTTGGCCAAGCTTTCGCAAAAACGAACCAGACGCCAATGCCGAAATCCGGTCGATGGTCGACGACTGGCGGACGCAGTTCGGGACGACAAACGTCAAAGTCACGCTCACCGGCCATAGTGGCGGCGGCGCTTTCATGTTCGGCGTCATCGACGCATCGGAGGCAATCCCGGACTACGTCGACCGCATCGCCTTTCTCGACGCCAACTACTCGTTCGACGCGGCACTCCACGCCGCCAAGCTCGAGCGCTGGCTCGAGGGGGACGACCGTCGCCAATTGATCGTCCTGGCCTACGATGACCGCGAAATCACTCTCAACGGGAAGAAGGTCGTCGGCCCCGATGGCGGCACGTTTCGCGCCACCGGCCGAATGCGTGACGCACTTGGAAAAACGTTCGAGTTGCAGGAAGGCGACAAGCAGCCGTTCCGCGAGACGCTGGGTTTGGATGGTCAGATTCACTTTTACGTGCATTCCAATCCGGAGAATAAGATTCTTCACACTGCTCTCGTGGGCGAAATGAACGGACTAGTGCATATCGCTACGCTGGGCACTTCGCAAGAAGAAAAGTGGGGCCAGTTCGGCGGGCCGCGGGCCTACTTGAAATGGGTGCAGCCAGAGCCGACGTCGGCCAAGGCGTTGAAACAGCTTGCTGGAAAGCAGCGCAAACCGCGCTCGGCAACAACTAACCCGCGACTACCGTCGCGGCCGGCGAAGGCGATGAGCGGCAGCGAGTTCATTAAAAGTCTCGACGGCCTGAGCCTCGACGATCGCGAAGCGGCGATCCTGCGCGAGGTCACGCGCGGCAATTTTCCGAGTTTCTTGCGTGAATTCAAAGTCGTACCAATTCGCGGGACCATCAAGGACGGCGACAAGGAACGCGAAGTCGCTTCTACGATCGAGGTGATGCCCGACTACCTGTCCATCGGCAGCGACCACGACTTTGTCCACATGCCGATGACGCCGCAGACGGCGCAGCGAATCGCCGATCGCTTCGGCTGCGTCCTGCCGACGCGGAAGATCGTTGATGCCATCGACGCCCAAGCGAAAGTGCACGTCGCGCCCCACCCACTGACCAACGAGCGCGAGGCGCTTCCCACGTTTCTTCAGCATCACCAAATCATCGAAAAACAACGCGACGGCAAGCCTCTCGGCGAACTGATTACGGGCATTAAAAAAGACATCGTCCTCACCCCGCGCATCTACGAAAGGCCCCAGCGGCTGGCCATCTACGGCTGGCGTCAGCTAAACGGCCAGCCCATCCAACCGCTCACGATCGTCCATTGGGACCGCTACGTCGACTATAGCCACGGCGCGCGGCTCGTACGCAATTCGATTGAGCTGGACGGCAAGCAAGTACAAATCGACGAGTTGCTCGCGGACCCCGAACGCTGCAGTTTAGTCAGCGATGAAGGCACAATGAAGCCGCCGCGCTATCCACTGGATTAAATAAGTATGAATCTCTGAATGCGCAGCGGATCCACGTAGCGGAGTTTCTCCGAAACTCCGCTTGCAATGTTAATAACGTGCAACTGTTGCGAGTTTCGGAGAAACTCGCCTACGTGGTATCGTTGAACGCGAACTTCCCTTCACAGATGATTTCCTCGACCGGCTTGCGGTCCGACGGCGTCTCGCGTTCTCGCAGCTTCTCCGGCAGGTCCGCCAGCTCGCCGGGCTGGCCAACGGCGAACATCGCCGCGACGGCGTAGTCATCCGGCACGCTGAGCGTCGTGCGCGCTTTGTCGTAATCGAACCCCTGCATGCCGTGGACGACGAGTCCCATTACCGTGCCCTGCAGCGCGAGATTCTCAAACGCGCAGCCGCAATCGAACAAATGAACCGGATTGGGCTTGCCGTTCTTCGCGAACACTTTGTGAGCAAGAATCACGACCAGCATCGCAGCGTTCGCACACCAAGCCTGGTTACCCTCGACGAGCAGATCGAAATGCAGCGGCCACTCCGGCGTGTCGCGTCGTGCATACAGAAATCGCCACTCCTGCTCGTTGTATGTCGACGGCGCCCAACGGGCCGCCTCGAACAACGTCCGCATCTCCTCGTCCGTGATCGGTTCCCCGCTCATTGCCCGCGGACTCCACCGCGCGACAAACAGAGTTTCGATCGGATGCTCCGGCGTTCGATAATCCAAGGCGTTGATCATGGCGCGGCGCCTCCTTCGGTGCGGTCATTCTACCTCTTTAAGGTCCCCGGTCCAAACGCAGACAAATTCAAAAACCGGTTACGCTGGGGCGGATATCGTTTTGGACCGCATCGTCGCGTACAACGTGACAATGCCGGCAGCACGACACTATACTCTGTCATTCAAACGCCCCGAGCCGACATTTGCTAAACTACCCACATGCTTGCCAAGCTCCACACCTTTTCGCTATTGGGCATCGACGCGCTGCCGGTTGAGGTGGAGGTCGACGTGTCGCCGGGCGCGCTGCCGAAGACGCTGCTCGTCGGTCTACCCGAGCAGGCGGTGAAGGAGAGCACGCATCGCATTGAGCGGGCGATGGTTAACAGCGGGTTCGTGCGGCCGCAGGATCGCGTGGTGATCAATCTTGCGCCGGCCGAGCTGCCAAAGAGCGCCGGGTCGTTCGATCTGCCGATCGCCGTCGGCATTCTTGCCGGCAGCGGGCAACTAAAGAGTGAGATCTTTCACCAGTACGCAATCGTCGGCGAGCTTGCGCTGGATGGCAGCACCCGGCCGGTCAAAGGCGCGCTGTCGATGGCCATGGCCGCCGCCGGACGACGCACTGTTGCCGGCCTCTCCGAGGCCGGCCTTAATCGCACCGCAGCCGGCCTCGCAGAGGCCAGCTACAGAGGCATCATCGTCCCCAGCAGCAACGCCGCCGAAGCGGCCGTGGTCGAGGGGCTCGATGTGATCGCAGTCGATAGTTTAGCGCAGACAGTGGCGTTTCTGGCGGGCGAACTCGACATCGAACCAGCGCCGTCGCGGCTGGATCAACTGTTCCACGAGTTGTCGCACTACGAAGAAGACTTCGCCGACGTCCGCGGCCAGGAGATGGCCAAGCGCGCGGTGACGATCGCCGCAGCCGGCGGCCACAATCTGCTCATGGTCGGACCGCCAGGTTCCGGCAAGACGATGCTGGCGAAGCGTGTGCCCACGATTCTGCCCGTGCTTTCGGCCGAGGAATCGGTCGAGACGACGCGCATCTATAGCGCAGTCGGCCGATTGCCGGCCGGGCAACCTCTACTAGCCCGACGCCCGTTTCGCGCGCCGCATCACACCATCTCGAACGCCGGCCTCGTGGGCGGCGGCTCGACTCCCACGCCCGGCGAGATCAGCCTAGCCCACAACGGCGTGTTGTTTCTCGACGAGTTGCCCGAGTTCAATCGCACCACGCTCGAAGTACTCCGTCAACCGCTCGAAGACGGCCACGTCACGATCAGCCGCGCGCTCAACTCCACGACCTTCCCCACCAACTTCGTCCTCATCGCATCGCTCAATCCGTGTCCCTGCGGCTATCGCAACGATCCGCGGCGCGATTGCCATTGCACCGTGCCTCAAATCGAGCGCTACATGGCCAAAATCAGCGGACCCCTGCTGGACCGCATTGACCTGCACATCGAAGTGCCCGCCGTGCCATTCAAGGAATTGAGCGGCGCGCGCGACGGCACCACCAGCGCGGTGATGCGCGACCACGTGATGAGTGCCCGGGCCGTGCAGGAAGCGCGGTTTCTGCAGTCGAAGACGCGGCAAAATGCCCAAATGTCGACGCGCGAAATTCGCCAGCATTGTCAGTTGAACGAAGCGGGTATGAATCATTTGCGGACGAGTATCCAGGAGCTCGGCCTGTCAGCCCGCGCGCACGACAAAGTGCTCCGCGTCGCCCGCACGATCGCCGACCTGGATGCCCGCGCCGAAATCCAGCCCGAACACGTCAGCGAAGCGGTCAACTACCGCATGCTCGACCGGCAGTTCTGGAGCTGAGCGCGTAGGTCAGGCTGTGCCTGACGATCGTCGCTGCCCGGCAGTCAGGCATAGCCTGGCCTACTCCACTGGAGCTGAGCTGAACAGCGTCGTTCACGACGCTTCGCCGATACCAGGCCCGGAATTCATGCCTTGTCGTTACCCACAAGTCGGCATCCAAACGAAGCATGTCCCGAAGGGACAATCGAAAATAGCCCAGCGATTTACAGGACTACGCGAGTACGTGCATTGATTCGGTCCCGTAGGGACCAGTCGAAAATAGCCCAGCACTTTCAGTGCTGGGGCACTTGCGCAACCGCTTCCGTCACGTCCCGTAGGGACGCGTGAAACATTGGCGACGCTCGATTCATTCGGCCGTCCCTATGGGACTTGAAATCGTAAGCCCCCGACTCTACCCAGCACTGAAACACGATTATGCAAGTGCTAGCGTGCTCGTTCGTTTTGGCGAAGAGGTATCCTAAGGTGATGGCCCTTTCAGGGCAATACTCGGGCGACAACGCAGTGTAACTCACTGTCGCCCCGTTGGGGCTTGCGATACCAAGTGACTCGCTACCAGGGGCTCACGCCCCTGGCTATTGACTACCGGCCCTTTTGGGCCTGCCTGCGAGCATTTGCATGATCCTGCCAACCACCACATGGCCACTTTTAATCTCTGTACAGGCGTATAGAAATCGGCTATGTTCTAACCCAAGCTTCATGTCAGGCATCAGGTATCAGGTATCAGGTGTCAGGTTCTGAAATCTGACACCTGAAACCTGACACCTCCCGCGCTATCGCTGCGCGCATTACCAAAATTACCGAAACGCTCCGCCTACACACGCATCACCCTGCGCAAATGCCACACAAATTTCTCGCCGATGCCCCCACACAAAACTTGTCCCCTTTGTCCCCTTTCGAGGATTACGAGGATTCACCCTGGCCGAAACTTGGCCCCCGAGCTTACAGGCGGCCAGGCCGAGCCCCGCGGCAACGCCCGACGCTCGGATAGAGGAAGGGAACCACCGATGAAACGATTGACACGCAACGAGTCTTCCTGGCGCGGCGTAGCCGCAACCAAGTAGCACGGACTATAGTCCGTTCGTAACGGACTGACGGACTGAAGTCCGTTCCACGGAATTTGCGCACCGTGCGCAAAAATCCAACGTTTGCAGTATAGAGGGCTTTCACATCATGCCCTTACAGGGCAGGCTTACGATGCAAACGTTTACTCTATGCCGCCGGCATTTGAATAATCTGGTTACTTGCCGCGGAAAATGAAGCGATGTACCGTAAGTTTTGAGCGCTCAATGCGTCACGAATCGACAGCCCGCAACCGCAGCCCGAATCATGGAAACCGAAACGCCAAATCGTTACGACCGCCAGACGCGTTTCGTCCCATTCGGCGAGGCGGGGCAGCGGCGGCTGGCCAAAGGCCGGGCACTTGTTTGCGGGTGCGGGGCTCTGGGCTCGGTGGTCGCGGAGACACTCGTCCGGGCCGGCGTGGGTTTCGTGCGGATTGTCGACCGCGATTTTTTGGAGCTCAATAATCTCCAGCGGCAGGTCCTGTTTGATGAGCAGGACGTGGCCGAGCGGCTGCCGAAGGCGATCGCGGCGGCCAGTAAGTTGCAGCGCATCAATTCTGAGATCGAAATTGAGCCGGTCGTTGCCGACGTCACGCACCGCAATATCGTGGCGCTGGCCGGCGACGTGGACGTAATCGTCGATGGCACCGACAACTTCGCCGTTCGATTTCTTGTCAACGACTTCGCGGTGAAGCACGGCAAGCCGTGGATTTATGGCGGCTGCATCGGCGCGGAGGGGCAATCGATGACGATTCTGCCCGGCGACACCGGCTGCCTCGCATGTCTCATGCCCGAAGCGCCGCCGCCCGGCACGACGCCGACTTGCGATACGGCCGGAATCCTGGCGCCGATCGTCGGCGTGATCGCGTCGATCGAAGCGGCTGAAGCATTGAAAATTCTCGGCGGATGCCGCGAGGCAGTGAGCCGGCGGCTCACAATCGTGGACCTGTGGGACAATCAGGTGCGGCACATCGACCTGTCGCGACTGCGCGAGCACAGCGACTGCCGCGTTTGCGTGCATCGCGAGTTTGCATGGCTGAGCGGTGAGAAAGGAAGTGCGTCGGCGGCGTTGTGTGGCCGGAACGCGGTGCAGCTCAGCCCACCGGGCGACGCATCTGTTTCCCTGGACGACCTCGCCGCGCGGCTGAACGGCGTGGGGCAAGTCGAGCGGAATGCATTTCTGCTGCGGCTCTCAGTCGATGGCTACGTGCTGACGGTTTTTCCCGACGGCCGCACGATCGTCGGCGGTACGAACGATCTCGCGACGGCCCGCACCGTGCATGCACGGTACATCGGTGCGTGATAGCATTCGGCGTGTGTTCGTGTGCCACTGCTCGCGGCGCATGAGGGATCTTCGTTATCGCGAAAACGCACTGCTTGCTATCCCGCGAGAATTAGCGGTTAACGGCGAGCAGTGCTTTGCGCGACTATGCGCAAATACTAGCGCAGCAAGCAGTGGCACACGATCGTTAACCTGTGCGGGCGGGGGCGGGCCTCGTTCATTTTCAAAGGTTGTACGGCCGATTCAATCCGCAGACCCATTTTTCTTCATCTGCTGCGGCGCGAAACGTCGCCGCCGCATCGACCTTTTCTGTCCCAGCCGTTTGCGCCGCCGTGCGTTCGCGCGCGGTTGTGAAGGCGTCCGCACACTCATCATCGAACCATGGCTACTGTAGAAACAACTCGGACGGTTCGCCAGGAAACTCCCGCGGCCGACGTGACGCCGCTCGTGGGCCGGCTGGGGCCGTGGGCGCTCGTGCGGCTATTGAGCGAAGGCAACTTTACGCGGGTTTATCAGGCGCGACCGGCCGATGGATCGGCCAGTCAGTCGGCCGCGTATGTGGTGAAAGTGCTGCGCAACCAGTGGTGGCGCGATCCGCAGGCGATCGAGATGCAGCGTCGCGAGGCCTGGGTCGGCAGTCAGGTGTCGCACCCGAATCTGCTGCCGGTACTATCGTCGAGCGTAAGCGAACCGCCGTTTTATGTGGTGGCGCCGAAGCTCGATGCCGTCCCGCTTCCGCAGCTGATCCTCGAACACGAGCAACTGCCGGTGCCGTTCGCGCTGTGGATCGCCCGGCAGGTGGCGGACGGGCTCGACGCACTGCTCGAAGCGACGGGCATGATTCACACCGACGTCAAACCGGCAAATATTCTGGTGTCGGCGGCCGGTCATGCGACTCTCATCGATTTCGGCTTCGTGCAAACGCCGGCCGAGGCCAGCCAGTGGGCCACACGGCCGCTGGCCGGCACGCTGGCGTACATCGCGCCCGAAATGGTGACCTCCGCGCTGGCGACCGGGCCGCGCAGCGACATCTATAGTTTGGGCGTCACGCTGTACGAAATGATCACCGGCCGCCGACCGTGGGACAGCGACGACCCAGGCGAGCTGGCCACGCTCCACCGGCAGGCAAAGCCGATCGACATCCGCGCACTACGGCCGGAGGTGCCGGTGCCGGTCGCCGAACTCGTTCACACGATGCTGGCTAAAGACCCGCTGCGCCGCCCGGGTTCTGCAGGCGAATTGGCGACGCGCTTGGTGCGGTTGGAGATTGAGAGCTTCACGCTGCGGTGAATCTGCCGGACCAGCCACTGCGCGGCTCAATCACCACTTCGGCTTCACGCCGCGGTAGCTCCAGTCGAGCATTTCCATGGGGTGCACGACGGCGAGCTGCATGTTTTGATCGCGGGCCTCGCGGGCGATTTGCAGGGCGCAGCCGGCGTTCGAGGTGATTGCCACGCGCGCCGCCGTTTTGCGAATGTTGTCCAACTTGCGACGGCTGAGACGGGCCGACATCTCGGGCTGCGTGAGGTTGTACGTGCCGGCGGCGCCGCAGCAGAGTTCCGACTCTGGCAAGTCGTGCAGTTCCAGGCCTGGGATTTGGGCGAGCAGCCGGCGCGGCGCGTCGTGGATTTTTTGCGCGTGCAGCAAATGACACGCGTCGTGGTACGTGGCGACGGCGCGGATTTCGCCTTCGGGACGCACGGGGCCGAGCTGGTCGAGAAATTCGTTCACGTCGCGGACCTTTGCCGACCACGCGGCTCGTTCATTCTGCCGCGCATCCTGCCAATGGTGGCCGTAGTCTTTCAGCATCGAGCCGCAGCCGGCGATGTTGTTGATGATCGCGTCGAACCGCTCGACCGGAAACGCGGCCAGATTTTGATCGGCGAACACTTGGGCCGGGTCGCTGGAACCGGCGTGGAAATGGATCGCGCCGCAGCAGGCTTGCGCGCGGGGCACGTGAACGTCGCAGCCGTTTTGCTGAAGGACGCGCGCGGTGGCCCAATTCACGTGGCGGAACATGGCATCGCCAATGCAACCGCTGAACAGCGCGACCGTCGCACGGCGCCGGCCAATGGCGGGTAAAAATTCCGGCAGCGGCCCTTCGTTGCGACGCGGCGGCGGCAGCATGTCGACCATGCGACGCAGCTGCGCTGGCAGCAGCCGCGTTAGTCGCGTGGCCTGTAGCAGCTTGAGCACACCGGTCCGCTGGGCGATGCGCGCCGGAATCAAGGCCCGGCGAAGTTTTGCTGAGTATGGAAACAGTCCGAACAAAATGTGGCGGTGGAACCAATCGTCACGGCGCGATGGACCGTCGAGCGACTCCATCGCCACGCGAAATGGCTCGATGAGCTTGCCATATTGCACTCCGGAAGGGCAAGCCGTTTCGCACGCGCGGCAATCGAGGCACAGTTCGAGGTGCCCGCGGACGCGTTCGTTGAGCTCGAGCTTGCCGTCGGCCACGCCGCGCATGAGATAGATGCGGCCGCGCGGGCTCTCGTTTTCGTTGCCCGTCTCGACGTACGTCGGGCACGCGGCGGTGCACAGTCCGCAGTGCACGCAGTCGAGCAGCAACTCGTAGTCGAGCGCGGCGCCGGGGTTGGCGGGCGAAGTCGTGTTGGCGATGGGTTCAGTCATGAATTATTTGCCACAGAGGACACAGAGTTCACTGAGAAGGTTTTACGCAAGGCACAACAAAGTCCTGTTTTCAACTGTGAACTCTGTGTCCTCTGTGGCCAGTTCCTAATCTAATACACAAACCGGCCCGGGTTGAGGATGTTACGGGGGTCGAATTTGCGTTTAATGTTTTCCATGAGCACGATCGCGTCGGTGCGGCCGCCCCAGATTAAGTGTGGTGTAAGGCCGTCAAGCGTGCCGGATATGACCACAAGGCTGCCGCCGAGTTTCGCGGCGGCCGGGCGCAGCTTGCCGACGAGCACGGGCGTGATGTCGGAATGGCCGAATTTGGCGAACCTTGCAATGACGATGCCGCTCGCGGCGTGGGCCTGAATCGAACAATCTGGGTCGAATGCGACTAATTGTGCTACGAGTTTCGTGACTGCGCTCGGTGGCACAGCAACCTTAATGACCATTGGTGAATTTTCGGGAGCGTCGCCGGCGCCGCGATCGGCGAATTCGATTTGTCGCTTCCACAGCGCGGCAGCGTCGATCGGCGCGAGGAGGGCGACGCTCATGCCCCCGGCTTGCTGCAGCTCGGTTTGAATCTGATCGGCGAGCCAGGCGGTTTCAGTCTCAGTGCCTTCAAAGCGGATCACAAGATGCGGCGTCTGGGGGCCGATTTCAGCTTGCCGGCTGCGAGTTGTCGTCGGCACCTGCCAATTGGGACCAAGAAGGTAATCAATGGCAACCGGCGGAACCGGGAGTGTTGCAAGTCGATCGAGTAGAATGCCGGCGGTTGCAACATCGGCACACGCTGCTACGACCGTGCCCGTACTTTCTGGCAGTGGCTTTACTTTAAGTGCGAGTTGCGTGATCACACCGAGCGTGCCGAGGGAGCCGGTGAGGAGTTTGCAAAAGTCGTAACCGGCGACGTTCTTTACGACGCGGCCGCCGCCCTTGAACGCTACGCCGCGGCCATCCACGGCGTGGATGCCGATCACGTAGTCGCGAATCGTGCCATGGCCGTAGCGGCGCGGGCCGCTCCAATTCGTGGCCACGACGCCGCCGAGCGTGGCTTCGCTCGCGCGCGGCACGTCGATCGGCAAATGCTGGCCCTCGGCGGCGAGCGCCGCGGCAAGATCGGTCATTCGCACGCCGGCCTCGACGAGGATCGTCATGTCGCGCGGCGTGTAATCGACGATTCGGTTGAGGCCGGTGAGATCGAGTTGCTCGCCGGGCTGCGTGGGCGAATTGCCATAGTTGAGCGCGGTGCCGCCGCCGACGGGATAAACGGCCCGACTCGCGTCGTAAGCCGCGCGGATCGATTCGGCAACTTCAACTGGCGACGGCGAGGAAGCCAGGTCTGGTGTTTGTGATGTGGTTACCGTGGCCATAGGTATGAGAACCAGTTTCACAACCGTCTAGCGGACAGTGCACATAGTTATTTCTCGGAAGGGGACAAAAGGGGACCACATTCATACACACCTAGTGCGCAGGGCCGGTTCGCGCTTTCGCGCAGCACACGCGGGACGGCGAGTGCGATAGGATCAGCGCAGCACGAGCGCGGGCCCGACGATGCACCGGGTCGAAGCGCGTACTCAAGTTTGTACAAAAGTTCAGTATAAGCATAGCGAAGTGGGTGGCCAAAATCTAGTCTAAAGCGCCGCGCGGCGGCCGGGGTGGATTTGTTCCATGCCGCAGGCGCCGGCGGTAGGAAGTAGTTTGCCGGGGCTGAGCAGGCCGCCGGGGTTGAGCGCGTCGCGGAGCCGCGTCATGACGTCCAAATCGTCGTCGGTGAACATACGGTTCATAAAATTAAGCTTTTCGAGTCCGATGCCGTGCTCGCCCGTGACACTGCCGCCGCATTCCAAACACTCGTTCAGGATTTCGCCGCTGGCGGCCAGCACTCGCTCGATCTCGCCCGCGTTGCGCTCGTCGAAGAGCAAAATCGGGTGCAAATTGCCGTCGCCGGCGTGGAATACGTTGACGATTCGCAGGTCGTACTTCGCGCCGATCGCGCGAATTCGCTGCAAGATGTGCGGCAGCTTGGTGCGCGGCACGACGCCATCTTGCGTGCAGTAACTGGGACTGAGCCGGCCGATCGCGCCGAACGCCTGCTTGCGACACTTCCAAAGCTGCAGCCGCTCCTTAGCGTCCGCTGCAAAGCGAACTTCCCGAGCATTGTTCTGCCGGCAAATCTCCGCCACCCGGTCGCGCTGTGCGTCGAGGCCGACTTCAATGCCGTCGACTTCGATGAGCAAGATCGCCTCGGCATCGAGCGGGAAGCCAAAGTGAAACGCCTCTTCGACGGCGACCAGGATGCCTTGGTCCATCATTTCGAGAGCGGCCGGGATGATGCCGGCGCCGATAATGCCGCTGATCGCCTGCGTGGCGTCGTCGACCGATTCGAATATGCCGAGCATCGTGCGAACGCCTTGCGGATTAGGCGTCAGCCGGACCCAGATTTTGGTGACGATGCCGAGCGTGCCTTCGCCGCCGACGATCGTGCCGACAAGGTCGGGGCCGGGCGAGTCTTCCACCGGCCCGCCGACTTGGACGATTTCGCCCTCGGCGGTGACGATTTCGACGCCGAGCACGTGATTCACGGTGACGCCGTACTTGAGCGTGTGCGGGCCGCCGGCATTGGTCGCGCAGTTGCCGCCGATCGTGCAGGCGCCTTGGCTGGACGGGTCGGGCGCGTAATGAAAGCCAGTGCCTGCCAGTCGCTTATTGAGCCACGCGTTGACGACGCCGGGCTCAACGATTGCGTAGCGGTCGCGGAGGTTTACTTCGAGAATCTCGCGCATCCGCGTGAGCACGATCATCACACCGCCACCGACCGGCAGACCGCCGCCGGCCAGGCTGGTTCCGGCGCCGCGCGGCACGAACGGTACACCCCGCTCATTGCACAGCTTTACGATGGCAGCGACTTCGTTCGCCGTCTGCGGAAACACGGCCACGCTCGGGCAGTGCTTTTCGATCACGAACGCGTCGCACTCGAAGACGGCCAGGTCGGAATGCGCGTCCAGCACGCGATCGGGGCCCAAAAGGCGGCGCAATTCGGCGGACAGATTGACGGCGGGCTCGGCGATCACAGACGGCTCGTGCGGACGACCTTTATAGCGTCGAAACACCAATTATAGAGCACAATTAGTTGCGACGCTACGCATCGGAGTATCGGCAACGCGTTACATTCTAGTAATTGGGAAGTAATGGGCCGAAGCGGATTCACCGGCTCTCTTCGCCGAGCTGGTTCTGCTTGGACACAATTACGGCTTTCATGTCGGCAAGGCTGTTGCGATAGAACTCACCCTCTGCAGGGTCGGTAACTCGTCCTTCAGCGTACTCACAATCAATTTGAAGTCGTTGTATCTGGCCGCGCAGCTCTATGCGTTGTAATTCTCTCCGTGCGCCAATCCAGGCGAAGAAGACGGCGAAGAGTGCGACAATCAAGAGCATCAGCCGCAGCCCGATCCGAATGCGTTTCATAGCCGCATTATACGGCACGCGAAAACGGAAAAAGAAGTGTGCCACCGATCCCGGAGGTGGGAGGGATCGGCGGCACACAGGCGTGGGGAGGAGGCGGGAGGAGCTAAGGAGTGCGTTACCTGCGTCGCGGAATTCGCGAGAATTCCGACATTACGTGATTTCATCTGAAGTCTTGCGACTTCAGCTACATTTTGAATTAAGTCGCTTCAATTGGCGGTATTTCAATCCCATCGAGGAAGCCGGCCAGTGCCCGCGTGCGATACGGCTGCTGCAGCTTACGAACCGCTTTGGATTCGATCTGCCGTACTCGCTCGCGGGTGACGGAAAAAATCTTGCCCACTTCTTCGAGCGTGTAGGTATAGCCGTCGGTCAGACCGTAGCGGAGGCGAATGATTTCGCGTTCACGGTACGTGAGCTCGTTCATCACATCTTCGAGCCGTGTCTTGAGCATTTCCATGTTCGTGTCGTACAGTGGATCGTCGTCGCGGGCTTCTTCCAGGAATTCGCCGAAGAAGTTATCCTCGTGGTCGCCCACGGGCTGGTCGAGCGACAGCGGCTGGCGGCACATCTTGATGATGCAGCGTGCGTCTTCCAGCGACATGCCGGCCCGCTCCGCGACCTCCTCCGGGTTCGGCTCGCGGCCAAACTTCTGCACGAAGTCGGCCGTGACGGCACGCACGCGGCCCATCGTGTCGATCATGTGTACCGGCAGACGTATCGTGCGACTCTGGTCGGCGATCGCTCGGGTAATCGCCTGGCGAATCCACCACGTGGCGTACGTGGAGAACTTGTAGCCGCGCTTGTATTCGAATTTGTCGACGGCCCGCATCAGGCCCGTGTTGCCTTCCTGAATGAGATCCAGGAAGCTCAGGCCGCGGTTGCGGTAGCGCTTGGCGATGGAGACCACGAGCCGCAGGTTGGCGGCCGAGAGGACTCGCTTCGCTTCGTCGTAGCGATAGCGCTGCTCGTTCGTGCGGCGGACGAGGTGCGCCAGCGTGGCCGGCGTTTCCAGCGTGATTCGCATCAGGTATCGCAGCTCTTGCAATAGCTCCTGATGCTGCCGCTGGCTGATGAGTTTCTCCGGCTCGGCGAGCTGCCCCTTGATCGTGGTCATCCGCTCGCTGATCTTGTGGAGCTGCTGCATGATCGGCAGCAGCCGGCCGAGACGCAGGTTGAGCTCTTCGACCAGGCGGACGATCTTGTTGCGACGGACGACGAGCCGACGCCAGGCGGCGTGCTTTTCGACAGGCGGGCGTTTCTTATCGACGGCGACGCGGAAATCGGTCTGGTTCAGCCGCAGCAGGTGCTTGATCGTGGCCAGGTTCGGCGGGAGTCGCTTGAGCGTGCGCTTCTTTTCGGCCGTGTTGGTGACGCTGATTTCGATCGTGCGATCCAGCCGCAGCTCGCCGTGCTGCACTTTTTCCAGCAGCTCGACGGCGGCTTGCAGCACGAAATCGTTGCCCAGCATCAAATTGCGGAAGCGGGTGCGGGTGACCTCAATCTGCCGGGCGGACGAGATTTCGTCCGGACGCGATAGCATCGGAATCTCGCCCATCTGCATGAGATACATGCGAATGGGGTCGTCGATGTGCGACTCGGCGCTGCCGTCCTCCGGCAGGTGATCGAGCTCGTCCTCGATCTCGACGTCAACGGGCTCGTCATCCGGCTCTTGAACATCGTCGTCGGCCACGAACTCGTGCTCGTCGTCGGCCGGACGGCTATTGTTCTTGAACGAGCCGTTTCGACTGCCATTCTTGGCAACGCCATTCTTGGCAACGCAGTTTTTTGCGGCCCCGTTGGCGTGGCTCTTGCCGTTTAGAGAACGATTCGGTTGAGTGCGACGCACGGGCGGTTCCTCGCGGTGAAGCACGTCGAGAGTGGCGATCTACGCGGCGAGGGTATGCAGCCGTAGTGCCAAGCGCGGCAGAGCCAGACCACGGAGCGTGGCTAAGTCGTTGGTGCGATCCAAGTTGCGATGCGAACACCGTGCGCGCGAGAGGAGTGGTGCCGACGAGCGCGTGGCGTCGCGGCAACATTGGCCGACGACGCGCGTTGAGACAAAGCATCATGCCGACTCGTCGGCGACGCGCGCGAAACCTACAATCACTACGACCGGAAGGGACTGGTTGGTTCGGCGACTTGTTGCTCGAAGGAGAAAGAATCTCACGCAAAGGCGCAAAGGACGCAAAGACAAGACTCCGAACTTTGCGCCTTGGCGCCTTTGCGTGCGGCCTTAGTTGCCCATGTATATGCCTAGCAATGCCGTTGACGTGAAGGTGACGGGAGCGGTCGGCACAATCGTGCTCAACCGGCCCGACAGGCGGAATGCGCTCACGCGGGCGATGCTTGCCCAGCTTGGCGAGGCGCTAAGCGACTTGCGGCTGGAAAAACGCGTGCGGGTGATCATCCTCACCGGCGCGGGCAGCGCGTTTTGCGCGGGAATGGACGTACACGAAATGCACGCCGCCGCGACGCTGCCGGATACTGACAAGACGCAAGATTGGGGCGACACGGCGGAAGCATATCGCGACGTCGTGTCGCAGATGATCGAGCTGCCGAAGCCGATCATCGCGTCGGTGAACGGCCCGGCGGTGGCGGGCGGGGCAGGGCTGGTGCTGGCCAGCGACATCGTGGTCGCGACGCCTGCGGCCCAATTCGGCCTGCCGGAGCCGCGCCGCGGGATCATTGCCGGAGTCGTTGCACCCTTGCTCGCCTTCCGCGTCGGCGGCGGCCCGGCCGCGCGACTGCTGCTCACCTCGGCAGTTTACCCGGCCGACGAAGCGTTGCGGCTGGGCATCTACCACGAGCTGATCGACGAACCGCGCCTGTGGGCCCGCTGCGCCCAACTCGCCGAAGAATGCGCCGCCGGCGCGCCCGAGGCGGTGCAACTCTCCAAGCGCCTGCTGTATGAAACCATCGGCGAGCACCTGGGCACGCAACTCTCCGTCGGCGCGGCCATGAGTGCGACGGCTCGCACGACCGAAGCCGCCCAGGAAGGCCTCACCGCGTTCGTCGAAAAACGAAGGCCGGAGTGGAAATAACCGAATCGCGAGTCTAAAAATGCATCTCTCCGAGCAATTTACCATGACACCCTTTCATCGCAGACTGGTTGGCCTCTGCTTGCCAGTAGCATCCGTCGCAATTCTCGATGGCGCTCTGACGCTATGGGGGCAACCGAGTGAGTATTGGGCCGGCAACTATTCGCGAGTTAACGAGGCTTCTCCGACGTTTCATCATTGGTTGTCCTATCACCCACTCGCGTTCATAGTCGGATTCGCCGTCTGGCTGGCAATTCTTAGTGCGATGATCTTACTCATGCCGCGAACGCTTACCCTTATTCCCACGCTGGGTGCGGCGTTTGGCCACGCTAACGGCGCATCAACTTGGCTGCATCTATGGCTCATCCGAAAAAATCTGCAACACAACAACGGAAGAAGATGCCGCGAATTAGCGAAGGGTTATTGGACATACGTGTGAGCTTGCTTTGGGTG
>JAKEIB010000079.1 GCA_022614705.1 Planctomycetota bacterium | reverse complement strand
GACACAACATGGGCCACGCAAAGGCCGTTTTGCTGCCATTCGTCTGCCATGCGAACTGGGCGAGCCGAGTTCGTAGTTAGTTTCGCAGTTGCATTTTCCCACGTGTCCACGCGGCATGTCCCTCGTAAAACCAATGCAAATTGAATAGCTTCGGAACCTACCGGGGGAGCTTTTTCCAATTCAAGATAAGTACTTCGCCTATGCCGTTTCATCGCAATTTTCTGGGCGTTCCAACGCAAGTCCAATTCGATCGAATCGTCTGGACTCTCGTCGCAGTTGTCGTCGAAGCACCAAGTAGATTTGCCATTGCACTCTGGACTACCAATCCAGCAGCCGCAAGCCACCTTAGCATTTGAGTTGCCCCTTTATTCCAGGGATTTCGACGACATGGTGTGTGCTTTGACTCGCAATCAATCGGGAGATTTTGAGGAGAATCGCTGTTTGCGCTGGCCCGACGTTGCGTGGCCCCGTTGGCCGCTCGGTTGCAGCCCTGGACTCCATGGCGAATCGGCGAGCCAAGTATTCGTCAGCAAATTCGTTTCGAAGGCACCAAGGTCAAGCCCGAGTGCAAGCCGCGCCGACCGCTTGCCGCAAGTCGATCTCTGGAAATGCGTTGCGGGACGCGGTCTCCTGACTAGGAATCAGGTGTCCCTTGCGATCATCGGGCAACTCTTCGTCGTGGACATTATCCAGGCTGCAAAGCCGCTCGCGGAATGCCACGCTCTTGGCGTCGCTGGAGAAGAAACCATGGTCGTTGGCGATGGCCACGATGCGCTCGCCGGTGGTCAGCAACTCGTATGCATGGTTGACGCGCCTGATCGGCGGCGCGGCCGATGGCAACGAAGCTCGACCGAACCTCACCCGTTGGGGCCGCGAGCCGCAACCGGGACCGGAGTTGGGCGGCACATGGCCGGCGCTGGCAGAGGGAGGCAGCAACCCTTGTGCATGCGAGACGGCGCGCGTAACGCGGTTCCGGCGAGAGCTCTCATTGCAGTCGGCGCCCGTACCCGAACGGTCATTCTGATCGGCCACCCTAGCGCAAGTAGCAGCCCCATTGGCACAAAGAACTTTGGACACCGGCCGTCGCCAAAAATGCGGGCTTGAGTGCGCCGGGATAAACCGGTTTGGAATTGGGAATGAAAGAGTCCTACGAAGAAGACCTAGCCAGTCACTTCGGCCACCCACGGAGGGCGGGGTCGGTAACGACGCTCGTCGAAGCGTCCGTTAGGGTGGTAAACGCAGGCCAGCCATTGAGCTCCGAAATCCCTAAATTTCGCAGGCCGATCTTGTTCAAGCAGGGAGAAGGCAACAACGCCAGCACCGCCAAGGTGAGGTGCGGGTGTCTGCGGCGGAGTCGAAGAACCTGAGCATGCGTGGAAATTCCAAACGCGAGAACCGGGAGAGCCCAGCGGTGTCCGAGTCTCTTGACGCGGACCGGTCGGCGAACGCCTTGGGCGGTACGGCCGACATGCACTTCGCCGGGCAGTCAGACGAACTCGTAGTACTGACGACGCAGGCGAACAAACGCGGGTGCGACTCCCGCGGGCGGAGCCTGCCGAGGGAAGGGGTTCGACCGAGGGGAACTCGCCGCGTGCGCGCATGGCCGGCCACAGCGCCGGACCCACCATGCTGTTGCGCAAACGGAGGAGTACGCGAGGCGCTGGCCTCGACGTCTGACTCAAGGTAGGAGCCGTATGAGGTAATGCTTCACGTACGGATCTGTGCGGGGGGCGGCCCGTAAGGGCCGTCCCTACCGCGATCGTGCCGCAAGAATTATCTTCGTCGTCGCGGACGATACACGGCCAACACCGCCAAGACGAGCGCGCCGGCACCCGGTTCGGGGACCGCGGACGATTGCCGAAGCTGCGCGAACGGCTGCAGATTCTGCGCGGAGTAAACAAGTTTCTCCAGGGAGAAATCGAAGCTGGTGAAGGCATCCTCAATTTGGTTTTTGAGCGGATTGATCATCACCCACACGGTGTCGCCGACGTTGAGCGTGCCCAGGTACCGATCGAAGCCAGTAAGCGATCCGTCGGTCAAGACACTCTGCCCCGCGCCGAGCCGCGTGTCATTCACGTAGACCAGCACTTGAAGACCGTCTTCCTTGGTGAAGAGCGAACTGTTGCTCTTTTGGATGGAGCTGTCGACGATGCGATAAAGGCCGGCGCCATCGTCGGCTTGGATGGTGTACCCGGCCATCGGCATATATTTGCGTAGGCCGGGGTGGCCGCCGTCGTCGGTGAACGACAAGAAGTCGTCAGGATGTGTCTTCCTGCTGGGAATCGTCGTCGCGGCGCCGGTGGTATTGTAGGCTTGGGCCGAGTCACTCCATAGCAGCGGAATGTACGCGGCGGATTTGCCCAGTTTGCCCTTGGGGTTCCAGGCATAGGTCCAACCCTCGGCCGGTGAGCCGCCCTGAAAATCCGACTGGTAGTCGCCGATCGGAACCCACTCGGCGGTGTAGCCGAGCGAGTCGTCCGACGGGTCGATTGAACCTGGTGAGTTGATGACGATCTCGCGGCGTCGAAGCTGCGCGTCGCTCCAACGATTCCAGGCGCCCTTTAAGCTGTCGGTGTAGTACACGTAGAACGATTGCTCCGTACGCGTGGGATCGTCGCCGGCGCCGATGATAGAAGGATAGAATTGCTCGCCTGGGTCCACTGCGATTGGCTGACGCGGTGCCCAGTTGATGCCGTCGGGCGACGTTGTGATATACAGGTCTCCGCCGTCGCCGGACCATTGTGAGCTGACCATCACGACTTGATCCAAGTACTTGTTGTAGGAAACACTCAGCCAGGAATTGTTCGGGTTGACCGTTTCCACGTACGACGCCAATCCGCCCAAGCCGGGTTGGGACCAACTGCCGTTGTAATACTTGCTGAACGCGGTCGATTGGCCGGCGAGTGCATTGGTCATGAGCTCGGCCATGGGCGCCCGCGCCACGGCGACTTCGGCCGTGCTGCCATCGGCGAGCCATTCCTTGTAGTACACGTTGAAGTGACCATCGACGACGGCGAACGATCCGCCGCCGACTTCGGCCACGCCGGGCGGCAAGTTGGGACGGATGATCTCGCCCAAGTCGCGAAATGTTCGATGCTGAAGATCGGTGGATACGGCCATACCCAACACGCTATAGAAACTCTTGGCACTACCGTGGTGGATTTCGGCGTGGTAGACCATGAGGCGGGCGCCACTGTAGGGATCTTCATAAACGGGCCCGCCGGCCAGATACCCGTAGGTTTTTTTTGGTACGCCCGTGATTGAGACCGATCTCTTACTCGCGCCGGGGTCGGTCAATGTGCCGGTGGTGAGCACCGATTTTGATGCGTTGGCGCCGTAGAAGTCGAACGTTCCATTTCCGTTTCCGACAACTCCGAGGTTTCCATCGGGCCAGTACGAACCGCCGCGCGATTTTCGCTGCGACTTGGTGTAAATGACTTCCGGCGCGCCGATGGTGAAATCGATGGCGCGAGCGGCGCCGACTTCAATTAGGACGGCCGCCAGCACGACGGCAAGTTTCGTGAACGACAGAGCGACGACGCGGCAACGGGAGTTGAGTCGACGAAATATCATGGGTTACGTCTCAGAAGTGGGAACGAGGGCAGGAGTTCGGTGGGAGCCACAGCGGAAGCGGCGAGGCGCCCCTTCGCTATATGGGTAGGCAGGCGCTTAATTCCCAGCGTAATTGCCGAAGTGGGGAGCGCCGCGGAATGATGCTAAATTGCAACGCGGGCCGAAGGTTCGCAAAGCCCGCGCGAACGGTGGTGAGGGATATGTGGGTAATGGCGCCTGGCCACATTCCCTTGCGCCGGAAGCCTCCAATCGTAGAGCCGATGGAGGCGCGCATTAAATGCTGAGAGACCGCATCAAGCGGCGAGTTTTTTGACGGCGTTCTTATCCGACGCCACGGCCAAAAGTCGGTCGGCAAAATCTTCGGCGGGACGCAGGCTGTGCCGCTCGCGGATCGCGTGGGCGGCGCGCTGGCCCATGGCGCGCCAGTCGTCTCGGCGGTTCCAGGCGCGCTCGAGAACTTCATCCAGTAGCTCGGCCGTCGCGGCCGGTGCGATGAAGCCGCTTTCATTGTTGTCGATCAACTCGGCGGCTCGCCCCACTCGCGTCGTGATCGGCACGCGGCCGCATATCATCGCCTCGATGAGCGATAGGGCATTTCCCTCGGCCCGCGAAGGCAGCAACAAGCCGTGATGCTCCGACCATAGTTGTTCGATATTGCTCGAAACGCCGCCGTAAGCGATTTGCCCGTGCAAGCCGTAGATATCGAGGGAGCGGCGGAATTGATCCAGGTTGCCGTTGTCATTGCCCCAGAGCGTGACGTGAAGCGGCCGGGTCCGCCATTTGGGCATGCGCAGGACGCGGACAATCAGATCCTGACTCTTCGTGATGTAATGGATGCGGGCGACACACGCCAACTTCCATTGGGTTGCAGTCGATGGCCATCTCGGCGCCGAGTTCACGCGAACGGTAAACGGATTGTCCACGATTTCGGAGCGCGGCAAATCGATCGCTAAATTGGACTCGATTATTTCGCGGTTGTCGTGGGAAATGAAGAAGCAACGTCGGGCGTAGGCGTACGCCGATCGGTAGTCGTCCAGATTGCGCGGGTCCATCCAACTGTGCGGCCCAGCGGCTTGGAGGACGATCCCATAGGGGACGCCCAGTGCGCGGCAACTGTTCGCGATTTGCGGGTCGTCCGTGTGGCAGGAAAAGGAAATCAGCACAAAATCGGGCCTGCACTTCAGCAGCCATGGCATGTATTTGAGCTGCGTGAGCCGCAACTTATGCAGAGTTTGGCGGAGGGTTCGGCCCATGCGTCGCCGCGACCGAAATTGGGCGTTCGCACCGCAGGCGATCAGGCGTTGGAGTGGCGCGGAAGTCGTGGGCCAAGTCAGGCAGTTAAACGTGACTTCGTGGCCACGCTCGAGCAGCACTGCGGCGGCACGGCTCCACAATTCTTCGCTTCCGCCCCACGGGAGTCCTCCCATCGTCGAGAAAAAGGCAATCCGCATCGTGTGCTCGCCAAGGAAATGTTCGTCGTCTGCTGTTACGACGTTCTCAAGCAACCCATGCCAATACCGTTACTTTCGAAGGCTGTTCGTCGCGACGTCACGCCGCACGTTTCCAGAGTTGTGGTGCGCGATGCATTGTTTCTTCGACATGGGAAACAAGTCCCGCCACGCATTTGATGGGACGATCCAAGCACTCCAGGCGGCCGACGTTCGGACCGTCCGTCCATTTCACAGGACGCGACGGCTCCGTCGCATGCCACATGTGGTAGCCATGCGTGTATCGCAATGCGGAAGCGATCCGCCTGCCTGCCTTGCGCAGCCGATACGCCAGGTCGTCGTCCTCGCATCCCCAGCCAACAAAGCATTCGTCAAAGCCGTTGATCGCTTCGAGATCGTCTCGTGCAATTCCGATATTGAAGCCCTTGAGCTTCGGCTTGGTTGAGTGTCGGACCAGGTGATAATAGAGATCCTTGATCAGTAGTGTCCGGCTATAAGTCGAACAGTTTCAGTTGGTTAGGGTCGGAGGATTCTGGAAACGGTTGATGTTTGGCGGTGAGGGCCTCAAACAGCGG
>JAKEIB010000078.1 GCA_022614705.1 Planctomycetota bacterium | reverse complement strand
GCTCGTCGCAAAAAATCTGACACATTGACTCGTTGAGAATCCCTTAAATCCAGGTGTTTGCGAGCTTCTTGATGTGGCAGATTTATTCGGACGGTCCATAACGCAGCCTCCACAGTTTCAGGGAAATGGGATTCACTACAGGGCTGAACGCGCTCGCGGCGCGTTCAGCCTTTTTTATTGCAATGTCAAGCGCAGCTAGTGTGCCGTTCCGTTTTGCATTGCCCGATCGTGGGCAAGTCGGTAAATGGCTGACTGTCCAGGTCGTTCAACCACTTCTAGCTCGCCCTGACGCTTCAAAACGGAGACGGTCGCGTAGAGCACGGATGTCGGGTCTTTCGATTCCGAACGCACCCTGCCGATTACTCCCTTCACAATGTCGCCTGCTGTCCCGCCCTCTTTGTGTTCTCTGAGCCACTGCCGAACCGCAGCCGTGGGGGTTTGGCGGATGCGGCGCGTCGGCACCTTCGGAGGCTCAGTAGTTTCAGTCTTTGCATCAAGAAGCTCCACTGCTTGACGCAATAGATCAGGATGACGCAAAGCAATGTCTCGCAACTGCTTAGCTGCCTTGGCACGCTCCTCGGCATCCTCTACTAGCAAGTCCAGATTCTTCTCAAACGCCTTTCCAGACATTTTGGCCTCTCTTGACTTTGCACCAACCGTTGTAATAATGCGAATGCCCGAAATGGGCGCAGAAACCGAGCCGGGGGCCAGTTTCGAGCTGGCTTTTCTCCCTTCCAAGGGGAGCGTCCTTACCCATAGACGACCCCGGCAGGTTTCTGGCGGTGTTTAATGGCTCGGCAGGTCACAACGATCTGCCGAGCCATTTGACTTATAGGACTGCTACAATCGCTAGTCAAGCGCCGGCTGGGAAAAATCCTAGTGCGGCGGCAACACGCTAGGTATCTGCTAGGGTAAGATTCTTCAAATGACCGTAAAAGAGTGCTGAAAATCATGGGCGCAAATCGAAAAGCGACGCGCAAGCCACCAGTGAAAATCCCGCTTCCATTCGCGGACACGGTAACTGGACTCTTGGCGGTGAAGCCCCGCGCAAAGAAAAAGCCGGTCGCCAAGGCGACCGGCAAGCGCAAGAAATGAGGTGCATAAATGCGGATCTTGACAACGTTTATTGCCACTGACGATGACGGCAATGATTACATGATCCACGTTCTTCAGGGCGAGCACGCCATTGTCGGTGCTGGTGGACGCCGTAGCATGTCGCCTGATGCCATGAAGGAAATGCAAACCGACGGTGGCCGACACGTCAACTTTATTGGCCCAGGTGAGTATGAGGTAATCGACGGCACGCGAGCCATCCGAGTCACCTCGACTGACCAGAATGCGCCCCAACAGTAGTGCCGTTACCAAAGCAAGCGGCTGTTGCCGCAATTCTACCTATTGTGGCTGGGTTTGCAAGGTATATCATTCCCAGTCAGTGTTATTGTCACCCCGGAACCACGGTTCGCTCTGAAATTACCAGGGTTTTTCGATGGCAGGGGTGACAAAACTGCCTTAGTTTTGTCCACGGCGCGCACGATCCGGGTGACAACAAGCGGTCAGTTCCCAGGGAGGGTTGATTGCCACAAGTGGGCGGTGGGTGCGCAGCGTCAGCGCAGTTCACGGACAGCGAACAAATGCGCGATGCAACGAATTGTCAAACAGCTAGAGCACAGCGCGGCCTCTGGGACCGCAGCCAAAAATGGAACAGGAGGCAACAGAGAGAACAGAGAGGAAACAAATCAAGGGAAACATCCGTCTCTGTTTACTCTGTTAGCTCCTGTTCACAAGATTCGACGGGCTTGTAGTACAGAGGCAAGAACGAACGTAGCACATCGGCTCGCGGATTTCAGCAACGATTCTTGGCCGCCCATCGTTCGAGGGATGAACGGACAAGATTCCGATCAGTAAGAAGTGCGAATTCCTCGGAAGGGGACACAAGGGGACACGTTTCTTGGGGTCGGTTCGGTGCTACTGTTCGGTAGTCGGAACACGACATACGAGTCGGGCGGTTGGCGCGCATGGTCAGCGCGTGCCGCCAGGCTGGGAGACCTGCGGTCGGGATCGCGTGCGGGGTCGGGAGACCCGCGCACAACGGGGCACCACCATAGCACAAGTCGTGGCCAATTCCAAGAAAAGTTCTGGCCGCGCGAATTGGCCAAGAATGAGGGGTTGACATTTACGTAGCCGAGTCTCTCCGAGACTCGACTGGAAAAGTTTCCTGACACCGTTTTCGGCCTTGTTCCAGGTAAACCGGCTATTTTCTCTTCTGCTTACTTCGTTCATCAATCCACTTTCGATCGGCTTCGCTTAGTCGGTCAACTGGTACTCTCACCGCGTCACCGTTCTTTTTTCGCAATGTAACTTTACCATTAGCGATCCCAGCATACTCGGCGACCAATGAAAACGTACCGGTTCGATCAGTCCATTTGCGTGTACGGGCGGCACGCTCTTTCTCTTTTTCTTTTTCTGCTGCTTTCTTTCGCTCTATCTCAGCCATAGCCGCGCGCTGCTTTTCAAGTTCGGCGGCCTCGGCAGCCTCCTTCCGACTCGCTTCGATGACCCACGGCCCCCATTCCTCACCGCCCGCTGCTGAGAATTGGACATCCAACAACTCCAACATCTGCCAGTCATCGCCATCATCTCGAAAACGTGGTGGGTCCATCACCACCTTCACGCGAATGCGGGCCCTGTCTCCGTCTTTCGTCTTTAAAATGATTCTTTCAACAATTTTCTCACCAATACTTCGTTTGAGATAAATTGAGCAGTCTTCGCCAAGTTTCCTCGGGGCAATCGCTTCCTGAAAATCGAATGAGTAATGCGAATTGGCGGCTTCACTGTAAGCCATGTTGTAGTAGTCGGATACTTCAATAGCCCCAGTCATAACAAAGGGCTTACCAACAAACTTCCTTGGTTCCGCTTTCACCTGAACAAGCGGAGTCTCGTCGCCAATGAGCTTAAGAGGCTTCGAAGTCGGAGCAACCCGTTGACTGAACACGAATGGGCAAAAAAGTAGGCCGAGAATCAAGGCGTATATGAAACGCATCGCGTGTTCCCATTGTTCGAGCAAGAAAACAAGAAAAGTAGCTTTCGGATGCAGAGATACCGATTTAGAAAAGGTGACAGCCACCAAATTTGAGCACCAAATTTGAGTAGTTTGGGTAATGTATTGGTTGGGGAAGAATTTAAAGCGGACGGGAGCATGTCGAGATTATAGGGGGCGAATTTGATCCGCGCGCCTGCTCAACAATTATTTGCGCCCCTTTGTTTCTCACACTTTATTTCTCATCGCGCCGCCGATCTCTTAGCCAGCGGTCGCGACTTCGACCGGCTTGATGAGCAGATCTTCCGTCGGGGGCGTTTCGCCCTGAGCGATCATGCTCTCGAGATAGGCTTCAATCGCCTCGCGAATATTGGCCGTTGCGTCCTCCAGCGTATCGCCTTCGGAACGGCATCCCGGCAACGCCGGACATACGGCGTGGTAGCCGCCCTCGGATTGCGCCTCAAACAGAACCGTGTAGCGTTTGGTCATCGGCAAGTTTCCTTCATTCGCCGGCTCTCACTTCCAGTCTACCGGATACGCGCTGTGAGCCAAAACCGCATAACTTGACAAGGCGGACGGCTCACGGAGTGAGCCTGCTACACTAATGCTCGATGTACTGCCCGCAGGCGGGGCAGCGGGCGTACCACATGGGGACGTGTTCGCCGCATTTGCACTTGATGTTGTGGCGGATCACGCTCGAGCCCAACAGGCTGCCGCTGGTGCCGCTGCTGGGGGAGGCGACCATGTCGCCCGGGTCGTCGAACACGTGCGAGCCGGATGATGGTGAACGATGGTCGCCGCGGCGACCGGCCTGCCGCCGCTGGATCGCTTCGCGCTGCAGGACGTCGCTGGCTTCGGTCGTGAGCGCATCGGGTACGTTGACAATCACCTGGCCTTCGCAATGCGGGCACAGGCCCTTCTTGCCAGCGTATTTGTCTTTAACCTTAAAGACGTGTCCGTGCGGACATTCGACGCGAATTCCCATGGTCGGCCGGCCTCCCCAACCACTGAGGACTAAGAAAAGTAGATTGCCAGCGTGCCGAGCCACTCGGCGCCTTGCGGCAACTCAATTATACGCCTCGAACTCTGACCGGTAGTCACTTTTAGCTTAGCACAATGACGGCCAAATGGCAATAAAAGTATGAATGTAGTAGGCACACTCCGTGTGCCGTAACGGCTTCCCTGAAACCGAGGGGTATTCGAGGGCAGGCTGCGGCACCGGGCACACGGCAACCGGTTAGGCCGCGTGCCGGGTCGGCGTGCCTGCTACACTCAGAACATGCGGAAACCCGAGTCTCGACTGGCGTGGCTGATTCGGTGGGCTGCGGTTCTCGTGCTCGCCGTCGCGACACTTTGGCTGGTGGAACCGCGCGTGGGCCGCCTGTGGCTCAATACGCTCTGGCTCGCGGCTGGGGCGTGCCTCATCGCGTTGCCGCTCGGCACGCTGGCCGCGGTGGCCGCGTTCAAGACCGACATACCGGGCAGACGGCTGGCCATGTTGCTGTTCGTCGGCATGCTGTTCGTGCCGCTGTACATCGTCACCGGGGCATGGGACGCCGGCTTTGGAATCCAAGGTTGGCACACGCTGTCCACCAATCCGCACCTCGCGCACGACCCGTGGCTGCACGGCTGGCGGGCGGCCATTTGGGTTCACGGCATTGCCGGGGTTCCGTGGGTCGTATTGATTGTCGGCGCGGGACTGCGCTCCGTGGAAGCGGAAATCGAAGAAGACGCAGCCACCTGCGCCTCGCCGCCGCGCGTTCTGTGGCACGTTTCGTTGCGCCGCGCTGGCGCGGCATTCGTGGTGGCCGCGTTATGGGTGGCGATCGTGGCGACGGCGGAAATTTCCGTCACCGATTTTTTTCAAGTGCGAACGTTTGCCGAGGAGGTGTACACGCAGTCGGCGCTCGGTACGATCGACTCGGCTGAGCGCGGGGCAAGCCCCGCCGCTAACTCGGTCATATCGGCCGCCGGGCTGTGGATCGGGATCGCGCTGTCGACCATTCTCGCGCTCGCGTCGATCGTCGCCGCCGGAAAATTGTTTGCCGATTTCGCCGACGCGCCGCACCGGCCGACGTGGATCTGGCGACTCGGCCGTCGGCGCTGGCTCGCCGTGCTCATCCTGTCGTGTATCGTCCTCTTGGTTGCCGGCGTACCGCTCGGCAATCTCATTTACAAGGCCGGGATCGAAGTCACCTCCACTGACTTCGGCCGCGTTCGCAGTTGGTCGCCGGTGAAAGTTGTTTCACGCGTCGTCGCCGCGCCCGTTGAATTCCGTGGCGACCTGCAGCTTTCCGCGGTCCTCGGAGCGGCGGCGGCCACCGCGGCGCTTGTGGTCGGGGTGCCACTCGCGTGGAGCATGCGCCGGCCGCGACGCACGCCGTGGATTCGCCTCGGGCTGCTGGCAACGTGTCTGGCAATTCCCGGCCCGCTGCTCGGTGTGGGCGTCATACACTTGCTGAATCGCCCAGCCGATTCACCGTTCGCGTTCCTTGGATGGCTGTACGATTCGCTCTTTACCCCCTGGCTCGTGCAGACGGTGCGTGCCCTCCCGATCGTCACGCTAATTCTTTGGCCGCCGCTGGCGAGCGTTCCGCAAGCGATGCTCGACACGGCCGCCACCGAAGGCAGCGGTTGGTGGGGCCGGCTGCTGCGAATTGCACTGCCACAGCGGTGGCCGGCGGTTGTCGCCGCGTGGCTGGTGGGGCTGGCGATCGCCGTGGGCGAATTGGCCGCGACGGTGCTCGTGATGCCGCCGCTGCCGGGTGGCGCCACGACGATTTCCGTTCAGATATTTCAGATGTTGCACTACGGCGTCGACGACCGCGCGGCCGCCATCAGCCTGGTCATGGTGCTCGGCATTGCAACGCTGACGGGGATAGCCGCGGTGCTATTGAAACAAAGAGAATACTGGAAGCAGTCTCAAAACCGGCGAAAGCAGTCATCCTGAGAGAGGCTGCGACCTGTCATTCCTGAGGGAGGCTCGGCGACCTGTCATCCTGAGGGAGGCTCGGCGACCGAAGGATCTATGTCGCCCCCGACGAGATTCTTCGCTACGCTGTGCTTCGCTCAGAATGACGAACGCCGTTCGCCAACCGCCCCTTCGGAACCGCCGAATCCTCCGTTAAAATAAATTCCCTGGCTTCGTCCGAATAACTGGCGGCATCATGTCCACCGACGCAACACCAGAACTGGAAGAACGCACCAAGTGGTCGCCCTGGGCGCTCGTCGCCGCGGCGTTTCTACTGCTGATGTTCTGCGTCATCGGTGTGGGCTTGTTGCGCGGCTACCTCAGCCAGGATCCGCAGCAAGCGGCCAAGAGCGAGGAAGAAAAAAAGAAGAAAGAGAAAGACGAGAAGGAGAAAGAGAAAAAGAAGGACGTCGATATCCTGTTCCCGGTCGTGCAGCCGTCGGAGCCGGAGGCGCCGCTTCAATACGCCAAGCCGGGCCACTGGGCCACCGCCACGCAGACCATGCGTGCCAATTACCGCGATTTCGTCGGCGACTCGCGCACGTCCATCACCGACGGCAAACGCGTTCCCTATCCGATCGCCAACACGCCGTTCGTGCTCCGCGCGAGCCGGCCCGTGTTCCTCACGAAAGGCCAGCCCAAAGCACCCGAGAGTACCCTTTTCCTGCCGCAAACCAATCAAAAAATCGGCCTGGCAATCGGACTCGAGGAACGCGGCATGAGTGTTCCGCTTCCGACGCTCGAAACGTCCATTACCGCCATGCCTTCGTACCAGTACCACTTCGTTGTGCTGGCAAAAGAACCGTCGCGGTACACGTTTCTCAAAACGCTCGACTCGGTCTCCGTCCCGTTCGGCGGCGAAACGGACTACGACAAGATCGAGCGCACCGTGCACTACCGCGTCGTCACCATGGACGTGCGGAAGGAGGTCGCCCTTTCCGATAACCCGCTCACCTGGACGAGCATCGCATACATCGTGTGGGACGAAGTCGACCCGCAAATATTCTCTCCCGAGCAAGAGGGGGCACTCGTGGATTGGATCCATTGGGGCGGACAACTGATCATCAGCGGCCCCGACTCGATCGACTCGCTCAAAGATTCGTTCTTGGCCCCATATTTGCCCGCCGATAGCGGCGGCGCGCGGACGATTTCCGCCGGTGACGCGGCGTTGAAGGAGCTGAACCGGGAAGGGAACGATGGTTGGCTGATCTCGACACTCGTCACGCCGGGCGAGCCGCTCGAGCCGAAGGCGCCCTGGTCGGGCATCAAATTGGACGTGCGACCGGATACAAGCGCCCAAGCGATTCCAAATACTGGCGGCCTGATCGTCGAACGGCCGGTTGGACGTGGTCGAATCGTCATGACGGCCATGCAGCTTTCTGAGCGCGAGCTCATCAATTGGCGGACCGGTTTCGAAAGCCTGTTCAACGGCGCCCTGCTCCGCCGGCCGGGGCGGGAATATCGGCCGGGCTCGCTCGGGCCCGTTACCGTGATGTGGAGAGATCCACAATACAGCAACCAACGGCTCGACGCTCGGCTAACAACGAAATTGAACTACTTCGCGCGCGATTTGGGCGTCGACACGTCGTACCGACTCCAGGAAGTGCGCGATCAATTCAATCAATTCGGGCAACAGGAAGTGATCAATCAGTACACGGCGCCCGCCGCCGTGGGCGGCATTGGGGCATGGAACGATTTTAGCGCCACCGCCGACGCCGCCCGCGAAGCGCTGCGCGAAGCGGCCGGCGTCGACGTGCCCGGGGCGGGGTTCGTCGTGCTTTGCCTGGCCGTGTATTTGGTCGCGCTCGTGCCGCTCAATTGGCTCATCTTCCAAACCGTGGGGCGCGTCGAATGGGCCTGGATCGCCGCGCCCCTCATCGCCATCGTCGGAACGTTTGTGGTCGTCAACCAGGCGCAGCTCGACATCGGCTTCGTTCGCGCCCAAACGGAGATCGGCGTCTTGGAGCAACAGCCGAATTACGCGCGCGCTCACCTCTCGCGATACACGGCCCTGTACACGTCGCTGTCCACGACGTACGACCTGGAATTCCCCAACCTGACGTCGCTCGCGGCGCCGTTCCCCGCGACGTCCGACTTCCGAATGCTTCGCGGACAAGGCCTGCAGAACGTCGACTTCGAACGATACGACAACGTGCGATTGGCCGGCCTGCCGATTTCTTCGAACTCGACCGGCATGGTTCACAGCGAGCAGATGTTCGCGCTCGACGGCGCGATTCAAAAAGGCAAGTCGAAAGCCACTGGCGGCAATCAGATCGAGAATCATACGAAGTACGAGTTAAGCAGCGCTTGTCTGGTGCGGCGCAATGGCGAAGAGCTAGAAGGAATGTGGATCGGTCAGATGCTGCCTGGAAAGGCGGTCTCCCTTTCGTTCAAGAAAATCGATGCAAAACAGCCGGCGTTCGTCACCGATCGCGCGGCGGAAGAACGCGTTCAGCGCACGGAACGGCTGAACCTGGAGCCCATGTTCCGTCTCGCGCTCGATCCGAAGCACATCGACAACGGCGAGACGCGGCTGGTGGCCCGCGTCGACGAGGTGCTGCCCGGCCAGACGATCACGCCCGCCGCGTCCCAGGTGCGCGGTGCAACGCTCGTCGTGGCCCATCTCGAATACGCCAAGCTTCCCAAGCCGGGGAAGGATCGCAACACGCGGCGCGACATCAAAGCCGACGCCCCAAACAACAATGAAATTGATTTTGAATCGGAAGCTGAACCTTGAGGCCAATCGCGGCCCGCGCTTGCGGCTTAGCTAAACCGCAAGCGTCGCGCAACACAAATCCAACCATCTGCCCGACCCTCGATTCTCGACCCCGCATGATTGAGCTCCGCAACTTCACGAAGATTTACGGCGAATTCGTCGCCGTGCAGAACTTGAGCCTCAAGATCGGCGCGGGCGAGATGTTCGGTTTCATCGGCCCCAACGGCGCCGGCAAGAGCACCACCATCCGCTTCCTGGCCACGCTGCTACGGGCCACCGCCGGCGAAGGCGTCGTCAACGGCCACAGTGTCACGCGCGACCCGATCGGCGTCCGCAAGAGCGTCGGCTACATGCCCGATAACTTCGGTGTGTACGACGGCATGAAGGTGTGGGAATTCCTCGACTTCTTCGCCGTTGCTTACCAAATCCCCCGCAGCCGGCGCAAGGCCGTCATCGGCGACGTTCTGGAACTCCTCGACCTCACCCACAAACGCGACGACTTCGTCAATGGCCTGTCCCGCGGCATGAAACAGCGCCTGTGCCTCGCCAAAACGCTCGTTCACGATCCGCCCGTCTTGATCCTCGACGAGCCGGCCAGCGGACTCGATCCGCGTGCGCGCCTTGAAGTGAAGGCGCTGCTGAAGGAGCTCCGCGCGATGGGCAAGACGATCCTCATCTCCAGCCACATTCTCACCGAGCTGGCCGACTGCTGCACGAGCATCGGCATCATCGAGCGCGGCCAACTCCTGCTGCACGGCCCGATCGAAACCGTATACCGCCAGATCCAGCGCAACCGCCACATCGAAATCCGCTTCGCCGGCAACCCGGACGAAGGCGTCAGCCTCATTCGCAGCGACCCCAAGGTCCGCGACGTGCACATGAACACGCGTAGCTGCACGATCGAAATGGACGGCGAAGAGGTCGACGTGCAACGCCTCCTGCGTCAACTCGTCACCGCCGACTGCGGCCTCGTCTCGTTCGCCGAGAAAGAGCCGACGCTCGAAGACGTGTTCATGATGGTCACCAAGGGGTTGGTTACCTAAGTCGCACAGTTCTTCCGATCGGCCTCATCACTCGTCATTATCCCGTTCAGCTTAAACCGGGCAATGCGCCTCGACGTGGTCCACCTGAAACCCGGCGCGTTCAACGTCAGCAGCGGCTGAATTAATAGCCTGCTCCAAGGAAGTTGCTTCACGCGAAAAACGGACAAACACTTCGCCATCCCGACTGACGATGGTTCCATCGTCACAGCCTGCTGCGAACAGGGCGTCACCTTGGTCGTCGGTTAGGTCGGAGGCACCCGCCAGAACAAGTTTGAAGTCGTATGCTTTCATCTGTTACTCAATTTGGTCGTTGCTATGTATGCGGGCAGTCGTCGACTTCCTCTCGTATATGGCAAGCGTGGTGCTCGGGAACGCGCGGTGTTGAGTAAACTCGAATGATGCAACCGCCCCGCTGCTTGGCCGGACAATACAATTTGCCCCAGATGTGCGCCTGCCCTCCCGCCTTTACAACTCTCCAACCTCGCTCGTCCGCATATTTGATCGCTTCGCGTATGTGTTTATTGGGATGTTTCGCCATCGGCAAACCATAGCTTTAGTGCGCAGAACTATTCTACGTACCAGGGCCGGTGCTGAAAATAACCTTATCCCAGCAACAGCGGCGCATCCGCATCACCGCTTTGCTGCTCCCATTGGCGTCGCACTTCTCCCAGGCCGTAGACGCACAGCTCGAAGTTTTCGCTGAGCCGCTTGAGCACGTCGGGCGGCGCCGCTTCGCGCTCGACGGGGATCGTGCTGGCGATCCAATACGCGCGCTTGCCCTGTTGCTGGTAATCGATGAGCGCGTCTTTGCCGCCACGGCGCAGACAATCGATCACTTCTGGATACACGCCCGTCCAGAACAACGTGAAGTCGCCGATGTGTCGATGAACCTGCTGTCGGGCCGGGCCCTCGCGATGCTGCGCCTCGGCCAGCATGTCGACCACCTGCACCAGCCGCTGGCCGCGGATGGAGCGCACGGGGTACAGCTCATCGCAGCGTACGAAGCGTACAAGCAGCTCGCCGATATAGTCCACGAGCGGCGGATCGGCGACGCCCAGCCGGGCGTGAAATGCGTACTCGGTGAGCCCGGTGAAGAAGCGGCGAATCGCCGAGACACGACTTTCCTGATGCATGGACCGGTCCCTCCAAGCGGCGCGCGCGATAGGAAGGGCCATCCAGCAGTCGCCGCGCTCAAGGCATCGAGGGCGAGTCGTGCTTCGCGAAAAGTGCGACCCGCCGCTCAGCTTCTGTAGGTGCCGCGAGCCGAGCGGCACCAGACCTAGTAAGTCCGCCTCGGCTCGGCGGACCTACAGGGGGGTCGGCCGTGGCCGAGCGGCTAAGCGCCGAACCGCCACAACCCTCTCAATTTTATCTTAGCATCGGAACTGGGGTCAAATTTGACGTACGTTAGCCTTTCCAGGCTGACACGGAATGCAACGAGCTCGAATCGGGAAGTCAGCCTGGAAAGGCTAACATACTGACCCACATCAATTATCGGCCAATGTGAACGCTACAGGCCAGAAAATTCGCCCGAGCGCATCGCGGTAGCTAAACCGCAAGCGGTTTACGCCAGTTGAAAAGAGGACGAGCACCGCGAGGTCTGGTCGCGGCTTTATGGCGGCAAGATCACCGCCGTGAGTGCCGCGCGAATCTCCGCCAGTCGCTCATCTGACTGCGGCTTCTGGCCGTCGCGCTCGGTCACGTAGAACACGTCGACGACCTGGTCGACGCGCGTGCCGATCTTCGCAAACCGGATCACCAGCCCCAGGTCGTGGAGCGCGCGAGCCAGCCGATACAACAGCCCGCGCCGGTCGACGGTAAACACCTCGACGACGGTGCACACCTCGGACAGCTCGTTGTCGATACGAACCTCGTTGGGCAGATTGCTCAGCACGGCGTCTGCCTCTTTCTGCTCGCGGCCGCGGATTTTCGGGAACGTCGGCGGCTCGCTCGAATCGATCGACGCCACCAGGGACTGGCTGACTTCCTCCAGTCGCCGCGCCGACGGCTGTCCCGGCTCCTCCGGAACGTGGGCCACATAGCGCATGAGCAGCAATCCGTCGGCCAGTACATTCGTCTCGGCCGCCAGGATCTGCATCTTGTTGCTCGTCAGCGCACCCGCCATGCTGGAGAAAATCGCGCGGCCCGAGCCCTGATCGACGCCCGCGATAAACTCGATCATGTCGGTTTCCGGCAGGTAGTTGGCCCACGCGACACCCGTCCGCGGCGCCAGCGGTCGCAGCCGGCGCAGCGCGTCGGCCACCGCCGTCGCCGGACGCCGGATCACAAAACTCTCCGGCAGCGCGGCCAATTGTCGCTCGAACCACGGGTCGCTTTGCTCGGCCGGCTTCAGCGCTTTCCACGTTGCCAGCCGCAGGCCGTTGCGCTCGGCGTCGCTCGACGCGCCCGCGGCCTGTGCCATTTGACGCGTTGCTCCCTTATACAATTCGCCCAACACCTCGACCTTCCAACTATTGAGCACATCGGGCCCCACGGCCGCGAAATCCGCGCACGTGACGAGGAACAACTTGTCGAGCCGCGCTTGCGTGCGAACCTCGTCGACAAACTTCGCCACGAGCTGCGGCTGCGACGTATCGTACTTCTGCCCAAGATGCGACATGAGTAAGTGGCGATGGACGAGAAACTCCAGGGTTTCCGCCTTCGTCGGCGACAGCGAGAACCGCCCAGCCGTTTCTTGGGCAATCCGCCGTCCCACTTCGCTGTGATCTTCCTCAAACCCCTTCCCCAAATCGTGCAATAGCAGCGCGAGATGCAGCGTCGTCTTATCCTCCAATCCGCGATACAGCTCGCCAAGCAAATCCTTCCGCTCGGCAAAGTGCGTCGCTTCCTCCACGGCGCGAATGCAGTGCTCGTCGACCGTGTACTTGTGATACTGATTGAACTGCAGCAGGCTTCTGGCGTGTGAAAACGCCGGAATGATCTTCTCCAGCACGCCCATTTCATGAAGCCGCCGCAATGCTTCGCCGAGTCGCAGTGGATTGGCGAGCATTTCCAGGAATCGACTCACGACCACCGGCCGCGGCTCGCTCGAATAGTGCGGCGCCGTGCGGTACACAAAATGCCACGTGTCTTGCGAAATGCGTTTGTTTTCCCGGCGGGCCAGTTCCACGAGCTTCAACACTTCCGCGAGATGATGGGCCAGCCGCGTGGTGGCCCGTGGCGTCGCGCTGATTTCGTGCCGGCCGATTTGATAATCGCCCTCGGTCCGCCGACCGAGTACCGGCTCCAATACGCGGCTCATGCGCGAAGCCGGCTGCATTAGCTCCGAGAGTCGATGCGCCAGACGCCAGACGTGCGACGTGTGGTGAATGTAGTCGCGCATGAATCTCTCCACCGGCCGCCGGCCTTCGCGCGACCGATAGTGAAACGCCTCAGCCACGCGAAGCTGTTCCGCGCGGCTGAGCGCGTCGCGCGTATCGCCCGCGTTGAAGTGCATTTCGTTGCGCACGCGGAGCAGGAAATTTTGGGCCGACACCAGTCGCCGATGGTCGAATTTCGACATCACGCCCATGTCGAACAGCCGGTCTGGATCGGCCACGCCGCACTTGAGATACCACAGCCATCGCAGTAAATGAATGTCGCGCAGAGAGCCCCGCGATCGTTTCACGTTCGGCTCCAGCAAGTACTGGGTCTCACCGAATTCGAGCCGCTCCGAGCGCCGTTCAGCGATGAAGTCTTTGGCCAGCGCGGCGCTGCGCTTCTCAATCATCGCCTTCATCGAATCGGCGAAGCGCGAATAAACGTCGCCGCTGCCCAGCAGCAATCGCGATTCAAGCAGCGACGTGCCGATTTGCGCGTCGCCGCGCGCCAGCTGCACCGCCTCGGCCGCCATCCGCAAGCTTTGACCCAGGTTCTGGTACACGTCGCAAATATCTTGCGTCAGTCGCGCAGCGAGCTGGCCGATGAGCGTGTCGCGCTTGCCCTCGTAGAGAATCATGAGGTCGACGTCGGAATAGGGCGCCTGTTGGCGTCGGCCGAAACCGCCGTGGGCCACGAGCGCGGTCCGCGCGCGAATCTGCGAGGCGTCGCTCGCGGGCAGCTCGCTCAGGTAGGCGTCGTAGATCTTCGTGATCGCCGCGTCGACCAAGGTCGTGTACCGAGCGCACACGCGCGCTCCTTCCAAGCCGCGGTCGTGCTGCTCGCGCAGCTGCTGCCGCCCGTCCGCGAGTTGCTGCCGGACCTCGCGCACAATCGGACGTAATCGATCGCCGGAAGGCATTGCTAGTCGAGGGTCAAGAGTCGAGGGTCGAGAGCCAAAAGCCCCATCGCTTGCGGTTTAGCGCGCTCCGGCCCAAGAGAATTATAGCGCATCGCCCCCCGTCTCGCCGGTGCGAATCCGCACGACATCCGTTAGCTCTGAGACAAAAATCTTGCCGTCGCCGATTTGCCCCGTATGGGCCGCCTTGACAATCGTATCGAGCGCCGTTTGCAGTCGCGCATCATACACGACCACTTCGACCTTCACCTTGGGCACGAAGTCGACCGTGTATTCGGTGCCCCGATACATCTCGGTGTGACCCTTTTGTCGGCCGAATCCGCGCACCTCCGTGATAGTCATCCCAATGATACCCTTCTCGGTTAGCGCGTTCTTGACATCCTCCAATTTGAAATGCCGCACGATGGCTTCAATCTTTTTCATGCGCGTGACTCCCTGGATTGCGGATTGCGGATTTCGGATTGCCTTGGTTCAGTCCGCGCGGGTGCCTGTGCCCCCGGCTCCATGCTCCCTGCCCCCTGCCCTCTGCTCCCACTTCACATCCGGGACGCGATTGGCCTGGTTTGTCGCCCGGGCCAACACAAACAGCAAATCGCTTAACCGGTTGACGTAGCGAAGCAATTCGCCGCGCAGCGGTTCGCTGGCCGCTAGTTCGACCAATTGCCGCTCCGCGCGGCGACACACGCAGCGGGCGAGGTGCAGCTGCGCCGCAGCCGCCGCGCCGCCCGGCAGAATAAACGTCCGCAGCGGTTCGAGCGCGGCATCGTAGCGATCGATCTCGGCCTCCAATGCTGCAATGTCGGCATCGCTAATCGTGCTCGTGCTTCGCGCAGTCGCGCCGGGCGCGGCCAGCTCGGCGCCCAAATCGAACAGCCGATGTTGCACTTGCGCGAGCAGCTCGTCCAATCCGGCCGGCGCCACGCCGCTGCGGCTCAACTCCAGTCGCACCACACCGATCGCCGCGTTTGCTTCGTCGATGCTGCCGATCGCCTCGATGCGAGGATCGTCCTTGCGCACCCGGTGGCCGCCGAGCAGCGACGTGTCGCCCGCATCGCCCGTGCGTGTGTAAATCTTGACCATCGCAGCACCGTAGTCCTCTCGCTCCGCGAGAGGCAATTTCCTCTCGCGGAGCGAGAGGACTACACTTTCGACTCAGTTGCAATTTACCGCAATTCTGGCGAAAATGACAGGTAACCACCCGTGGAGTACCGCAATGAGGCGTGATGCAATTCTTTTCTTGTCGTTGACCGTATTGTGGCTAGGACTCGGCACTCCTGACGCCGCCGCTGAGGATGCTTCGGCCAACGTCGCGCCGTCGGTTTCGACCGCGATCCAGGCCGCCGAGGAAGAGAAGAAGGAAGAGGAAGACAAGAAGGACGAAGCGGACAAAAAGGAAGCCGAAGCCGAAGAGAAATCGGACGCCGACAAGGAATCCACCGACGCGGAGAAGAAGGCGGAAGAGACCGCGACGGAGAAGAAGGAGTCGAAGGAGGAAGAAAAACCCGCCGCCAAGGAGGCGGAGAAGAAAGAAGCGCCGGCCACCGAAGACACCGCCAAAGAAAAGCCCGACTCTAAACCGGAAGAAAAGACGCCCGCCAAGCCTGAAGCCAAGAAGCGAAAAACTCTCAAGATTGAACCCAAGCGACTGAAGATCGACCTCGCGCTCGACGGCACGTTCGTGGCCAGCAAGATGGAGGAGGTTGCCTTCCGTCCTGAAGCTTGGACCGATTACGAAATCGTCGAGGTCGTCGCGCACGGTCAGAAAGTGCGCAAGGGCGAGACGCTCTTCAAGTTCGACAGCGAGAAGCTCAACGAAGCCATTGCCGATCTGGAGCTCGAGCAGCGCCTCAACGAGCTGGCAATCCTCAAGGCCGAGGAGGAAATGCCGCGGATGGAGAAAACGCTGAAGCTCGATTTCGCCGTGGCCGAAAGGTCCAATCAGCAGGCCAAGGAAGATTTCGACCGCTACCGCGAGATCGATCGGCCGATGATGGAAAAAACGGCCGAGTTCATGGTCAAATACTACGACTTCATGCTCGCCTACGAAACGGACGAACTCGAGCAGCTCGAAAAGATGTACGAGGCCGACGACCTCACCGAGGAAACCGAGGAAATCGTCCTCAAGCGACAGCGAAACACGGTCGAATTCGCCGAGTTCGGCCTGGAAAGCGCTAAACTCAGCCGCGACGAAACGCTCAAGATCTCGCTGCCGCGCTACGATATTCGCATCAAGGAAGCCTTGGAACGCAGCGAACTGGCCCAGGCACGGGCACAGATGGCGCTGTCGCTCGATTTGAACCGCGCCCGCTACGAACTGGAGCAACGCAAGAAGGCCCGCAGCAAATCGCTCGATCGGCACGCCAAGCTGCTCGCGGACCGCGAACTAATGGAAATCAAAGCGCCGGCCGACGGCATCGTGTTCTACGGCCAAAGCGTCAACGGCCGTTGGTCGGACACGGCCACGCTGATCAACAAGTACAAGCCGAAGAACAACGTGTCGGCCGGCTCGGTGCTGATGACGATCGTCGAAACGCGGCCAATGTACGTCACGTCCACGGTGGACGAAGGCAAACGGCCCGACGTATCCGACGGCAAGAAAGCCAAGATCGCCCTACCGGCCGAGGACGCCGAGCGCGTCGCCGCCGAAGTGAAGTCGATTTCGCCGATTCCCGTCAGCCCGGGAAAGTTCGAGATCAATTTCAACGTGACCCAGGACGAAATCCCCGCCTGGATCGTCCCCGGCATGAGCGGCAAGATTCAGGTGACGACTTACAACCAGAAGGATGCAATCACCGTGCCCAAGACGGCCGTTCACGACGATGAAGATGACGAAGATCAGAAGTACGTTTGGCTCGTGGATCCCGACGACGAAGAAGCCAAACCCGAACGCCGCAACGTGAAACTCGGCAAGCGCAAGGGCGACGACGTCGAAATCGTGAAGGGCCTGAAAAAGGGCGACGTCATCTCGCTCGACGACGAAAGCAAAACCGACGACGAAAGTAAGAAGAAGGACGAGTAGAATTACGCTGCCCCGTGCCACCCGCCGCTTGCGGCTTAGCCGCCCGCTCCTCGTCGCCGTCGTTTGCGCCTCATCGTTCGGCGCCCAAACGCTCGCCGCGACCGACACGAACACCGCCACCGCAACGAAGCAGAGCAAAGCGCCCCTCGCGCATGTCAAACCGGCCCCGATCACGCCGCCCGAACCGGCCGCGATCAACGACGCCATCCAGCGCGGCGTCAAATTCTTGCTCGCCGACCAGCGCCCCGACGGCTCCTGGGGCAGCCCGGAAAAAACCAAGGGCCTCAACATTTACGCGCCGCCGCCCGGCGCCCACGACGCCTTTCGCACGGCCGTCACCTCGCTCGTCGTCATGGCGCTCATCGAAGCCGAACCCCAAGTCGCGGAAAGCACGCGGCCTGCGGTCGCAAAGGCGATCGACCGCGGCGCGGCCTGGCTCGACAAGCATCTCAGCGAACTGCGCCGCGCCACGCCCGACGCGCTGTACAACGTCTGGGGCCACGCCTATTCGATCGAAGCGCTGGTGAAACTGCGCGCCCGCGCTGCTGGCAACGTGGACCTTCAAAAAAAGTGGAAAGACCACGCCCAGGCCCAGGCCGACTTGCTGGCCCGCTACAGCTACGTCGGCGGCGGCTGGTCGTATTACGATATGATGAGCGGCAGCCAAACGCCCGGCGACGCCGCGTTCAGCTTCTGCACGGCCGCCGTCCTCATTGCCCTCAAACAGGCCGAATCGATTGAGGTGACGTTTCCCGAGCGACTCACTAAAAAAGCGATCGCCTCAATCCTCCGTCAGCGGCGGCCCGATTTCAGCTACAACTACGGAGAATACACGCGGCTCGATCCGCGCTACCACGAACGGCCCGGCGGCAGCCTGGGCCGCTCGCAGGCTTGCAACCTGGCCCTGCGCTTGTACGGCGACGAGAAAATCACCGACGAAGTGCTCAAGAGCTGGCTCGACCGATTGTATGCTCGCAACGGCTGGCTCAGCATGGGGCGAAAACGCCCCGTGCCACACGAGTCGTACTTCGGCGTGGCCGGCTACTACTACTACTACGGACACTGGTACGCCGCGCGGTGCATCCAGCAACTTCCCGAAAATGAGCGGCCCTATTTCCAGGACCATCTGGCTCACATCCTTCTTCCTCTGCAGGAGCGCGACGGCAGCTGGTGGGACTATCCGTTCTACAACTATCACCAGCAATACGGCACCGCGATGGCCGTCATGACGCTCCTCGGCTGCCAACACCCGTAGGTCAGGCTCTGCCTGACTTTGAAGCTATCGTCAGGCGGAGCCTGACCTACGAGCTTCGCTCCCATTTCTCGACGCATGTTGCTGAGACGCAACAGGGGTCCCTGCGACGCGTTGCGTCGCGGCTATTTTCTGCCCCGAATACTGAACCCTGAACCCCGAACCCTGAACCCATTCTCCGGGCCGAATCTGTCCACTTGGCCGCCTGGTCCGATGATACCGCTTATTCGCGGAAGCCGGTTTGGCGTCCCTTTCCCGCGGCAAACCAGCCGCGCGTTACACGTCCCGTAACCTAGGTTTTAGTGAGACAGTCGAATTTCAGCCACAGCCCATCAATCGTCCCCATTGACGCTTAGGCACGAACCCCCGCGGCAAAACACTACACAAGACGATCCGCGGGGACCGGCTCATTTTGCGAAGTCCGCGCAGCAAAATGTGCCTGTCCCCTTGTCACACGCGAGATTCTGCGATGGGCTTTTTGAAAAACTTTTTCACGAACGTCTACGCGAACGAAGCGCCGACGCGCCTGGCGAGCGGCTTCAATCAGCTATCCGAGGCCGAGCTCGAAGCCCATCTCGGCGTCGCTCGATACGGTGACTTCGAGCTCAGCGATGCCGTCCGCCCGTCGTACAACCTGGAAGTCGTCCCCAGCGCCGGTTTCCGCCACGACGTCTACCACGACGAAGAAAACCGCGCCAACGTCCCCGTCCTCATGGCCGCGGTCACCCGGACGCGCCTGATGGATTCGTTCATGGCCCTGATCGAAGGTCTGGGCAATGTGGTCGATGTCGTGCTCGAGACCAGTCACGGCAACGGGTCGCACGGCCACACCGATCTCTATCGCGAACACATCGAAATGCCCATCCTGCAGAGCACGCTGTGGGATTTCGAAGAGCTATTGGTCAACGACGGCTGCACGGGCATCGCCGTGCTCAATCCGCGGATTCCGCAAGAAGTGCAGCTCGACGAGCACAAGCTGCTCATCGTGTACGGCAAGGAACTCAAGGTGTACGAAAAGGTGCTCTTGGAAAACCGCGTGCCCTGCCGCGAAGACATGCGGTTCATCACCGAGGCCGAGCACGTCCATTCGACCTGCGAACGCTACGTCGAAGAGTTTGAAGAGCTCAAGATGCGCCTCGGCATGGACGATTACCGGTAATTCACGGTTAGCCGCGAGGCACAGGCGTAACACAATAGCGCGTCAATTTGGCGTATAACCTGAAAGAGTTAGTTGTCCTGTTTCTAAATCTTGAACTCATAACATTTCTCTGTTGACAACGACCGATCAACCCCTCTAATGAAGACGAGCGGTGCGACCCGATCACACCGCCGATCTCTTCGCACAACACGTCGCGTTGTTCGCCGGCAGCAACAGCGACGAACGACGCGCTTTGCGTTAGTTTCTGTGTTCCTTCCTGGAACAGCTTGAGGCCAGTCTAGCTCGCTGGCGTTTGGCGGTGTGCTCCCGCGAGCAGGTCTCTTTCACCGCGGGCCAATCTTGAGGAGGCGCAGCTTATGAAACACAGTGCCACACTCCGTTCGCGGCACTGGTAGCCGACTGCGATGTCCCGTTGCAGCTACTGCCGGTGAAATTCGCGCTGGAACGTCGGAGAGGCCGGTACTCGCTCGCTGGCGGTTGGCGGTGTGCTCCCGCGAGCGTTCCTCGTACACCGCGTCCGAATAATTGCGGAGGATAGATCCAATGGCACGCTACTTTTGCACATTATTGTTTGCGATGGCACTCGCCATTTGTTTCCCAGGGGCCGTTGTCGCCGACCCCCTGGATGGCCGCGACATATTGAAGTTTTCGCAGCGGCCAATGTTCGATACGGTGATTCCCCCCTTTGCCGAGCACTTCCACGGCCATGACGAATTCAGCACGGCCTACGGCGTGCCCGATGCCTTGGGCAACGTCACCCTCTATGTAGGCAACTACATGGCCGATGACTTCGCGGATGAGTTCAAGACGCCGGTCGTGCACCTGAAGTGGTGGGGCTCGTACCTCGATCGACCAGCGGGCGACATTCGTCAGGTGAAGCGGTTTTTGATTTCGTTTGAGAAGGACGTCCCAGTGGGCGACCCTAACAATATCTTCGACTTCAGCCACCCCGGGGATCCGTTGTTGAATCAAATCGTGTCCCTGGACGCCGACGGTGTGCTGACCGCCGGTTCGGGAACCTTCACGGAAGAGGAGTTCTGGCCAGTCAGCGTCGATGGGCCGATTTACGAGTACAACGCGGAACTCCACCTTGGCAAGGAGTTTCGACAAGTGCCGGACACCGTCCGCTGGCTCAAAATCGTCGCGCTCGTCGACATGGTAACTCCTCCCGTGAATGGAGATATCAAGTGGGGATGGCACAACCGCGATTACACGATCCATAACCCGCTCGCGTCCGTTCCGCCAGGAGTCGCGCCCGGCGAATTTCCGGACGGAGTGATTGGCGATCCGCCGATCCCGATTTGGCACTTCCAGGACGATGCGGTCCAAGGGCAGCTCGGTGTGATCATTGATCCTGCGATGCCGAACATGCCGAGGGTTGTGCAAAATGAGCTGGTGTACTTGCCTCAGAACTACGAGCCGCTCGTGGATGGCCCCTCGATCATCGGCTTTCATTCCAAGGACTTGGCGTTCGAGCTGTACACGGTTCCTGAGCCGGCCTGTGTAACGCTGATGATGGTGGCAATGGCAGCGATGTGCCTGGTCAATCGACGTCGCCACGCCTAACCTAACCGCGACGCGCACTTCCACTCCCCTCCCTTGAAGTGAGGAGTTGGGGGAGGGTGAATCGCGCTCGCGCGTCCCTGAAACGCCCGCCGGCCGCGCCCCGCGCGGCCGGCCGTCTTGCTATTCGCTGATCGCGTTCAACCAAGCCGCTTGCGGCTCAGCGCAACGCCCCGCCTCGCTCCAGGGGATCGCAAGAATGCTCATGACAGCGCTTTCACCCGTGCTGGTATTGCTATCCGCTGCCCTAAATTTACGCCAATTATTTATCAATTTTTCACAGCTCTTCCTTGACACTGCCCAAACTGAGTGTCTAATGGAGGTGCCGGCTCGCAAGATCCTCTCCGCGTGCCGACAAACTTCACGCGCAGGCTGCGCGCAATTCAGCGGACGCTGCTAATGACGCGTAATCTCTAGTTCCATGCTGGAACAAAGCCATGCCAGCCTTGCTCGCTGGCGGTTAGCACCTAAGAGTTTCCTCGCACACTGCGAGCTCCTGCTGAAGAGGCAATGCTAATGACACACGCTGCCACGCTCCGTTTACGGCGCTGATAGCCGACTGCACTGATCGAGTTGCAGCCGCCTGCCAGTGACCTTCGTGCATGAACATCGAAGAGGCCAGTCCTCGCTCGCTGACGTTTGGCGGTGTGCGTCCGCGCGCGTTCCTCTGTCACCGCGAGCTTTTGTGTTTAGGAGATGATTCTAATGAAACGTCGCAATCAAACTCTCTTGGCGGGAATGGCATTTGTCGTGTTGCTGGCGACCTGTGGCTGGGCACAGGAACCTCAGCCGTTTCGGCCGAAAGGCACGATCATCAAGTACAACCAGCCAATCCGCCACGTGATCGATGATCAATGGCCCACCGACATGATGCGGTGGGGCGAGGACATCCCCTCCGATGTCGACTGGAACAAAATCATGCAAAGTCCGACGCTTGAGCCCAACTGGGTCATCGCCGACGACTTCCGCGACCGCTCCAAGAACCCGGTACGCACGGTCAAGTGGTGGGGTTCCTACCTCGGGCCAGTATTTCAAGAAGTGGCAGGTGGAGTGATCACGCTGCCGCCCGGACCCGGCGTCGAGGACGGTTACGCGATCTCCTTCTTCCGCGACGTGCCGGTCGGTCCGGACAACACGTTCAGCCATCCCGACGGCCTATTGGGCAGCTACATCCTGCCCTTCGATAAGGTCAGCATCAGGCCGACGCCGTACGTCGGTTGGGATATGCACCCCATTTTTGAGTACGAAGCAAACCTGATGGATGCCCATTTGGATCATGCCGTCACGCCGTTCGCAGACAGCATGGGCTTCAACCAGCGGCCCGGCCAAGTGTATTGGATTTCGATCGTCGCCGAGGTCGGTCATCGCGTGAAGCTCGAGACGGATCCCGCCACGGGCGAGGTTCGCTGGGTCGGCGAGGACACCGGCAAGTTCGCCAACAACCATTACTGGGGTTGGCACACCAGCCCAATACACTTCAACGACGTGGCGACGATGGGCCACTTGTTCATGCCGGGCAACAGCTGGGAGTACTTTGGCTGGATGCCCATTCAGCCGCGCCATGGCCTGTTCGACATGGCGTTCCAGCTCAAGACGATTCCCGAGCCGGCCAGCTTGATGTTGATGCTCATGGGATTTGCGGCGCTGGTCGTATTCCGCCGGTCGAATCTGAGGAGTTCGATCTCGTGAAACAATTCGCCACATTCCGTTCCTGGCGTTGGCAGCCGATGGCGTTTTTGCAGTTGCAGCCGCTGTCGGCGACGTTTGTGCTTGAACATTGAAGAGGCCAGTCTTCGCTCGCTAACGTTTGGCGGTGTGCGTCGCGAGCTTTTCCTACACCGCGGTCCGATTAATTGCGGAGATAGATCCAATGACACGTTACTTGTGCGTATTACTGTTTGGAATGGCAATCGCCGCGTGCTTCGCGGGCGTCGTAGTCGCCGACCCCATTGATGGACGCGACATCCTGAAGTTCTCGCAGCGGCCCATGGCGGACACGTTTGTTCCGAATCCCGGCGGTCCGGATATCTTCAACGGCCACGACGAATTGAGCACCGCCTACGACGTGACCGGCGACAATGGCCAGCTGATCGGCTATTCAGGACGTTTCATGGCCGATGATTTTGCCGATCGGTTTAAATCGCCGGTCGTTCACGTGAAATGGTGGGGCTCCTATTTGCACCAGCCAACGATTGCCCCACTCCGTGTACGGCGCTTCCTGATTTCCTTTGAGGAGGATGTTCCGTTGGGCGATCCGAACAACGAGCTCCCCTTCAGTCACCCGGGAAAGCCGCTCCTCAACCAAATCGTGAGGATGGATCCCGATGGCGTGCTTACGCCCGGTTCGGGAACGTTCACGGAAACACTCTTCCATCCGATAAGCGTCGATGGACCGATTTTCGAGTACAACGCCGAACTGCACCTCGGCAAGGACTTCCCCCAAGACCCCGACACGGTCTACTGGCTGAAGATCGTTGCACTCGTTGACCGAAATCCCAACCTGCCCGACGATCAGCAAATCCGCTGGGGGTGGCACAACCGGGATTACACGAAGCACAATCCGCTGGCGTCCGTGCCGCCCGGCGTGATGCCCGGCGAGCAAAACCAATCGCCCTTTGCGGCGTTTCCCATTTGGCATTTCCAGGATGATGCGGTCAGCGGACACGTGGATGTGCGTTTCGATCCGACGAACACGATGTCATTCATCATGCCGGATGTCCGGCAGTCGGAGTTCAACGACGAGTTCTACGTTCCGCCGTTCGACGGGCCCTCGATCATCGGCCAATTCTCCAAGGACCTGGCATTTGAGCTGTACACGGTGCCGGAGCCGGCTAGCTTCCTGTTGATCGTGCTAGGAGCCGCGGCCATCGGCTACGTGC
>JAKEIB010000077.1 GCA_022614705.1 Planctomycetota bacterium | reverse complement strand
GCCGTTTTCTCTATCATGGAGGCTATTGGACAGGTAGCTCAGTTGGTAGAGCACAGGACTGAAAATCCTGGTGTCGCCGGTTCGATCCCGGCCCTGTCCACTTTCGCAACGAGGCCTGGACCTTCCATGACAATGGGAGTCCGGGCCTTATTGCATTAGGTGGGATTTTCTGTGGGACTAGCCGAATTCTATGCCAGGCGCGTCGAGTATGGCCAGCGCTTGCGAGGTAATTGTCGTCGGCGCTGGGGCCGCCGGGCTGTTGGCGGCCGCGCGGAGCGCGGAGCGAGGCCGGCGGACACTTCTCCTGGAGAAGAATCGCAAGCCGGGCGTCAAAATATTGATGTCCGGCGGCACCCGCTGCAACATTACGCATAATTGCGAAGCGGCCGGCATTATCGCGGCGTTTGGCTCAGCCGGCCCGTTTCTGTATTCCCCGCTGGCTGCGCTGGGTCCCCGGGATTTGGTCGAATTGCTGAACGCCGAGGGGCTGGCCACCAAGGTCGAGCCAGGGGGCAAGATTTTTCCGCAAAGCGACCGAGCGGCCGACGTGCTGAATGCCCTGCTCCGCCGGCTGCATCGCAGCGGTGCGGAGCTGGCGCTGGGTGAGGGCGTGACAGGTTTTGAGCGAGATGGCGACGGATTCCGCGTTGAAACCGAGCGACGGGTTTTGGAATGCCGGAAACTTGTCATAACAAGCGGCGGCAAGAGCTATCCCGGTTGTGGCACGACCGGCGATGGTTATGGCTGGCTGGCGAAGCTAGGGCACACGATCCGGCGGCCCCGCCCCGCCTTGGTGCCGCTGACGAGCGACGAGGCGTGGATTCGTGAGTTGTCGGGAGTGACCGTCCCCGACGTTGTGCTGCAAGTCGTCGATCTGCGACTTGCGGAGTCACCCGGTCGGCGGCGGCGCGATCGGTTGCCGCCGGGAGTGTTAATCGAACGACGTGGGTCGACGCTATTCACGCATTTTGGGCTTTCCGGGCCTGTAGTGCTCGACGTGAGCCGTGCCGTGACCGCCTCGGCCAGCCCGCGCGAATTGAAGTTGGTGGCGGATTTCGTGCCGGATATCACAGCGGAGGATTTCGAGGCGCGGCTTCGTGACATCGCCGCAACCGATGGCAAACGTTCGGTCGCGGGCGTTGTTGCCAACGAATTGCCGCGGCGGCTGGTCGATGCATTGCTTCATTTGGCGACGATTCCGATCGACCGTCGTGCCGCCGAACTAACGAAGGTGGAACGAGCTCGGTTGGTCGAGCGGGTGAAGCGTTGCGAAATCCGCGTCACGGGCAGCCGCGGATTCGAGAAGGCCGAGGTTACAGCCGGCGGCGTCGCGCTGGAAGAAGTCGACTCGCGCACGATGGAAAGCAAGCTCGTGCCAAACCTTTTCCTGGCCGGCGAAATTCTCGACCTCGACGGCTTCATCGGCGGCTACAACTTCCAAGCCGCCTTCAGCACAGGTTGGCTTGCGGGTGGGAGTGCGTGATGCAATGGACGCGTAATAGCCGCGATGCTATGCATCGCGGCTATTTTAAGTGAAGTTGTTTGCTAGCGCAAAATCACCGGCCCCGCGCGGCAAGCCCGTTGAGGTTCACTGGGAGCGTTTCAGGTCTTCGGCGAGCGGGCGATGAGGCCTGATCTCAAGCTTTGCTAGCTCCGAGTGGTACGATCGTACGGCTTCGACTGGTTCGATATTGCCGTCGGCCAGGGCGCGCAGGTGGGTAATGAATGAGAGTTGGTGCTCGGCGTTATTGATTTTGCGGCCGAAAAGCGCGGCGCGTGCGCCGTATTTCTTAGCTTCGCACAGCATGTTAAACCCGTCGAACGTGGTGCCGGAGGAGCCGCCCAGGATGCCAACGACGAGCGAGCTGTCGTAGGCGACCAACTGTTCCAGCGCCGCCGGGCCGAAGTAGGGCATCTTGAGAAAAAGCGGCCGGGTGCGCGAGCCGACGCCAGCGAGCAATCGCGCGATGCTGTCGTTGACGAACCGGGGCACGTCGTCGACTTTGTTGCTCGGTGCGTTGGGCGTGAATACTTCGAGAAAATGCCGAAAGTCGATATGGTGCGCTTCTTCGCGGAAGTCGCGATAGCCTTGCAGCGTGGCCCTGTCCAATGCAGAGTCGTTGTTCAAGGTCACTGAGTACAGTCCTAAATTCACGCGCGATTTGCGATGCACGACAAAGTCGCCGGCTGCTTCTTTCAAAATCGCGCTGCGAAATGGCAGCGAGGGTTGGCTGCCATAGGCGGCTTTGCTGCCGGCGAGCCAGATATCGGTGGTGTCGTTCGCGCGAATAGCCGGTGTGACCGGGCTGTGGTCGAAAATGCCTTCATGGATCGCAAGTGCATCGCTCGTGCTGACGCTCATCAGCATGATGTCGACGAGCTGCTGCGACACGATTTCGCGAATTTGATCGCGGAATTCCTGGGTGGTGCGGTAGCGTTCGCCGGCTTTAAGTGGCCGCGTCCGCCGTGGCGGACGCGGATTCGAGTCTCGGAGAGACTCGCCCACTCGGCCCGGCGCAGAGACGCCGTAGGCCATGTCGGCGTCTTTGGCGTCTGCCAGAATAAAATCGCCGCACGAGGAATCGGCGGCAATGCGGGCGAGCTTGCTATCGAGAGACTTCTGCATTGGTCGTTGGTCCTTCGCTGAGAGTTCCGAAACGTCAGGCCGATTGTAATGCAGGGAGCGGCTTGCGGAACAGAGTGTAGGCGGCAGGTAATGCGACCAGGCAGATAACGGTCGACATCGTGAGGCCGCCGATGATGGCGATGGCCAGCGGCGGCCAGAGCGGCGAATGCGAGAGTGCGAGCGGGATGAAGCCGGTGATCGTGTTGACCGAAGTCACGATGACGTGCAGCGTGCGTTCGCGCGTGCCGCTGATTACCAGTTCGCGCATCGGTTCGCCGGCGGCCCGGCGCTGCTCGAACCCTTCCACGAGGATAATTGCATTGGTAACCATTACGCCCACGAGCATCATCATGCCCATGATGGCCATGAAATTGAGCGGGTAGCCGGTGAGCCACAGCCCGACCATTGCGCCGCCGAGCGAGAGCGGAATCACGGCCAGGATGATGGTTGCGACCAGGAAAGAATGAAACTGCGCGACCAACAATAAGATGATGATACAGAATGTATAGATCGCTTTGTTGCGCAGATTGCCTTCGGCTTCGTGGCGCTGCTCGCTTTCGCCGCCGAACGCAAGGGTGTAACCGGGCGGCAAGCTGGCGGCTAACTGGTTAAGCTGCGGGATGAATCGCTTCGATACTTGCGCGGCGGTGAGGCTGAATTCCGGGTAGGCGAGTACCGAAAGTGTTCGCTGACCGTCGCGGCGATAAATGCTGGCCGCCTGCCAGGAGGGTTCCAACATGGCAACGGACGAAAACGGAATCAGCGGCGCGTCGGCAGTGGGTTTGAAGTAGACCGCGTTCAGGTCGGTGATGTCGTCGCGCTGTGCGCCGGCCAGGCGCACGCGGACGTCGATTCGCTCATCGCCTTCCTGCAGATGACTGGCCACCAGGCCATCGAGGCGGTAGCGAAGTTCGTCGGCCACTTTGCCCTGGTCGATGCCGATCGCTCGCGCCACCGGTTCATTCACTTGCGCGATGAGCTGTAGGGCCTCGTTTCCGTAGTTGTCGCGCACGTTTCGCACGCCTGGAGTGGCGGCCAGAATTGCCGTGGCCCGACGGCCGAGCTCTTCCAAGGTTTCCAGGCTGGGGCCGGTAATACGTACTTCAAACGGCGCGACGAACGGCGCGCCGTGTTCCAAGATGTGGACGACACAATGTGCGCCGGGCACTTTGGATTGCAGTTGCTCCTGCACGCGCCGCGCGGTTTCCGCGGACTCGTGCCAATCGGTCACGTTGACGACGATTTGGGCAAAGTGATTGGCGTACGTCTCCTGCACCCAAAGGTTGTAGAAAACGAGCGGCGCATTCCGGCCGACGAACGAGCCGAAACTCGTGACTTCCGGCATCTGGCTCAGCAGCGTTTCGATCGGTTTTACGGCGTCCAGAGTGTGTGCCAGCGAGCTGCCTTGCGGCGCGTACACGTCGATGATGAACTGATCGCGCTGCACGGGCGAGAAAAAATCGCGGCGCAGCAGCAGGCCGACGGACGTCATGCCCGCCATGATCGCGACGACCAACAGTAATACGGCGGCGGGACGCGCCGTGATGTTAACCAAGAAGCGGTGATACCAGGCATTGCGCGCCTCGACGAGCCGCGACATGCGGCCGTCGTGGTCTCGAATGTCGCCGTCGGCCCGCTTGCGTTTTCGCAGCAGCAAAGTGCACAGGCTGGGCACGGCGGTCACCGAGACGATGAGCGCGACGACGAGGCACACGCTGACGCCGACCGGAATCGCGCGGACGAATTCGCCGGTGCCGCCCGGAAGCAGGTAAATCGGCAGGAACGCGGCCACGGTGATGAGCGTCGACACGGCCAGCGGCATGAACAGCTTCGACGATTCCTCGGCCGCGATCTGCCGCAGGTTGCCGCCCTGCGACCAGCGATGCCGGATTTGTTCCGTCACGACGGTGGCGCAATCGACGTCCATCCCCATCGCCATGATGAGCGCCATCACGGACATCTGGTTGAGCGGCACGCCGAAGATCGAAAACAGCACAAGCACCGCGAGTGCGGTGAGCGGAATCGACGTGGAGACGATCCACGTCGATCGCCAGCCGATGAAGATTACGGTGGAAAAGAACACGAGCACGATGCTTTGCCAGAGGTCGTTGCCCAGGTCGCCGGTAAGTTGGCGGATGCTGCGGGCCAGGTCGTGCAACACTTCCACCTGCATGCCTTTGGGCAGCGACTCGCTAAACTCGGCGATGTTTTCGTTGACCTCGGCCCCGTAGTCGTCAATTCGCACGCCGGAGCGGGCTCGTGCGCCGACCATCACGGCCGGCTGGCCGTTGATGCGCGCGATTGGGTCGGCGGGGCTTGCGGTCGTGCGGCGGATGTCGGCCACGTCGCGCAATCGCAGCACCCCTTCCCCTCCCCAATTTGGGGAGGGGTTAGGGGAGGGGGGCGTCATCAGCAATACCATGTCGCCCAGCTCGGTTTCATTCTCGAATTCGCCACTCGCTTCGATCACGAGCTCGTCGGCGTCGACTTCGAGCCGCCCGCTGGGTCGGCGGGTATTGCGACCCTTCACGGTCGCCGCGACCTGGTCGAACGACAGTTTGAACGCGGCGAGTTTCGATTGATCCAGCTCGACCTGAATGACTTCTTGTTGCAAGCCGAACAACTCGGTCGACGCCGTCCTCGGCAAATAGCGAAGTTCGTCCTCTAGCCTCTCGGCCTGGTCCTTGAGCTGCCGATAGGTGAAATCCTTGCCACTGATGGCCGCGACGACCGCGAAAGTGCCCATCACCTCGTCGTTCAGATCAGGGCCGATCGTCCCATCGGGCAGTTTGGCGGCCGCTTCGAGCAACTTGTGCCGCACCTTTTGCCACACGGGAGCCACGTCCGTCACGTCGTCGCCCAGCTCGATTTGCACGAGCGACACGCCGGAGCGGCTCACGCTGTACACGTGCTCGACCTCGTCGACCTCTCGCACCGTTTGCTCAATCACGTCGGTGATGAGCGTTTCGACGCGGCTCGGCGACGCCCCCGGAAGCCGCGTTACGACGTTTGCCAGTCGCCAGGCGATGACCGGATCTTCCTGCCGCGGCAGCGTCGCCAGCGCGATAACTCCCCAAACGACAATCGTGACGACGGCCGCCATGACGACGCGCGGGTAGCGAACGCAAAGCGCGGGAATATTCACGGCGGCGTCCCCGGCTTCTGCGCGATGGGTACCTTGTTGAACGACTGGTATTGCACGCGGTCGCCGGCCACAACGAGATGCTGGCCGCGCACGACGAGTAGCTCACCGCCGGTGAGACCGTTGATGATTTCCACGTCGTTGGCGGTGATCGGGCCCAACTCGACGGGCCGCTCGACGATTTTGCTGTCGGGAGCGACCAGCAGCACATACGGCGATTGTCCGTAGGCGCGGCGAATGGCGGTGACCGGCACGCGGATCGAATCGCGGGACGCCGGCGCGCGAGAATTGGCGACGACAATCATTCCGCCGGAAAAACGACCGTCGGGATTCGGCAATCGCACCCGCACGGCATACGTGCCCGACGCGCGATCGGCCACCTGGCCGACGTGGATCACGCGACCGGCGCCGCGGAGCTTGGCATTTACGGCGGAAACTATTTCAATCTCATTGCCGGCTGCGAATCGGTCCAGCATCAATTCGGGGACACTGATGACGGCATCGACGCTCTCCAGGTTGACGACGTGAACGATCGGCACGCCGCCCATCGGGAAGACGTTCACGTACGCGCCGGGATCGGCGAGCCGGCGCTCGACTCGGCCTTTGAATGGCGCTTTGAGCGTGGCCTTCTGCAACTGGCGTTCGGCCAAAATGGCTGCTTGCCGACTGGCTTCAAGTTTGGCCGCGGCATTGGCGATCTCCTCTTTGCGGAACCCGGCGATGGCACGGTCCAATCCGGCTTTGGCCATCAACTCTTCCTGCACGGCGGCGTCGCGCTCGCGGCCGACCTGCTGGAATTCGGAATCGGAGATTGCCCGCGACTCCGCCAATTTCTTCACGCGATCGTATTCCGCGGCCCAATAGGCATTGCGTGCCTTGGCCCGTTCGTGGTCGGCACGGGCCAGATCGATGTCTTCCTTGCGAGTGCCCGCCCGCATAAGCTCCCATTCAGCCTTGGCAGCGCTGAATTCGGCTTTGGCGCGCGAGAAAGCCAGCTCATAGTCGTCGAGCACGAGCCGCGCGATCGGATCGCCCGGCTTGACGTCGCTCCCCTCTTCGACAAACACGTCGGCCACAACGCCGGGCACTTCGAAGTACAGCGTTACCTCTTGGCCCGGCTCCACGCGGCCGATGAGCTGAGTGGCCTCGCGCTCGGAACCGGGCTGGACCTCAATGACTTCAACGCTGCGCGTGGCGACGGGCGTAGCAGTCGTCGGGGCCGGGTTCGAGCCGCATCCCGACAACGCAACTATCGCAGCTGTGGACAGAAGTCCTACGGCACGCGATGCACCGGCGCGACAGAGGTGGGAGCGGCGACTGTACATGGCTACTTTGGACCAATTTCCATCATACACGCTCGTTGGCCTGAACGCCGAACGTTGGGCCGACCACAAATGTCGTGACTAAATGAGGCCGTCCGGGAATTCTCATCAAACGGGTGGCACGCCCTGAGGCCTTGCGAAGGGCGTGGTCGCGCTCGTAGCCAGCCCACGCCCTTTCAGGGCGTGCCACCCCCGAATTTTCGGACGGGCATCAACCTAAATCGCCCCATAGGGCCGAAGGGCCTCGCGAAGCTCGTCGGGCACGGGGGTTGGAACGGTCTGGTCGCCGCTGCGGCGGAGGCAGGCGATTCCCTGCCGGCCCCGGGCAATGAGCTCCTCGCCGCCGGCGCCGGCCCGCAAATAGTCGAATTCGAGCTCGAGCCGGTTCTGCGTGATCGAGGCCAGCCGCATTCGCACGATGACCTCGTCGAACGCCCGCAATTCGGCGAAGTACTCGCACGCGCAATGCGTGGTCGCCAGCGCCAGACCCTTTTGCAGTTCTTCGAGCACGCCGGGCGCATGCTCGCGGAGAAACATCTCGCGGCAGCGGCCTTGCCAGCGGAGATGATTCACGTAGTACACGTTGCCGACCAGATTGGTCTCTTCGAACGCGACCAGGTGCCGGTACTCAAAGTACCTCATCGGCGCCCCCCACTAGCAAGGCCACGGCGAGCGGCTCGCTCGAAGTGCCGACCAGGCCGACCCAGGTGGCGACGGTCGCGGCGCCGGCCGTGAGCACGACCCAGTGGTCGGGTGCCGTATCGCGCAGCATGAGCGGCGCGTCGAACCGCAAGCCGGCTTTTTTGAGGCATTCGCCGGCCGACCAGAGACGCGTCGCGGAGGCGTCGAAATCGTGGGCCATTGACTGGTCGGTAATGCCAAGTGGGCGAGTCTCTCCGAGACTCGCTTTCGCGTCCGCCGCGGCGGACGCGGCCACTAGGCGGGCCAAGGCGCAGCGGTCGGCCGAGAGCAGGTCGTTCCATTCTTGAGCGTCGCGGCGCACGACGGGCTCCACATCACACGCAACGAGTCGACGCGCGCTGCTGATCGACAGGGTGAGCGCATCGGTGTGTGAGGTGGAAACGGATCGTTCGGCGACCGCGACGGGTTTTCCATCGGCCCGGCGATGAACTTCGATCGGCTCACCAATCGCGGCAGCGATCGCGAGATCGCTCGCCAATTGCCGTCGCGCCTGCCATTCGAGCGGCTCGCCGCTTGATTCGAACGTGGATTGGTCGTCATTGGATACCGCGATTGAAGCCGAAACGCCCGGCACCAATTCGCCCAATCGACGTTCCAGGTACGGCGCCAATAAAGGTTCGGCCCAGCGCGCGGCAGGCGCCGCCGTATCGACTCGTTGCAATCGCAGTCCTTCCCAGCGTTCACATGCTCGGCCGTCGCGTGAAACGATCGATAAGTCGTACACGAATCGATCGCCTGCATGCTCGCGCTCCTCGGCGCGGACATAGCACTGGCCGGCAAGGGGTTCTCTACCAATGAATACGCGATCGATGCCGACGGGCAGGATCGTGCCGTGGGGGATGCAGGCTTGAATGGCGTGGATCGCGGCGTCGCGAATCGCCGGGTCGCCGAGCAGCAACGTCTCCGGTAAATAGCTGCCGAACCAACGCGCCTGGCCATCCGGCGACACCTCGGCGAGGCAGCGCGTCGCGCTGAGCTGCCGATATCCTTCCACCCGTTGGAATCGCCCGCGGTGGAAGAGAATCTGGCCGTACAGATCTTGGCGCGGATTGAGATTTAGCAGCGGGGTTACATTGCCGCTGGCGGCGAAGTGTGACGCAAATGCACCGCTTTCGGGAGTGGCGGTCGTCGTCGTGTTGAACCGACACGTCGCGCAAAAATGGTCGGCCTGGAAACCGGTCTCATCGCTACGCAGGACGACTTCGACTTTCCCTGGGCCGCGCACGAGCGCGGCCAGGCGGATTACGCGGTTGCCGGAGGTTGGAATCGTGATCGGCCGTGAAAGCTCGACATCCTCGAAGTTTGGCGGCGCCGCGGCGCCGGCCAGTGTCTTGCTCACTTGCGCCATGGCTTCGAGGCCCATCACCGCCGGCAGCAGCGGCGTGTCCCGATAAGCATGGTCCCGCAGGTACGGATCGGCGCCGAGAGATAGCGTCACATCGCAGATCAGTTCGACGCCGGGGACGTGGAGCCGCGGTTGCTCCAGGAAGCGCAGCAGCGGCAAATCGGGCTGTTCGTGCCGCAGCGTGGGCGGGTCTCCGAACCGCCCGCTGACGACGACGGCGACTTGGTTCCCCTCCCCATTTCGGGGAGGGGTTAGGGGAGGGGCTGTGGCGGTAATCAACTGCCGCAGTATGCGCACACCTTCGTCAGGTCCGATGGGGGTGATGCCTTGCCGCCGCAACGCATCGATGCGGCCGAGCCGCTCGCCCATTCCGACGCCCGACCACACCGACCACTCGACCGCCAAACAGCGGCAGTGCGGATGGTCGGCTCTCCAGTCTTCGGTGAGCGCGGTGAGCCATTCGTTGGCCAGTGCATAGTCGGCTTCGCCGTGCAAACCCGTGCGGGCGATGATCGAACCGAATGTGACGAGCAACCGCAATCTGGCGGGATCGACGGCGGCCAAAATATTGCTTAGTCCGTTGATCTTAGGCGCGAGCGTCGCGCGGGCGGCCGATTCGTCGAGCGTCCGCAGCGACTGCGGCACGTTACCCCCTGCCCCGTGCAGCACGGCCGTGACGGGACCAAGCGTGCGCTCGATTTCTTCGATCGCGGCTCGAACGCCAGCGGCATCGGTGACGTCGGCCGACACGTAGCAATAGCTGACGCCAGCTGCGGAAAAGCGTAACAGATTTTCGTCGAGCTGCGGGTCCGTCGAGCCGTCCGCGTCTTTTGCGCCGGGAGGGCGGGCGCGCGACCGGCCCAACAAAGCCAGACGCACGCCATAGCGTTTGGCCAGGTCTAATGCGCATTCGGCCGCGATGCCTTTGCCACCGCCGGTCACCAGAAGCACGTCGCCAGCGCCGAGCGGCGCTGGTCCGCTCAGCGAATCGTCGGCAAGGAGTCGCAACACGGGCACTCGACGCGAGCCGAGGGCATCATAATGGGCTTCCACATATCCGCTTGCGGCGGCTGCCTCGGCGACGACCCACTCAATGGCTTGTTCGGCATCGCTCGGAACATTCAGAACACAAGTCGTGACCTGCGGCATTTCGAGGTGCAGCGTTCGGGCCCATCCGCCGCCAACGCGATTGTGCTGGACCAGAACGAAGCGAGATTCGGCGGCGTTCTCGATGACTTTGCGAGTCGCCTCAAGCAGCAGCGTCAAATGCTGTTCGTTTACCTCCGCGGGTAGACAAACCGCGACGCCCTGGCCAGCTACCTGTTCGTTGAGCGCGGTTTCCAGCTGCGCCGCAAACGGGTGGTCTGAGGAGGCGATGACCTGCCATGCACCCACGCCGCCGGTTGGCTGTCGAGCCGCCAGCGGCTGCTCGACCAACTCGACGGTGAAGTTGCGCACCCAGGAGTCGACTCCTGGTGGCGCAATCTCGAGCGGCGCGGCAGCCGCAGCGCCGGTGCGGGCCAATTCGTCCAGGGCCGTGGCCAATTCGCCTACCGTGGCGCGGGCATAGTCGGTCGGCGAAACGGGCGGCGGCAATCCGAGGGCCCGGGCCGCGTCGGCCACGACGCTGCCCACGGCGATCGAGCTGAAATGCAAGTCCTGGAGCAACTGGTCGGTGTCTTGCACGGCTGAGAGCGGTAGCTCGGCGCGCTCGGCAACCAACTGGCGGACTACGTCGAGGGAGGATTGTGGATTGCAGTTTGCGGATTGCGGATTGCAGCGACCCGGGTCGTCCCCGACCCCGATCGGGGCGCGACCATCCACGACGGATGGTGCCCGCCGCCCGGCTCGAGATTCGCCATCAATAACATGCGTCATGTCGTCCGACACCGGCGCGAGCTCGCAGGGATTGACGAAGAACTTCGCTCGCCAATCGAGATTGAACGGGCGCGTGAAACGGTCCTCGAAAAGCGCCGCTGCCCGCAACGGCGCTCCGAGCACGAACGCGGCGCCGGCCGCGCGGAGCAGGTCTCTCAGCGAATCGCCCCCGGCGTCGAGCGAAACGATCGGCGTGTCGACGATCTTTCCGACAATGCCGCGGAGCACATGACCGGGGCCGACTTCGATCCACAGATCAACCTTCAAATCGGCAGCCTCGACGGCCGACATCAGCCGAACCGGCGACGTCAATTGCCGCCGCAACAAGTCGCGCAGGTCTTCGGTGTCGTCGAGGAAGTCGCCGGTGATCGTCGACGCGACCGGGCGACACGTCGGCTGGAAGTCCTCTTGTTCGAGGGCCGGCGCAAGGCCCTCGACCGCATCGGCAACAAGCGGCGAGTGGAAGGCGTGTGAAACCGGCAGCCGCACGGCCTGCTGCCCCGCGGCGTGTGCCCGCTCAACGACCTTTTGCACGGCATCGGACTCGCCGGAGACGACGGTTTGTGTCGGCGAGTTCAAACCAGAAATCACGACGGCCAAATCGCCAATGAGGTTTTCTACCACCTCGGCGGGCGCGGCGATGCCAGCCATCGTGCCGCCGGGGCGGCCGCGTTCGGCGATGGCCCGGCCGCGGGCGTTAGCCAGTCGCATCAAAGCGGATTCGTCCAATGCGCCGGCCCAATGGTACGCGGCCAATTCGCCCAGGCTGTGGCCGATGCCGACCGTTGCCTCGATGCCTATTCGGTCGCACATCTCGAGCCCAGCGAGCGACGCGGTGATAATCGCCGGGTGCGCGATTTCCGTCGCAACGGCGCTGCCACTTTGCGGCAACGTCGCTTGCTGATAGCGCTGCCGGACGAATGGAAATCGAACCGCCCATGCCGCACCATCAAGGCTTGCCGTAGTTCCTTGTCCGGGGAACAGGTAACCGATGGTTGGCGGCTCCACGGCTGTCGCGATAAGCACGCCACGATCGATATCAAGCCGTTGCTCCGTCCCGTCGGCGAGCCATTCCAAAAGAGTGTCAAGGCTGCGCTTAAGCTCCGTGGGACGTGACGCGACAATAGCAGCCCGGGCCGGGCCGGTGCCGAGCGAACGCGCAAGTTCAGCCGCCAGGTCAGTTAGTTCGGCGAACGAAAGGTCCGCGGCATACGACGCCACGCGGCCAACCTGCCGTGCGACAGCGTCGTGGCTTTCGCCGGCGAAAAGAAACAGCTCCGCGTCTTGGATCGATGACGTGAGTCGCTCGATGTGTGGTACTGGCGCGGATTGCTGCCGCGACTTGGCCGCTTCCAGCACGACGTGCGTGTTGATTCCGCCGAAACCCATGGCGCTGACCGCGGCGCGCAGCGGTAATTCAGCCGGCCACGGCTGCCCCTGGCGCAAGAGTTCAATGGAAGCATCGTCGGCGGCTAGTTGCGGATGCGGCTGGTCCCATCCGACACTCGGCGGCAGCATCTGGTGGTGCAGCGCGAGCATGGCTTTGAGCAGCCCGGCGACGCCGGCGGCGGCCTTTGTGTGGCCGATGTTTGCTTTGATGGAGCCGATAGCCGCGCGTTGACATTGAATCGACGACTGACTCTGGATTGCGAACTGTAGATGGGAGCGAGCCGGGTCGTCCTCGACCCCGCCCGGGGCGGTGGACCGCCCGGCTCGCTCCTCACAATTCTGACTCCGGCGCGCAGAGAGCACCGTTTCAAGTTCCGTGGCATCGCCGACGCTCGTGCCGGTGCCGTGGCCTTCGAAGTATCCTACGGTGTCGGCGTCGAAGCCCGCGCGGCGATACGCGCGCTCGAGCGAGAGCTTCTGTCCTTCGACTTCCGGCCGCGTGATGCCGCCGCTGCCGTCGGATGAGATTCCCCAACCGCGGATGAGCGCGTAGATCGGGCGACTTTGAGCGACCGCATCCGAGGCACGCATCAATACGACCAGTCCGCAGCCTTCACCAGGCCAAAAGCCAGCGCTGCGAGCGTCGTACACGCGCATCTCGCTCTTAGCGAGCGCGCCAACCTTGGCGAAACCCACGAGCTCGAACGGGTCGAGGCTTAAATCGACTCCGCCGGCCAAAGCGATGTCGAGGTCGCCCGCGACGAGGGCCGTGCAGGCGTTCGCGACGGCGAGCAACGACGATGCGCACGCCCCATCGACCGTGTATCCGCCGCCGCGCAGGTCGAAGTAGTTGCAGATGCGCCCCGCGATCGTGTTCGACAGCCCGCCGGCGAGCGTTTCATCGCCGACCGGCGGAAACGGCGATTTGTATTGGGCTTCGAGCGACTGCAGAAACGCGCCGCGCTCGTCGGGCGACCAGCCTTGTTCGACCAGGGCGGCATCAACCGTGCGCCGCACGTACGGCCAGCGGAGGCGCATCATGCCCGCACGAGAGAACTCGCCCGTGAGCGAGTTGCCCACTAGCACGCCAACCTGATCCTTTGGCAAACCCTGGCCATCGGGGAAGCCGGCGTCGGCAAATGCGCGCGATGCCACATCGAGTGCCAGCCAATGCGCCATGTCGGCCGAACGAAACGTCGAGCCGACGACGCGAAAGCGCGAGCGATCGAACTCGTAATCGGTGATCAGTGCGGCGTGAGCGGCGTACGTCGTATCCGGATGCGCGGGGTCTTCGGAGAGGTAGTCGTCCGAGCGTAGCCGGCAATCGGGCAGCCGGCGAAAGGCCCGCCGACCAGCCAGAATGTTTTCCCACAACTCGGTGGGATTGCGCGCGTCGGGATATTGGCAAGCCGCACCGACAATCGCGATCGGATCGTTCATCACGAGACGCTCGTTTGGAAAAGCCTGGCCACGCCTGCTGTAGCTGGCCTCTGCGAGGCCGGCCGCACACGTACTGTAGCTGGCCTCTATGAGGCCGGCCGCTCCACGGGCCGGGGTCATAGACCCCAGCTACAGTTAGCGCGTGGTCACTTCGCTCATTGTCCTGTCCGCAGACCGTCCTGCCAAGGAAAAACGCTCGGAAATTTTCGTCCGCCACACTTGATAGGCGGGTTCCGCACCGTCGGCAGACAGGTTTTCAAGGCATTCATCCGTGACGGCGGCGGCTTCATCGGCCGTCATCCGACAAAATACGTGGCATGCCAGTTCCGTATGGGCGGCCGTATTTCCGGCCCGCTGTCGGGCCTTCGCCGCGAACGCGGCACCCTGCGCAAGATAAGTTTCATATCCCGCCGCCCCATCGCGCATCGCGTCCAAGCTGTCTTGCTCCACGCCGCCGGCGTACGTCGCGGCCAGGCCGGCTCCGCTCCAAAGGTCGCTCCGACGACTGGCGGGAAAGGCGGAAATCGCGGCGGCGATCCGCCCAACGTCCGCGCCCTGCGAAAACCACAAGCTTCGTCCGAGGCCCTGATCGAATACCCGCGCGGCATGGAGCGACAGTCCCCGCGGTACCGATCGATCGACGACCAGTTCGCGCGTGTGAAAGAATCCCTGATGAAAACCGTAGCCGTCCAGGGTTAACCAGCGATAGAGCCGATGGTGGCGCGCCATCGCTCGTTCAAAGTTACGACGCGCCCACGGAATTCGCGCAATCGCCCAGCCGGCGCCGACGTGCAGCATGTACAGATGCGCGTCGCCCTCGGGCGTATTGATCAATCGCTGCAACCTCCCGCGGTTCCACGGCGTAATCAAATCTAGTAGCGCGAGCCCCATCGCTGCGCCTTCAAACGCGAACCCAGAGTACATCGCGTCAACGTTATTGAGCGTTGTGACAATTTCTTCCGCTTGCGGTTTAGCTAACGCCGCGTTGTAGCCATCAACGAAGGCGCCCGCGGCAGTCTCTAGATGCCGTCGCACGGAATGATGGGTTTCAGGAAAGCCGCGTCGAGCAAAACTCGTCTCGTTCGGCGAGATTCCAAACAGCAGCCGGCGAATGGGCGCAGAATCAAGCATTGAACGTCGAATTGGATCGATATCCCCGGTCGGCGATGGCGCTTGGCGAATCAGACAAGTGATACAAGTGATACTAGCAAAAAACGGACAGGGTCACCGCCCCTGGGTAGGCCCTGTCCGTTTCGATTTGGAACAGGCTACGCTACTACGCTAACCCTTCCATCTCCATCGATCACCGCCGCCGGGCTTGCCCGAACAAGCCGAGGCCCACGCCACCCATCACCAGCAGCAACACGCTGGCTGGCTCCGGCGTGGACGGGTCCGTGTGCGGATGTGGACCGGTGTGATTGATCCCGACCGCTGTACCCGTACCCGGAAGCACCCCCGGATAAAAATTGCCGGACGGATACTGTGAGTTCTCGGGGTAGTATTGCGGTCTGATGTGCGACCAAGGCGAGCTCATTGAACGAATCTGGTCCTGGCGCGTAGCGACCATTTGATTCATCGGGTTACCGACTTCCGTCAGCGTCACCCGAGCGAACACGTCAAAAAACGAATCGAAGGTCCCACCACCTGGATCAACATGACTCGTCACGTTGAGTGAGCCCAGGGATGCAGCCAACGGGTTGAGGTCGACAAACACATCAAAGAAAGAAGGGCCCAACTGCACTGGTGCAATGCTCTCCAGCGAGAGAGCCACGATTTCAGCAGGAATGGGGCCGAGGCCACCAGGCGGCAGACCACCCATTCGTTGGACAATCGTATCCGTATTTCCTGGTCCGATGGGCCGTCCCTGCAGCGGGAAATTCGCCGGACCGCCCACCGATGAAAGATCAAGGACGGCTCCGCCGGGCGGAGTTGACAGGAGGTCGAAGCCTGGACCAATCGCGGCGAACGCCGTGCCGCCGATCAAGGAAACAAGGCCACACAGCAACACGACGCTGGCGCACACACGCGTAAGCCTCAACAAGCGATGTGATTTCATTAACTGGTTCCTTTCATTTTGAGTGCCGCAAGCTATCGCCTGGATCGACAATTCTCGCATCCAACAAAAAATGCTAGGGCTTTGCCGCACTGTGCGCTGCCACCCGGCAGCGTCGGCAAAGACCTAGCATCTCGACTGAATTGGATGTCGACACTGGCTACTCCCCTGCGGTAGCCGAATACCGAACAACTCGAACTAGACTATGTTAACTCCTCCCCGCTCACTGGCTGTTAGCATACCCATTGGCAGCGGGGAATGTCAAGAATTTGACGCCAAGAAACTCGCAAAACTTTCACGGCCTGGTCCGAGCTCAAGTTGACACTGCACGCGCTTGTGGGCCGCATAAATAGGCGAAATCAGCGGCCGACGGCCTTCACGTAGATCATCCGATCGTCGCCGGCGGCGTAGAAGTCCGCCAGCCGGGCCTCACAGCGAAATCCGCCGTGCTCGTAGAACGCCCGGGTGGGTGCGTATTGCGGCCGGCCCGAGGTATCGACGTAGATCCGTTCGCCGCCGCCGGCCGCCACGCGCGATTCGACAGCCTCGTTCAATAGGCGGCCAATGCCCTGCCGTTGAAAGCGTGGATCCACGGCGATCCAGTACAGGTCGTAGCTGGCACTGGTGCAGGCGATGGGGCCGTAGCAGGCATAACCGGCGACGGCGTTGCCCACTTCAACAAACACGAAGTGGTAACCGCTGGTGGCACCGCGCGACAGTCGTTCATCGACAAGTTCCACGGCAATGCCCACTTCGTCGGGTCGGAAGAAACCAGTACGCTCGACGATCGACCGCACCACCTCCCGATCACTCACGAATACTTCGTCTCGGAGCGTGATCTGGTGCAATTTCAACATTGTTGAACGTCGATCGTTCGTCAATTTCGTCGTCGCGATACTTTTAACGCGGTCCATAGGCGCTGGGATGAGACGATTGATAATGCGCAGGTCGAACTCATTTAATTGGCCGCCAGAGGTCGCCGTTTTGCGATGCTGGGATAAGTACGAAGCGGAAGCGCCGCCTCGATGATTCGCTGTATTCCGTCGTCGTAACTGAGTCCGCCTTGCTCCAGTGCGGCAGCAAAGCCCGATGTCGGCGCGATGCACGGGTTGGTATTGATTTCGAGAATCCACGGTTGTCCGGCCGAATCGACGCGAAAATCGATGCGCGCGTAGCCGCGCAATCCGAAAAGCCGCCAACATTCGACGGCCAGGTCCTTCAGCCAACGAATCAGTGGTGCGTCGGACGTCGGAAAGTCGAAGTGACGCGGCGTGTTGCGGAACTCGAAGGACGCGTCGTTCCATTTGGCGCCGTAGCCGACGATTCGCGGCTTGCCCGTCGGAAACGCGGAGAAGTCGATTACAGCGGGCGGCAGCACTTGGGGCTTTTCGCCCAGAAGCGAGAGATTGAATTCCCGGCCATCGACAAACCGTTCGGCAAAGAATGGCTTGCCAGTGAGCTTGGTGCGCTTGCGGACGAGCTCGGCGATTTCGTCAGGCGCGGCTGGGCCGACGACGGCAGTGTCATCCATCTCGAAGGACGCGTGTTCGAAGACCGATTTAAGGATGAATTGCGGATTGCCGATTGCGAATTGCGGATTGGGTATGGCGTTTGACAATCCGCAATCCGCAATCCGCAATCCGAAATCCGCTTCCACCCATTCTGGCGTGGGCAGCCCGCAACGAATTAGTCGTTCTTTCGCGCTCAGTTTGCTCGCAGTTGCCACGATCGCTGCGGTGTGACAACCGGTGTAGGGAATGCACGTCGTATCGAGCAGCATGGGTATTGCAGCTGCCATCGCGTCGCTGCCGCCGAGCGATTCGACTCGGTTGAAAGTTACTTCTGGCTTGACCTCTTCAAGCCGATTGCGAACTTGCGCAAGATCCAGCGTGCAGGCGACTGGCGTGACTTCGTGCCCGAGCCACTTTAATGCGGCGACCACCGGTGACCGCGAGGGATCGTCGTCTTCGGCGAACTGGGCCGGGTCTTCGGCGGCTCGGTTGTAAAGGAAGGCGACGCGCATAAAGCCTTAGTATTTCGGATTGCGGATTGCGGATTGCGGATTCGTCGATTTAATCCGCAATCCCGGGTACCCTCTGGGTGCCGAAATCCGCAATTTGGCATAGTCTACAATTCGTTCGATCAGCGCGATGTAATCCCGCCCAATCGCCGTCCACAGCATCGGCAAGTCCGAATGCGTCGGATGCAAGCCGGCCAGCGGATTGATTTCCATGAGCTGCGGATCGCCATTTTCGTCGCAACGCAAATCGAGCCGGCCGGCGTCGCAGCCACCGACGGCACGCCACGCTGCGAGCGCCACGCGTTCGGCTTCCGCCACCCGTCGATCATTGCTGGCCAACACGAGCGGAAAATCGACCAATTCTTCGCACTGCTCTTTGTTGACGTAGGAATAGACATCCTGTTCGGCGTCTGGTCGCAGCACGACTTCCAGCGTGCCGACGACTTCGGCATCGTCGCCGGCGCCGAGAATGCCCACCGTGAACTCGCGACCGGGCAGGAAGTGTTCGACGAGCACTGGTTCGTTATATCGCTCCAAGAGCCGCTGGCATGTTTCCCGCAATGCGCGCCGACCGAGAATCTTGGATGCCGCGTCGATGCCCTTTCCTGTTCCTTCCGCCAGCGGTTTGGCGATGACAGGGAACGGCAATCGACAACGGGCAACGTCTGCCAGATTCGAGACGACGTGCCAGTCCGCCGTCGGTACGCCGGCCGCTCGCACGACGGTTTTTGTCAGCGCTTTGTCGAGGCACACGACCAGCACCGCCGGATCGGCAAATGTGTACGGAATCTCGTACACGTCGAGAATTGCCGGCACCTGGGACTCGCGCGACCGGCCGCGGAGGCCTTCGCAAATGTTAAACACGAGGTCCCAACGGTCGCCCTGCCCTAGTCGTTTGACGAGATTCCGTACGTTGCCGATTCGATCGGTCGTGTGGCCGAGCTCTTGCAACGCGCCGTCAATCGCCTCGATCGTGCCAAGTTGATCGAACTCGGCAGTCTCCTCCTCGCCGTAACCGGCGGCCAGGTATTCAGTGCGGAGGTCGTACGTGAGGCCGATGTGCATGGACGTAGCGACAGGCGGCTCGCCTGTCGGCCGAGAAGTAAAGCGACAGGCGAGCCGCCTGTCGCTACGGAATTGGGTCGTGATACCGGTATTCCTGCCCTTCATAGTTCCGCAGCAACAGCCAATCGCCGTCGCGGCCGATAACGCTGTCGGGTTGCAGCGGGATTTTGCCGCCGCCGCCGGGGGCGTCGATCACGTAAGTCGGCACAGCGTACCCGGTCGTGTGCCCGCGCAGGCCTTCGATGATTTCGAGGCCCTTCGCGACCGACGTGCGGAAGTGCGACGAGCCGCTAATCGGATCGCACTGATACAAGTAGTAAGGCCGCACGCGCATTAGCAGCAGCTTGTGCATGAGCTGGCGAATCGTCTCGACGCTGTCGTTCACTTCCTTCAGGAGCACGGTCTGCGAACCGAGCGGAATGCCGGCGTCGGCCAGACGGGCACAGGCCTGGGCCGCTTCGGGCGTGCATTCGTCGGGATGGATGAAGTGTAGGCTCATCCAGATCGGATGGTATCGTCGCAACATGCGACAAAGCTCGCGCGTAATCCGCTGCGGCAACACGGCCGGCATCTTCGTGCCGATGCGGATGAACTCGATGTTCGGGATCGCCCGCAATTGTTGCAGGATCCATTCCAGCCGGTCCTCGCCAAGCGCGAGTGCGTCGCCGCCCGAAATGAGCACGTCACGGATTTGCGGCGTCCGGCGCAGATAATCAAACGCCGCCATCAGCCGGCTTTCCTGCGGCATCAACTCGCCGTGCCCCACGACGCGCGACCGCGTGCAATAGCGGCAGTAGGTCGAGCAAAAGTCGAGCGGCAGCAGCAGCACGCGGTCCGGGTAACGGTGGACCAAGCCGGGCACCGGGCTGTGCGAGTCCTCGCCCAGTGGATCGTCCGCCTCGCCCTTGGTGCGCACGAATTCATTGAGCGTCGGCACAACCGTGCGCCGCAGCGGTTGCGACGGATCGTTGGCATCCAACAGGCTCATGTAATATGGTGTGATCCCGACGGGCAGCATCGTGCCGCCCTGGACGAGCGCTTCGCGCTCTTCCTCGGATAGCCGCAGCATTGCTTCCAGCGGCGCGAGCGTACGGATGCGATGCCGCGATTGCCAACGCCAATCGTTCCACTCGCGTGATGCGACGTTCGGAAAGTGTCGGCGGCGGAACGCGCGCGTGCGCACGCTGGTCGTCTGCCGCAGAAACGCCAGACTGCCGCCGGCGTCGCCGACCGCAAAATCCGTCTCACAGCCGTCGGGGACTGGCTCATTTTGCGGAGTCCTCGGAGCAAAATGTGCCTGTCCCCTTCTCCGCGGCGCGGTCCCATTGTGATGGGCAGACTGCGCCGGCACCGAAACAGTCGCCACGGCGGAGAAGGAATCGCCAAAAGCGCGGGCGAAGCCTAACGTCGCGTCGGCCCTGTCGCCGTTTGCTGCATAAGTAAACGTTGAAGGAAGGCTTGAAGAAGACAGGTCCAGAGGACCGGGAGGCTCCTCGTCCGTTGCCATCGGACTGCGTTGATCGCAGTCGGCACGACCATTCATCCATGGTGCTCCATATCAAGTCGTTACACGTCGCGCGGCCGGGCTCGACTCGAAGCTCACGCCGCGCTGGCCGCTAAAAAGCGACCCGTCCGGAATCCCTGCCCACTTACGTATGGACGGAAGCGATTCCAGACCCTTCCAATTAGCTCCGTTGTGTTGAGGAAGGAGAGTTACGGCCTCGCGGCAGAATGGTAAACCCCAATTTCGTCGCGAGGCCACCCTAAATCGATTCGATTGGGGCGATTAAATGTTGCCAATCGGGAATTGTCAATCTGACATCGAGCCGGACTGAGACAATTCTTGGGAATTACTGGAATGAGCGTCGGATGGCAGGCCCTGAGTCTCCAAAGGGCGTGGCGACTCATGACTGCCAAAAAACCTTTACAAAACCGCGCCCATCGCAAAGCAGGATTATGCCATTAGTAGCAGTTCCAGCCGCAACGCGGCAACAGTTAATCGCCAGGGGCGTCAGCCCCTGGAGTCGTAATGATTGAAACCAAAGCCCTGAAGGGGCGACAGTAAAAACTCACTGTCGCCCCGTCGGGGCTTAGGAATCCGAGGAATTCGCTACCAGGGGCTGACGCCCCTGGCGATTGACTATCGGCCCTTTGGGCCTGCCCGCTACCACTTGCATAATCCTGAAAGACTCTGGGCGTGCCATCCTACGATCCGCGCAATATACAGTGAATGGTTCGCGGCGCGTGGGACCAGACAAGTCGTTCCGGCGAGAATTTCGAGTCTGTAGCAAGGTTACTGGGAATTGGTAGTGACACGTTGAGCGTTTTCTTGTATTTTTCCCGGACCATTTTCACCAAGGAGGGTGACCATGCCAG
>JAKEIB010000076.1 GCA_022614705.1 Planctomycetota bacterium | reverse complement strand
CTCTGCAACGAAGCCGATCTTCGTGTCCTTTGTGTCTTTGTGGTTGCTATTCCTCAAACAAATTTCGCAAACGTTCCTTTTGACGCTCTTTGGTTTGGCGGTTGATTTCGTCCTGGTCGGTAATAATGTTCCGCAGCAACGCGACGACTTCGTTGTACGTTTCCAGTTCCAGCATGCGATCCAATACCTGGCGCATCTCGACCAGAATCTCGTCGGCCAGCGCGATCGACCTGGCGAGTTCCGTGGCGCCTGCGGCCGGGTCGGCGATGTGCTCCTCTACCAATTTTAGCTGCGCGGCCAATTGCGGCATACGCTGCTCTCCAATTCGATGCAGCGGCTGCGCGATTTGTTCCCGCAAGCGGCTCTTTAAGTCGGGGTTATCGATGCGATTATTTGTGAGCTGCTCGCCCAAGTCGTCGAACGCCTCGGCCACGCCGGCGACTTCGTCCGCCGATTGGACCACGTTTTGCAGCGAGCCGGCTACGCGAAGCCGGCGACGGGCTAGCGCACGCTCCGGCGTGGATACAGGCGGCTCGCCTGTATCGTTGGACGCACGTTCATCGCCGGCAGCCGAGCCGGCCGCGCCGACGGGTTCAAATTCCACACGATTGAGCAAATTGCGCGTGTCGGTCATCTTCTCAAAAATGACTTCGTACCGTTGCCGCAGTGCCAGCTCGCGGCGCTCCATCAGCGCGAGCAACTGGGGGACGGTGACGACGTCGAGCGTGAACTGCTGGCTGCTGCCGGTGTGTGGCTCATCGGCAAGGTTAAAGCGATCGGACGCTTTCAGCGAAAGCGAAAAGCGCTGGCCAGGCGTGAGCACGATCGCCCGCTGGCCGGTGGATTCGTCGGCCGCGCGCAAATCGAATTGGCCGAGTGTTTCGAGCAGTGGTTCGCCGTTCGGAATGATGCCGGCCTCTGAGAGGCCGGCTACATGAACGGGCCGCGTGGCGGCCGGGGCGCCGTCGATCTGATATTCGAACCACGCCCGTTCGAGGCCGTAGTCGTCGGTCACTTTGCCGACGACCGGCAGTATTGCCTCGGGCGTGATCGCCGTGCCGATACCGGACAACCGCACGGCAACCTGCGGCACTTCATCGCGAACCGTCGCCAGCGACACGCGGTACGGCTCGCGCGACGTCACGCCATCAGTATCCGTCACGCTGACTAGCAGTACGTCATCGTCGCTGAGAGTGCCGTATTCCCATCGCAGCTCTTCTCGCGGGTTATCGGGGAAGGCGAGCTTTGTATCGGGATCGTCCTGAGTGTTCGTGCGGTGAATGTGCACAGCGGTGAGCGGCTTGGTCGACCCGGCACGCAGCACAAGTCCCGTACCCTCGGGGATACGCATTCCGCCAGTGACGGGCAGCCGGCGCGGTTCGCGATCCAGATAGTCGGGATATACGCACTCCAGCTCGATCGCGAACAGCTCGGGCCGTTCGACGACCGCGAGCCGCAGGTCGCGCAGGCGATCGTCGCCGCCCACGACATCGAACTCCATGTCGCTTGCGACGCGTTTGAACTGGTAGCGGAACAACTGCGATTCCTCTTGCTTGTGGCCGGGGTCTAAGGCCCCGGCTACAGCCTCTTGCTTGTGGCCGGGGTCTGAGACCCCGGCTACAGTGTGGCTCGGCTGCGCTTCACCGACGCGGATCATGGTGTCCCGACCGCGGCGGCCGTCGGCCAGGCGAAAACGGATCTCGACTTCGTCGGGCAACTTGTAGCCGGCCGTGCTGGCGCGGACCAGCAGCTCGAAGTCATCATCGTGCGCGATCTTCTGGACGCGCCGGCCCGCGTCATCGGCCGGAAAGCCGGCGACTTCCAAGTGCACTCGCCGCGGCCAGGGTTCTTCGCTGAGCGCGATACGCTTGAGCCAGAAGCCGAACGCATCCGTCGAGAAAAGGGCGAAAAGTCCAATAGAAACTGCCAGGAACACGGCCGCGCCGACGGCCCGCAACAGCGGCCCGCGATTGAACAGTTCCTCGGCGCGCACGCTTGCCACGGCCTGCGCGGCCGACTGCTGAGTTTCGTGAACGAGCTGCGGATGAAACGAAGCGGCCCGATCGGGACGCGACGCCACGTCCACGGCCGTCAGCACGTGCTCGTTTAGAGTAGGAAAGCGCCGCTCCAAGAGTGCGGCAGCGCTCGCGTCGGAGATGCAGACCATGGCCCTTCGCAACACGTAGCGGTACGCGACGTACAGCGTCACGATCGCGATTAGGAACATCCCAACCTGTCGCACCGTCGGCGACGGCTCGAAAAAGCGATCGAGAAAGTAGCCGATCCAAAATGCAACACCGAGCACTAAGGCGACGAGCGCTATCCCCTGTAACCACACGTAAGCGCGGATACGACGCCGCACGGCGTCAAGAACGCGCCGAACGGCGGGGGGGAGTTTGGTATTATGCGTCATAATCGACATGCGTGGTTTTTCGGATTTCGGATTAAGGTCTTCAATCCGCAATCCGCAATCCTATTTACGCCAACCGGTTCAACCGACGCACGATCCATTCGATAAACAGCGAGCCGGCGATTATGGCCAGCAGCCAGTTCATTTGGGCGCGGGCAAAATCCTGGTCCGGCGCGCCTTTTACGAGTTTCACTTCCGCCCGGCTGGTGATTGCTTCACTGAGCGGTTTCGACGTGTCGTCGCCTTGAATCGCTGCGGTAAATTCTTTGTAGTAAATGCCGCCCGTATCTTTGGCGATCGCCGAGAGAAGCTGTTCGTTACGCTCGGCGTGCGTGCGTTCCAGGTCGGGCACGCGAACCTGCAAATATCGGCCGAGCGGCTCTTCATTGGAGCCGGGCACCGAGAGCGCGACCTGATACGTGCCTTCCTGCAACACGGTCAGCTGGCCGGCATACATGCCGGGCTTGTCGATCTCGGCTGAAAGCTTGATGGGCTCCGTCGAGCCGTCCGGCCGGAGGAGTTGAGCGGTGACGCTTTCTTCGGCAAGCGGCTCGTGCTGCGCATCGGAGAGCCGCGCGCGCAAGACGACCGTCTCGCCCAACTCGTAGCGATCGCGCTCCACAAGCAGCAAGCCGCGCGACGAGCCGCGCAAGATTCGCCCTTGGCTTACGTGGCGAATCAACTTGGTGTAGAGCACTTCGAAATAGGCCGGGTCGACCGATCGCAACCTCCACAACTCGCCGCTGCCGATGTAAAACACCTGGCCGCCGCCGTAAAACTGGCTTGCCATGTAAACGGGCCGCTGATTGGAAATGCCGGCCTGCGGATCGGAAAACCGCGCGTACACAGTCGCGCCCGGCTTTTCGCCCTTCACGGCGTAGTAGCCGTACACTCCTGGAAAACTGTCCCACGCGGCATCGCTCTCTTCCGCCGAGTTGCCGAGCCAAAGAAACTTGGCCTCGCGCCCGGCTCGCTCCATCGCCAGCGGCCACGGCGCTTCCCCTCCGTATTGGCCGTCGTCCAGCAGCGTCAATCGCTGTTGAAAAATCACCGGGTACAAGTCGCGTAGCTTGGCGTGTTCCGTGCTGCGCGTCCACTTCGCCGTATTGATCGGACCGGCAACGGCAATGAGTCCGCCCGCTTCCTCCGAAACCCATTTTTCCAGCAGCTCGACCTGGCTGGCGTCGAGCGCCGTCCAATCGGGGTCGAAGGCCACGATGCAGTCGTACTTGTAAAGTTCCTCTGCGGTGCTGGGAAAGCGGTCGAGAAGTTCGTTCGATTCCTGCGAGATGCCTTCTTGCGCAGTCTGCAGCAACACGTCGACCGTCATCGTCTTGTCGCGAAAAAGCTGATTGCGCAGATATTGGTAATCGCGCATTGGCCCGCTGGCGAAGAGTAAGACGCGAGTTTGGCGGTCGACCACTTCGACTTCCGCCTCGCGCTGGTTGTCGCGCGAGTTGCCATCGTCAGTCGGCGCTTTGATGCGGAGCTGATAGACGAACGTGCCCGCCTCGCCCGGTTCCAAATAAAACGATACCGGCGCCACGTCGCCATCGGCAGGAAGGGCAACCCGATCGGAGGCGATCGGCGTGCCGCCGCCGGCCGGATCGTCGGTGCGGCGCCGTGTGAGTTCCACGTCGACGGTTCGGCCCGTATAGCCGTCGGCTTGCAAATAGCCGGTGATGTTCAACGTGTCGCCCGGAAATGCACGAGTAGGCACGACGAGATCCCGCAGCGCGACGTTGCGCTGCGACTCGGTGGAACCCACGCCGATCGTGTAAATGGGCACCTTGGCCGCGCGGGCCGCCTCGATCGCCGCGCTCGGCTCGACGCCCGCGTTCTGCGCGCCATCGGAAATGACAACGACCCCGGCCAGCGGCGCGTCGCGATATTGTCGCAGCTGTTCGGCCAACGCCTGGCCAAGCCGCGTTTCGGTCCCCCGCGGCTGAAGCTCGGCGGACCAGTCAATCGGGTCGAGGGTCGAGGGTCGAGAGTCGAGTGCCGGAGGATTTGCATCGGACTGTGCTTCTGGCTCTCGACTCTCGACTCTCGACTCTTGACTCTCCTGACTCTTCGGCAACGTCGCCACCGGCTCCACGTCCTCGTCAAATCGGGCGATGTTGACGTCGTGCGTGCGCCGCAAGTCGGCGACGAGTGGGCTGCCGTCAAGAGCACTAACAACGGCGTCGATGCGTGACGCCGTCCCGCTGCTTACCGCGTCGGTCGTCTGGCTCAATCCCATGCTCTGGCTGACGTCGACGAGCACGGCCACTTGCGAGTTGTGAACGACCTCGGTCGTTGTGCGTCGCTCGATGCCCAGAAAAAACACGAACAATCCGGCAAGCGCCAGGCAGCGCAGCAGCATCACGCCGATCCGCATCGGCCGCGACAACTCCACGGCGTCGCGGCGATACAAGTACCATACGACGGCCACGAGCGCGATCGTGCCCGCGGCGATGAGCGCCAACGGCAGGCGTTCGTCGTCGAACGAACGCAATCGCGACAGCTCGTACACCATGCGACCGAGTTCGGCGCTCGTGTTCGCATCGCCCGAAGCAGCGGCCAGAGGCAAAACCAAACTGGTAAGCGCGGCGAAGCTCATCGTGTTGCACCTCGCAGCGGCGTGACGTGGTAGCTCGCCAAATAGGCGAACAGCTGCTCGGCAACCAGCATGACGATGAGAGTCGCCAGCAGCGCGTCGCTCATTTGGAAGCCGGCTAGCTGCTGAGCGTTGAGCGCCATATCGGCGGCGTCGTGCAGTTGAAAATCGACGCCGGCCAGTTGCTCGATTAATTCCGTGCGAGGCTCGACGGACAGATCACCTTCGCCCGGCGCCACATTGACGGCAAAATCGCGATTCTCCAAGTCGCCTTGCAATGACTGGAGCTGCACTTCATACACGCCGCTCGCGGCAACGTTCGGAAGCTTTGCGGTTAGCCGGCCGCCGCTTGGTTTTGCATCGACTGGCACTTCCGCGTGCGTCGGCCGGGCACCGCCCGCTGAGTGCTCATCGGGCAGCACGAAACGCATCGTCGGTTCGTATTTCCCCTCTTCAACGGAGACCACCAGGTCGTCACCTACTTGATGCAGCGGATCAACCTGCCGCGTTGCCGCGAGATAGCTCACCAGCTCGTTGGCCAGTACGGGGAATGCCGGGTTGAGACTCCAGTTGCTCCAGCGACCGAGCGGCGTGTCACCCGATGAAAGCTTGGTGAGCTGCGCGACAACGCGCCCCTCGCCGAATTTTTTCTCGACGACGAGCGGCTCGTTGTTGCGCAGGCGAGCCAGGATTTGCAGCGAGTCGTCGTCCTTGGGCGACCACGCGTCCGGCAGTGCATAGTAATAGTCGATCATCACCAGCGGCAGAAAACCGTTTCGCCGGCCCGCAAAAACTTGAAACAAGGGATGCTGCGTGATTTCGAGGTCGGGTGTCGATTCGCCAGCATTGTCCATCAGCTGTGTGGGCAGCTTCAGTGGAACAGGAAATAGACCGTCGCCATTGCGATAGAAGCGATCGTTGTAGAAGCTGCGATCCGTGTCCGGGCCGACGAATAGCGCGACGCCGCCGCCCGCGCGGACGTAATTTTCGAGCGCGGCCAATTCGTCGTCGGCCAGTCGCGGCACGTCGAGCAGGCACACAGCCGCTGGCGCCCCTCCCCTAGCCCCTCCCCAATTTGGGGAGGGGAGGTCGGCCAGAAAACTGGGCGGCTCGACGTGCGGCTGCCAGCCGGTGCGCGTGTTGCCGCCGGGCGCGAGGGCCAGCGAAAGCTGGCGGCCGCCGCGGCCGTCCTGCGAGCCATCGATGATCAGCACCGGCCGCGCCGGCGGCAGATCGAAGGCGAAATAGCGGCGGTTATCCACATCTACCGCATCCGACCCAAGCGACGCGATTAGCGAATGAGCGCCCGTGCCGGCAAACTGCACGCGAAACTTGTGCGACAGCTCATCGCGCGGCGGGATGTCGTCGAGCGCCAGCGCCGGCAGCGCGTCGCCGTCCTGTTCGAGCTGCACGGTGACACCGCGCGCCGGTGCGTCGCCATAGTTGGCCACGGTGACTCTCATCCACATTTCCACGCCCGCCGCGCGCACGCCCGATTCCGGGACGAGCGACGTAATCGCCAAATTCGGCCGCGCTTCGTTGACGCAACGCACCAGGTGAGTCTGCGCGATTTTTTCATCTTCAACCAAATCGGCTAGCAGCTTGCGAATTTCGGTGGCACTGGCAAATTGGCGAGCGCGGAAGTCGCTCACAAGATACAAAATGAGCGTTTGGTCGCCTTCCGCCAGCGGTAGTCGTGGGACGGCCTTGAGCGCCTCGGCAGGGCCGACATCGGTTTCCGACACGTCCCACCCGGCGAGCAGGGATTCCAACCGGCCGCGGAACGTTTCGTTAATTTGCTCGCTGAACACCTTTGGCTGAGCACCAGCCGAAAGCCGCGCGGCCTCGGAAAATCGCAGCAGCGTGATGAGCTGCGTATCCGATTGCAAATGGGCCTGATCGACAATCGCTTGAACTGCCCGTTTCCCTTCGCCGAACGCGGACGCATCGTCCCAGCGATCGCTCATGGAATAGCTGTCGTCGAGCAGCACCAGGTGATGCGTCGTGCCGCGACCGAGTAGGCTGAGCCATTCGTTGCGCAGCATGAGGTGCGCGAGCATCAACACCAAGAGCGCGATTGCCGCCATTCGCGTGGCCAGCAGCAGCAGCTGTTTGAGCATGATCCAACGCCGGTTGCGGCGCTGGCTCTCCAGCAGAAACTGCATGGCCGCCCAACGAATCCGCTGCTGCCGCCGCAAATTGATCAGGTGGATCAATATGGGCACGCCGATCAGCGGCAGGCCGATTGTCAGGAGTGTTGGAAATAGAAACGACAAATTCAGTTCCTTCGATTGCGGATTTCGGATTGCGGATTGCGGATTGCGGATTGGGCTTCTTTCAATCCGCAATCCGCAATCCGCAATTGTCTTACCGCTGGCGTTCGTGTTGTCGGTGCTTCAAAAATGCGGTCAGCGCCGCGTCGAGCGGCATGCTCGTGCGGATCAGCGCGTAGTCGACATTGTCGCGCGCGCAGCCATGCCGCAACGCAGCCAGGAACCGGTCGAGCGCTTGCAAGTAACCTTCACGCAGCGCGCGCGGGTTACACGTCAGGTGATCGGCCGTCTCCAGGCCCTCGAACCGCGCCGGGCTGGCAAATGGAAAATCAAGCTCGTCGTCGTCCATCACGTGCAGCACGAGCACGTCGTGGCCTCGCTGTCGCAATAGCCGCAAACCGCGCTGGGCGTCGTCCACGTCCACCAGCAAATCGGAAATGAGGATCATCATGCCGCGGCGCGGGTAAGTCTCGGCGACTTGGACCAGCACGTCGTAAAGCCGCGTCTTGTGCTTCGGCTGTTTCGGTTCCAGCGCGCGGATGATCGTGGAAAGATGGCTCGAGCTCGTGCGCAGCGGGATCGTTTGCCGCACGCCCTCGTCGAACACCGCACAACCGACGGCGTCCTGTTGCCGCAGAAGAAGATATGCCAAGGCCGCGGCGGCGGTCACCGCATAATCGAGCTTCGACAGAGGCCCGCTGCCGTACGCCATGCTCTCGGACACATCGACCAGGAGGCAACAGCGCAGGTTGGTGTCCTCTTCATACTGCTTAACGTACAGCCGGTCCTGCTTGGCCCACACCTTCCAATCGACGCGGCGCAAGTCGTCGCCCGGCGCGTACTCGCGGTGCTGCAGGAATTCGACGCTCTGGCCGAAGTACGGACTGCGATGCATGCCGCTGAGCAGCCCCTCGACGATGTGACGCGCACGAACCTCGAGGCGACTGATCCGCTGGATGACCTCAGGATGCAAAGATCTTTTGGAAGCGGTCGTCATGGAGGAGTTGGTCTTCGTGCGTGGGGGTGACGTCGAGAAGGCGGTCGATGACGTGATCCGAGGTGACGCCGTCGCTTTCGGCGGCGAAATTCACCACCAGCCGATGCCGCAGCACCGGCTTGGCCAGGGCGCGGATGTCTTCCACCGCGACGTGCGGCCGACCGTAAACGAGCGCCCGGGCCTTGGCGCCCAGGATCAAAAACTGCGTGGCGCGCGGCCCGGCGCCCCAAGCCAACTGTTCGCGGGCGAAATCGGCCGCCCCGCGCTCGCCGACGCGCGTTTGACGCACCAGCGCAAGCGTGTAGCGAATCAAGTGATCGCTGATTGGCACCGAGCGCACTAGCTCTTGCAGTTGTAGAATTTCCTCAGGCGAAAGCACGGTTTCGACCTCGGGCGTGCCCGCGCTAGTCGTCCGGCGGGCAACTTCGAATTCTTCATCGAAGTTCGGGTACGAAACCAGCACCTTGAACATGAAGCGATCTTGCTGCGCTTCCGGCAATGGATACGTGCCTTCCTGCTCGATCGGATTTTGCGTCGCCAGCACCAGGAACGGGTCGCTCATTTGGTGCCGGATACGGCCGACGGTGACTTGCCGTTCTTGCATCGCTTCGAGCAATGCCGCCTGCGTTTTCGGCGGCGTGCGGTTGATTTCATCGGCTAGGATGACGTGCGAAAAAATCGGCCCCTGCAGGAAACGCAACTCGCGCTGACCCGTGGAGCGGTTCTCTTCGATGATGTCGGTGCCCGTGATGTCGGCCGGCATCAGGTCGGGCGTGAACTGGATCCGGCTGAATGTGAGATTCAACGAACGCGCCAGCGTGCTCACGAGCAGCGTTTTCGCCAAACCGGGAACGCCCTCCAGCAAGCAGTGGCCGCGGCTGAACAGCGCGATCAGCATCTGCTCGATCACGTCGTGCTGGCCGACGATCACGCGGGAAAGCTGTTGTTTGATCTGATCGAGCGCGGCGCCCAAGCGGGCGATGGATGCATTGTGGTCTTCGTGCATATTCACAGTTCTCAAT